>NZ_DATNGK010000229.1:0-40401 GCF_035605935.1 Actinocrinis sp. | reverse complement strand
CGGCCAGGCTCTCCGCCTCGGCGGCGCTGCGGGCGAGGCGGCGGCGTTCCAGTGCCGCGGTGGCCTGCGCCGCGAAGGCGGTCAGCACGCGCTGGTCGTCGGCCGGGAGGGTTCGCCCGCGCAGCACGATCACCGCGTCCGGACCTGCCTCGACCACCGTGTCCGCCTGACCGGGACAGAGCGCTGGGTCCGCGCCGGTGCTGGCCACCAGCGTCCAGCGGTTCGGGTCGTCGTTCAGGTCTGGCGGGTGCGGATCGCCGGGCCCGAGTTGCTGGAACTGCGCGCGTTCCGCACCCGGTCGCTGCGACTCCGATCGCTGTAACAATGCCACGGAGGCCATCGCGAAGGTCTCCCGGAAGCGCTCCAGCAGAGCGCTGATGGCCTCGTCCCCGCGCAGCACGGACACCGCGAACGCACCGAGGGTCTCCGCCTCGGCGGAAGCGCTGGCGGCGCGCCGGGTCTGCTTGATCGCCAGGTCCACCACCGAGGCCACGGTCAGCGCGACGAGCGCGAATACGATCAGCGCGAAGACGTTGTTGCCCTCGTCGATCGTGAAGGTGTGGACCGGGGTGATGAAGTAGTAGTTCAGCAGCAGCGAACCCCACAGCGCCGCGATCAGCGCGGAGAGTAGACCGCCGAGCCGGGCGATGGCCACCGTGGCGACCAGGAAGATGAGTACCTGGCTGGTCAGGTTGAGCCCGCCGTGCGGCACCTGCGCGAGCACCGCGGTGATGATCGGCGGCACGAGCAGCGCGGCGGCGGGTCCGCGCCAGCGCGCGTGTCCCCACGCGGCCTCACGCAGCGGGTTTGGCGGCAGCCACGTGGTGCGCCGCCTGGCCTGTCCGGGATCCTCGTGCGTGACCATGTGCACGTCGATGTCGCCGGAGAGCCGGATAGTGGTCTCGCCGATGCCGCGTCCGGTGAGCAGGCGGTTGACGCGGTTACGCCGCGAAGTACCGAGAACCAGCTGCGTCGCGTTCGCCGCCCTCGCGAACTCGAGCAGCGCTCGCGGCACGTCGTCGCCGACCACCGTGTGATACGTCCCGCCGAGTGATTCGACCAGGTGTCGTTGCGCGGCGAGCGCGGTTGGGCTGGTGTCCGCCACGAGACCGTCCGAACGGGCGACGTGCACTGCGAGCAGTTCGGCGCCCGAGCCGCTGCCGGCCTCGCGTAGCCCCGCCCTGGATCGAGCGCTGTCTTGATCGAGGACTGTCTTGAGCGAGCGCTGCGCGATGCGCGCGGCGCGACGGATCAGCAGATCCCCCGAACCGTCCCCGGGAAGCGCCACGACAACGCGCTCACGCGCCTCCCACACCGAGTCGATCCGATGATCCTCCCGGTAGCGCTGCAAGACCTCGTCGACGCGGTCGGCGACCCACAGCAGGGCCAGCTCCCGCAGCGCGGTCAGGTTGCCGAGCCGGAAGTAGTTGCCGAGCGCCGCGTCGATGCGATCCGCCGGATAGACGTTGCCGTGCGCGAGGCGGCGGCGAAGCGCCTCCGGGGACATGTCCACCAGTTCGATCTGGTCGGCCGCGCGCACTACCTCGTCCGGCACCGTCTCGCGCTGCGGAACCCCGGTGATCCGCTCGACCACGTCGCGCAGCGATTCGAGATGCTGCACGTTCACCGTGGTGATCACGTTGATCCCGGCGTCGAGCAGCTCGTGGATGTCCTGCCAGCGCTTGGCGTTGCGGCCGCCGGGCAGGTTGGTGTGTGCCAGCTCGTCGATGAGCGCGACCTCGGGCCTGCGCGCGAGCACCGCGTCCAGGTCCAGCTGCGGGAATTCGCCGTCGCGATAGGCGCGCTTGAGCGGCGGGATCATGGGCAGCCCGTCGACCAGCGCGATCGTGTGCGGGCGACCGTAGGTCTCGACCCAGCCGACGACCACGTCCGCGCCGCGTTCGATCCGCCGGTGCGCCTCCTCCAGCATCTTGTAGGTCTTCCCGACGCCCGGAGCCGCGCCCACATAGACCCGCAACGTGCCGCGCATACTGCAATCCTGCCACCAGCGGGCCGGATGACTCATCGCGTTGACAGCGACCGCGCGTGTTGATCGCCGAGTTTGCCATCAGAGTGATCATCAGCGTGATCGCCGCAGTCACTTCTATGGCGAAACGGTGCAACCCCCTCTTTCCGGTCATCGAGTTCTGAGTTAACGTCAGATACAGCCGCGTGAACCGTTCGGGCGGCGACCGTCGTCCGGGATTCGCGCTCCTAACCCACGAGGAGCATCAATGCGTTTGCGCCTGATACCTCGCATCGCAGCCCGCGCCGGCTTACCCGCGCGCCGCTCGGCGCGAGCCGGCCTCTGCGCCCTACTCGTCCCAATTTCCGCATTGAGCACCGTGTTCGCGTTGTTCGCCGCCCTGGTCTCGGCCGGCGGCGCGGCCGCCGCGCTCTCCGGGCTCGACTTCTCCCCGCACGCCGCCGGTGCGCGCCTGCACCCCGGCGCCGCGCACGGCCTGAAGTTCGCCACCAGCACCAACTGGGCCGGTTACGCCGCGCACTCCACGAAGTACACCTCGGTCACCGCGACCTGGCGCGAACCGGGCGCGAGCTGCGGCTCGAGCACCGCCTACGCCAGCTTCTGGACCGGGCTCGACGGATACGCCAGCTCCTCGGTCGAGCAGACCGGCACACTGGTGTTGTGCTCCGGCGGGCGCGCGACGCAGTACGCGTGGTACGAGATGTACCCGGCCAGCCCGGTCTACTTCAACAACACGGTGGCGGCCGGTGACACGATCGTCTCCCGGGTCACCTCGACCTCGTCCGGCGCGTTCAGCCTCTACCTGGCGGACACCACCCGCGGCTGGAGCCACACGATCAACCAGACCAACTCCTCGCTGGCGCGGTCCTCGGCGGAAGTCATCGCGGAGGCGCCGTCCTCATCGAGCGGAGTGCTGCCGCTGGCGAACTTCGGCACCGTGACCTTCACCAGCTCCAAGGTGAACGGCGGCTCGCTCGGCGCGTCGAATCCGACCTCGATCACCATGGTCACCAGCTCGGGCACGACCAAGGCCTCGGTGAGCGGGATCTCGGGCGGGACGTCCTTCTCCTCGACCTGGCATCACGCCTGATCGCGAAGCAGGCGGTGCTAGTTCTAAAAACACGCCCTAGTGGCCGCACGCTCGGGTGCGGCGGCATTCCCCGGCGATGCCGCCGCACGTCGAGCATCGCTGACTCCCGCGACGGCTCGGCAACGGGCCGATACCGATAGCAGGACACTCATGCAGCGAGCCGGTCACAAACCGGCGTCGCGACGATAGCGCACGGCGCCCCTCCGAGGCCGGTGATTTTCCGGTTCTTTTCTCATGAACCGCAGCAGACTCAGCTCTCACAGGGCGAAGATCGGCACGAACCAGCGGCGGAGTTGAACTCGGCCGGCTAAAACGGCTGCTGCTTCGCGTGCGCACGAGACGTGCCGCGCTCCGCATGAGTGCGGAGCACGGCACGCCGGTGG
Source organism: Actinocrinis sp. (assembly GCF_035605935.1). Lineage (GTDB taxonomy): Bacteria > Actinomycetota > Actinomycetes > Streptomycetales > Catenulisporaceae > Actinocrinis. The sequence goes on along the minus strand of NZ_DATNGK010000229.1, from coordinate 36,941 downwards.
ACGCCAGGATTAATCGGGCCGGCTAACGCAGGTCAGGGCCTGACCACTTCCAGCGCGTGCCTGGCCTCCTCCACCGGAGCGAGCACCCGCGGCGGCACGTTCAGCACCATCAGCCTGCGGCGCACGCCGTCGACCCGGTCGACGCCGGTCGCGTACCAGGACCGGTGCAGCTGCGCGATCGCGCCGCCGAGCAGCCTGGCGGATTCCTCCAGTTCGCCCTGCTGCGCGCGCACGTGCGCCAGGTCGGCGAGCGTGATCGAACGCTGTTTCGCGCCGGAGGCCGGCAGCGTGCGCAGCGTGCGTTCCAGCGAGGCGGCGGCCTCGCCGGTGCGGCCGGTGGCCATCTGGCAGTAGCCCTTGAACCCGGCCAACCGGGAGGCGTCGTAGAAGTCGAGCCATTGCGGTTCCATGCCGGTCGAGCCCGCCGCGCCGACGCCGCCGAGCGCTCCTTCCGCGCGCGCGATCAAGTCGCCCGACGCGGCCGCCGCGCCGAGCCTCGCCTCGACCTCTGATTCGACCGCGTACATCCACGAGCGCTGCATGGCTCCGATCGCGCCCGCCGCCTCGTCGTGGGCGAGCGCCATCAGGTCCCTGGCCCGCCGCGCCCGTCCCGCGAAGGCCGGCACGAAGGCCATGTGCGCGAGCACCGCCCCGGTCAGCGCCCGATCGGCCGCCTCACGCGCCGCGTTGAGAGCCACCGTGAAGTAGCTGTCCGCGAGCCCGGGCTGCTGCAGATCGAAGAAGGCCAGCCGGGCGGCCAGCAGCGCGGTCTCGGCGACCGGGTTGGCCAGCCGGGTGCGCAGCGCCGGGGAGTCGGTCGCGCGCAGCAGGCCGACGCCGAGTTCGCTGTGCGCGGCCACCGGGGCGAACATCGCCGAGGCCGCGACGCTCCAGTACAGCGTCCGGTGCTGCGCGGTGATCGCCGCGTATCCGGCCACGAGGGTCGAATCCACAGTCGCGGCGCCGGATGTAGCGCCGCCGCGCTGCTGCGCGAGTCTCGCCGCGGCTTCAGGCTGCCGCGAGCCCGATCTGTTCGCAGCATTCTGATACTCAGGGTTCTGATATAACGCGTTGTCTTGCGGTAAGCCCTGGTACGGGGACCGGACCGAAGCGTGCGCCGAGGCGGGCGCCGTGGCGGCCAACCCACCGGAACCGAGCGCGACCGCGCCCGTCATGAACTGCCTTCTCTTCACCGGGTCGTGCCTCTCGTGGTCGTCGTGCGGCGACCGCGTGACCTCTGCTCCCCTGTCTCTGTCCCTGTCCGCCGATCCGTCCGAGCCCGAATCGGGCGGATCGGCCTCCTGCCGTGCCCACTGCGGCTGGAATCCCATCCGCTCGATCGGCACGCCGAACAGTGCTTCAAGCACCGCCTGATACGCCGGCAGCGGCAGCGGCGGATTGTCGCTCTCCCAGCGCCGCACCTGCCGCACCGAAAGCGAGAGCGGACGGCCGATCTGCCGGGAGCGCGCCTCGAAGGCGGCGGCGAGGTCGGCTTGCGTCCAGAAGCGGCGCAACCGTAGTTGCCGCAGCGCGCTGTTACTCGCGGCCGCCGGACCCGCGCCCGCTGCCGGCGGGGGCGGCACCTGCGGTGCGGGTATCGCGTGTGGCGTGTGGGATGCGGTGCGCGCCTGACCCTGCCGTGACGGTGTCGCCTGCGGCATCGCCCGGACTCCTTCCTGCGGCGTTCACGGTGCGCGAGTGGTAGATCAGCGCAGAGTGGCAACCGATCCGCATCGTAAGTTAGCCCGGATCGGTGAACGCCGGGGGCGTTTCCACCCTTTCGTGGGATGGCGATGTCCGGCGCGAGTCCGCATGGGCGGGATTTAAGGGTCATATCCGCAGATGTGCGCGGTCGGGCCTTTCGGCGAACAGCTCGAAAAAAGTGGGAACGATACGGGCGGTCCGGTCGTCTCAACGACTGTGGGGGCGACTGACGCGGCGGCGGTAGGAGCTACGGAACACCAGTGCCACGGCGTCCGTTGGAACGGACAGGACACACTCGGAGGGGATTGTGTTAGTGGACGAGATGGCTGTGTTGGAGAACGGGACGGCAGGCGGATCGGCGCACGGCGGGAAGGCGGGCGCGCGATCGGCACACACGGGTCAGGGCCAGGCTGCGGCCCGAAGCGACTCGGCGACGGTCGCGGTACTGCCCGAGCGCAGGTCCGCGCGTAACGCCGCGCGCATTCCCCCGGTCGCTCAGCTGCGGCTGGGCTGGCAGGAGCGGGCGGCGTGCCAGGGTTCGGACGCGCGCCTGTTCTTCGGCCCGGAGAAGGAGCGCATCCGCGACCGCGAGGTGCGCGAGGGCGCGGCGAAGCGGGTGTGCGCGAGCTGCCCGGTGCTCAGGGAGTGCCGCAACCACGCGCTGCAGACGCCGGAACTGTTCGGTATCTGGGGCGGGCTGAGCGAAACCGACCGGGAGATCGGATTCGGCCGGTCCTTCGGCCGGCGGATCCCGCGCCCGCGTTCTGTCGCAGCGGCCTGAGCGACGATTCGGGCGATTCATCCGAAAGCGGGGATGAACGGGAACGGGAAGACCGGGGCGAGTTTTATCGGCAATCTGAATACGGGACGAATCGCGTAAGCGGTGCGACGCGTCCGCAGCGGGAAGCGGTCAGTCGGAAGCGGAGCGCACCCACCACACCGCCGTGTCGGGCGGCAGCACCACGCTGGCCTGACCGGCGGCGTCGGCTCCGAGTTCGAACGGGCCGCTGGCCAGTACCGGCGTGCCCGGAGCGGGCAGCGCCACCGGTTCGCTCCCGGTGTTGACGGTGCAGACGAATCCGGGTTCGCGGGTGAACACCAGCGTGCCGGCCGGGGACGGGCTCCACTCCAGCGCGCCGTCGCCGAGCGCCGGGTGCTCCCGGCGCAGCCGCAGCGCTTCGCGGTAGAGCCCGAGCATCGAGTCAGGGTCCTGCCACTGCGCTTCGACGGTGCGCGCGGCCCAGTGCGCCGGAGCTGGCAGCCAGCCGTCCGCGATGCCAAGCGGGGTGAAGTTGAACGGCGGGACCGCTCCGTTCCACGGCAGCGGCACCCGGCAGCCGTCGCGCCCGCTGCTGCCGTCCGCGGACCGGAAGCGCTGCGGATCCTGCAGCAGTTCGGCGGGTAGGTCGAAGACCTCTTCCAGACCCAACTCCTCGCCCTGATACACATACGCCGAGCCCGGCAGCGCCAGCATGAGCAGCGCGGCGGCGCGTGCCCGCCGCTGCCCGGTCTCGCCGCCGCCGTACCGGGTCACGTGGCGCTGTACGTCGTGGTTGGACAGCACCCACGTCGAGGGGGCGCCGACCAGCCTGGCGGTGCCCAAGGACTGGTCGATCACGGTTCGCAGCGGCTGCGCTTCCCACGGCGTGCCGAGGTAGTGGAAGTTGAACGCCTGGTGCAACTCGTCCGGCCGCACATACGCGGCCAGACGCTCCAGCGACGGCGCCCAGGCTTCGGCGACCGCGATCCGCTCGCCGGGATACGTGTCGAGGATCCGCCGCCACGAGCGGTGGATTTGGTGCACCTCGTCCTGGTCGAAATAGGGTAGGACCGCGTTGCCCAGCATGGTGATCTGCCCGGAGTAGCCCACATCCGGCAGACCGTGCTGCTTGATCATGCCGTGTGCGACATCGACCCGGAACCCGTCGACGCCTCGGTCCAGCCAGAATTCCAAGACCTGCTCGAACTGTTCGCGCACCCAGGGGTTGTGCCAGTTCAGGTCGGGCTGCGCCGGATCGAACAAGTGCAGGTACCACTCGCCCGCAGTGCCGTCGCGCTCGACGATGCGCGTCCAGGCCGGCCCGCCGAACACCGATTCCCAGTCGTTCGGCGGCAGCTCGCCGTGCTCGCCCTTGCCGGGCCGGAAGATGTACCGGCCGCGGGCCGCGTCGCCCGGTTCGGCGGCCAGTGCCTCGGTGAACCACTGGTGCCGGTCCGAGGTGTGGTTCGGCACCACGTCCACGATCACGCGCAGACCGGCCGCGTGCGCCTCGGCGACCAGCGCGTCGAAATCCCCGAGCGTCCCGAACAGCGGATCGACCGCGCAGTAGTCGGCCACGTCGTAGCCACCGTCCGCCATGGGCGAGGGGTAGAACGGCGTGATCCACACCGCGTCGACGCCGAGCGCGCGCAGGTAGGGCAGCCGGGTGCGGATGCCCAGCAGATCGCCGATGCCGTCGCCGTTTCCGTCGGCGAAGGACCGGATGTAGACCTGGTAGATCACCGCCTCCCGCCACCAGGCCGCACGCTCGTCTGCGGGCGCGGACAGTTCGGCGGAGGGCTGCGCGGGCGATAGCCCTGCGGGCGGCGCGAGGTCGGCGAGGGCCTGCGTCGGCTGGGCCGGGGCCGCGGCGAGCACGCGGTCAGGTCCGGTCAGGGTCATGGTCTGTGTGTCTTCCATCAAGCGTGTTACGTCCGGCCGACGATAACCCACCCTTCCGGCGTCCGGCCCCGGCGTTTCGCAGTCCGGGCGGTGAGCCCGGTCACAGTCGCTCGCCACACTCAGTAGAAAAGTGATATCACTATGATAGATTGCAGATAAGGAAGTTCGGGCGACGGGAAGGGAACGACGATGTCGACGGCATCGGATACGGGGACAGGTTCGGCCCCCGGCGGCCACACGGTGCGCATGCCAGAAGCGCCGGTCAGCGAGCGGGAGGCGCGCTCGGTCACCGGCTGGGGGCCGCTGGTGGCCAGCCTGGTGGCGATCGCGCTCGGCGCGTCGCTGCAAGGCGCGATCGGCAAGCCGTGGTCGGCGATCGTCGGCGTGGTGCTCTACGTCCTCGCGGCAATCAACCTCTTCGGGCTCACCGGCGTGTTCCCCGGCCAGGCGCGCGTGGTCTCGTTGTTCGGCCGGTACACCGGCACGGTGCGCACCACGGGGCTGCGCTGGGTGAACCCGTTCACGGCTCGCCGCAAGGTTTCGACGCGAGTGCGTAACCACGAGACCGCGACGCTGAAGGTCAACGACGCGGACGGCAATCCGATCGAGATGGCCGCCGTAGTGGTCTGGCAGGTGCGCGACACGGCCAAGGCGGTCTACTCGGTGGACGACTTCGCGGCCTTCGTCGCGATCCAGACCGAGACCGCGGTGCGGCACATCGCCACCGGCTACCCGTATGACGCCCGCGAGGAAGGGCGGCTCTCGCTGCGTGAACATGCGGACGAGATCACGGCCCGGCTGAGCGCGGAGATTTCCGAGCGGGTGACGCTCGCGGGCATCGCAGTGATCGAATCACGGATCACCCGGCTCGCCTACGCCCCTGAGGTCGCGCAGGTGATGCTGCGCCGCCAGCAGGCCGACGCGGTAGTCGCGGCCCGGCAGCGGCTGGTGCAGGGCGCGGTCGGGATGGTGCGCGACGCGCTGGAAAGCCTGAGCGAGCAGGGCATCGTCGAACTCGACGAGGAACGCAAGGCCACCATGGTCAGCAACCTGCTGGTCGTGTTGTGCAGCGAGCACGCGACACAGCCGGTCGTGAACACCGGCACGCTCTACCAGTGAGCCGCGATCTTGAGTGAGCGCAAGCAGATCCTGCTGCGGCTCGACCCGGCCGTGCACGACGCGCTCGTGCGCTGGGCCGCGGACGAGTTGCGCAGCACGACCGCGCAGATCGAGTTCCTGCTGCGGCAGAGCCTGAACAACGCGGGACGGATGCCGAAGCAGGTGGGCGGCCTACCGCGTCGTGGGCGACCGCGTAAGCAGGCTGATACGTCAGAGAATGCGGCGACGGAAGGGGACGGGAGCGATGACAGCGGGAGTAATGAGCACGAGCCCTGAGACGGTCATCGAGGTCGACGGGCTGCGCAAGGTCTACGGTGCGACCGTCGCCGTGGACGAGGTCTCTTTCGAGGTGCGGCGCGGCGAGGTCTTCGGCGTGATCGGGCCGAACGGCGCCGGCAAGACGACCACGGTCGAGTGCGTATCAGGGCTGCGAGTACCCGACGCGGGCGCGCTGCGCGTGCTTGGGCTCGACCCACGCGGAGATCGCGCTCACCACGTGCGCGACCGGGTCGGTGTGCAGTTGCAGCAGAGCGCGGTGCCCGCGCGGCTGAAGGTGCGCGAAGTGCTGTGGCTCTACGCGTCCTTCTATGAGAACCCTGCCGATCCCGACGCGCTGCTGCGCACCCTCGGGCTGATGGAAAAGCGCGAGACTCCGTATCGCAAGCTGTCCGGCGGCCAGAAACAGCGGCTGTCCATCGCGCTCGCGTTGATCGGTAACCCGCAGATCGCAGTACTCGACGAACTGACCACCGGGCTCGATCCGCAGGCGCGGCAGGAGACCTGGTCCTTGATCGAGGCCGTGCGTGACCGGGGCGTCACCGTGCTGCTGGTCACGCATTTCATGGACGAGGCCGAGCGGCTGTGCGACCGGCTGGCGCTGATCGACGAGGGTCGCGTGGTCGCGCACGGCACACCGGCCGAAGTCGCCGAGCGGGCCGGGGGCGGCAAGCGAGTGCGCTTCCGGCCGTCAGGGCCCTTCGATGACGCGTTACTGACCGCGCTGCCTCAGGTGTCTACAGTGGCCCGGCACGGCAGCCGGGTTTCGGTGACCGGTCGCGAAGACCTGGTCAATGCGCTGATCTTGACCCTCGACCGGGCCGGAATCACCGCGCACGACGTGGAACTCGAAACACCAGGGCTCGAAGACGCGTTCATCGCGCTCACTCGCCACCGTGCTTCGACGACGAGCAACGCAGAGGGCTGATGACGATGCAACTATCCTTGCGCGAGCGCGTGCCCGTCGACCGGATCGCATCCGGCCGAGAGGCCTTGGGCGAAGCGGTGCCGCGTCGGGCGCTGCGGCGGCTGATCGTCACGGAGGCGCGGCTGGCCGTGCGCGAGCCGGCCGGTCTGGTGTGGGGCATCGGACTGCCGGTGCTGCTGCTGGTCATCTTCGGCAACATCCCCAAGTTCAACCTGCCCGCGGACAAGTTCGGCGGCGAGCGCCCGCTGGACATCTACCTGCCGATCCTGTGCGCGATGGTGTTGTCCATGCTCGGGTTGTTCTCCATCCCCGGGCCGCTGGCGACGTACCGGGAGCAAGGCGTATTGCGGCGGATGGCGACGACGCCGGTCTCCCCGGCCGCGGTCCTGGCGGCGCAACTGGTGGTCAACTTGATGCTGGCGGCGATCGCGCTCGGGCTGATCCTGGTGATCGGAACCACCGCCTTCGGGCTGTCCGCGCCACAGCAACCGTTCGGCTTCTTACTCGCGCTGGCCCTGACCGCGGTGGCGCTGTTCGGCTTGGGACTGTGGGTGGCCGCGGTCGCGACTACCGGCCGGGCCGCGCAAGCCATCGCGGGAGCGTTCTTCTTCCCGCTGGAGTTCCTGGCCGGGCTCTGGGTGCCGCGCCAGATCATGCCCGCCGGATTGCGCGACGTGAGCGACTACACTCCCCTGGGCTCAGCGGTGCAGGCTTTACAGGACAGCATGAGCGGTACGTTTCCCTCGGCCCGAGCGCTGCTGGTGCTGGTGGCGTACGCGGTGGTGTTCGGCTACGGGGCAGTGAGGATGTTCAGTTGGGAATGACGGAAGCAGCGGATTCGCCCGCCGAGCACGGCATGCTCGACGTCGGCGACGGAAATCTCGTCTACTGGGAGTCCTGGGGCGACCCCGCGAACAAGCCGGTGCTGAACGTGCACGGCGGTCCCGGCACCGGGTCCAGCCGTGCGCGGCCGAGCGGCGTCGACCTAGCGCGCTTCCGGGTCATCCGGTTCGACCAGCGCGGCTGCGGCCGCAGCACGCCGCACGCCAGCGATCCGGCCACGGACCTGAGCGTGAACACCACCGAGCACCTGCTGCGCGACATGGAACGGCTGCGCGAACACCTCGGCGTCGAGCGGTGGCTGCTCAAGGGCGGTTCTTGGGGCTCGACTCTGGTCCTCGCTTACGCCGAGCGGCATCCAGAGCGGGTATCGGAGATCATCATCCCCGCCGTCACCACGACCCGCCGCTGCGAGATCGACTGGCTGTACCGAGGCGTCGCCCGGTTCTTCCCGGACGCCTGGGAGCGGTTCCGCGACGGCGTACCCGAAGCCGAGCGGGACGGGGACCTGCTCGCCGCATACGGCCGGCTGATGGAGAACCCTGATCTGGAGGTGCGCGCCAAGGCCGCCGCCGACTGGCTCGCCTGGGAGGACGCCGTGATCTCGATGGAGGTCAACGGAAGCCCTGGTGCGTACAGCGACCGTCCTGACGATGCGAAGCTCGCGTTCGTCCGGATCTGCGCGCACTACTTCTCCAACGGTGCCTGGCTGGAGGAAGGCGAACTGCTGCGCAATGCCCACCGGCTCAAGGGCATCCCGGGCGTGCTGGTTCACGGCCGGCTGGACATGGGCGGACCGCCCGTGACCGCGTGGGAGCTGGCGAAGGCTTGGCCTGACGCGGAGCTCGTCATCATTGACGACTCCGGGCACACCGGCAGCGATGCGTTTAACGAAGCGCTGATGCGGGCGTTCGACCGCTTCGCAGAGAGCTGAGTCCGCCGGTGCCGGTCGTGCGCGGCCTAGGCCGTGTGTAAGAAGTTTCGCCGGGGCCGCGACGCCTGCCACGCACGCTCGCTGCGTTGGCGAAGCCCCGGTGCCGCCAGGCACCTATCGGACACTGCCAGACGCCCCATGAAGACGCTCCGCCGCCTTGCGATCGCACGCGCCAGACGCCGCGGCCTTGTCCGACGCTACTTCTTACCCACGGCCTAGCGGAACGCCGCGCGCCCGGCCTGGCGCAGCAGTAGCTCCGAGAGGTCAGAAGCCTGACCCGGTGCGCCGGTAGCCGGATCGAATACCGCCGGCTCACCCTCGGAGATCCACGGCAGCCGAGCCGCCATCGCCACCGCGCGGGCCAGTTCAACGAGCTGCGGCCGATCCAGGGTGGCCGCGTCGAGCAGCGGGCAGCCGCCTTGATCCGCGAGCGCCCGATCATGCCCGAGATCGACCAGCGCACCGACCCGCGGCGCGATCAGCTCGTGCCAGCCCTCCGCGATCGAGCCGCCGCCGCGTTTGCGGGCGCCGCGCCGATCCGTGACCGCGACGATGATCCGATCGACCGGCAGCCGCACCTCGGCCATGCAGGTCAGCGCGTCGATGGTGCGCCTCAGCGATGCTTCGCCGCTGTCGGTCACCCAGACGGCGGCCGTGTTGAGGAAAGGAGTGGCGAACCAGGACCCGATCACGGACATCGGGCCACCGACCGCCTGCGCCGCCAGACGCGCGCCTTCCAATGCGTCCCCGTCGACGACCGCGGCACGTAGCGCGGGCAGCACCGGCAGCCACCACCGCGGGCCCGGATCGCCGCCAAGGTAGGAGGGTGATGCGGGCCCGGTGTCGGTCAGGACCCACAACGGGCTAGGTGCGTCGACGGCCAGGTGGGAAAGCGACGCGTCAGTGAGCTGAGAGAGTCCTGCTTCCGCGCCACCGGCCGTGCCGCGGAAGCCCGCGAGCGTGCCAGTGCCCGAAGACGCCTGCGTGGTCACCCATGCGGGCCAAGGCGTGTTGCCGCGCGCAGCGCAGTCCAGAACGGCGGTGCCGCGCCTGTCTCCGGGTGCTGTGACCGTGTGCCGGTGCAGTGTCGCCGCGAGAAGTGCGGCGACCGTTGTACGCCCCACTCCCCCGCACCCAGAGAGCACGGGCACCACCAGCCGCCGGTCCTGAGCGAGTACCACCGCGCCGCCCGCCGGAGCATCCGCCGCGGCGCCAGGATTAGGCACGCAGTCCCTCCAGCCCTTCTAAGAGTTCGGACACGACCGCGTTCGTGCTCGGATGCAGTTCGGTCTCGCCGTAGCGGTACCAGGCACGCACCTTCAAGTCGGCGATCACGGTGTGCAGCCGCTCCTGGTCGCCCTGCGCCGCGATGCCGCGGATCTTGATCTGCACCAGCCGCTCGTCGTCCGGCGCGCCCAGCAGGCCCTGCTCTGCGGCCCACTGCGCCCCGAGCGCATCGCCGCGAGCCAGCCGCCGCGTGGCCAGCCGGTGCGCCGCGTCGGCGATGACCGCGGGCACCTCAGTCTCCTGCGTTCCGAAGCCGAGCCAGGAGTACCTTCCCGGCGGCCGGTCGGCCAGCAGTTCGCCGCGCACCAGGTACAAGGCGCGCGCCAGCGCCTCGTCGGCCTCCGGCAGGTCGCCGAGCCGGCTCGCCTCGGCGTAGGCGGCCTGGAACTCGTCCCAGTCCGAGCGCACGTCCTCAGTCAGCCGCACCAGGCCGTCTGCCGCGACCGTGAGCCGCGGTCCGAGCCGGTTCTCGCCCAGCCAGTCGCACATGTCGCGCAGCATCCGGTCGCGGGCGGCCGGGGTGATGCCGCGGGGCCACAGCGCGCGGGCGAAGACCGGCGCGGGCAGCCCGGCCCGGTGGAAGAGCAGCAGCACCAGCGCCTCGGTGAACAGCGGTCCGCGCGCCGCGTCGGCGGGGCCGACCCCGGTCAACTCGACCGAACCGAGGATGCGCGCGCGCACGCCGGCCGGCCGGTCCAGCAATTCCATGCCGCCTGCCATCGGGGCGTCGGCGGGGCGGTAGGCGGGCGCGTAGCGCGGTGCGGCGGCGGCGCGGAACAGCGCGCCGAGCGCGGCGGCGAGCGCGTCCGGCAGCCGCGCGGCCGTCACGTCGCCGGGAACGCCCGGTATCCGCATCCTGCCGACCGGGTCGACGCTGAAGACGGTGAAGTCCGGCCAGGGGTGGTCGGTGCCGACCAGCGCGGTGGTGCTGCCGTCCACGCCCGCGGTCAGCATGCGCAGGCGCGCGGTGTCCTCCGGCCCGACGCGTTCGGCGATCAGCAGCCGCACGAGGTGCGGGCTGGTCGCCGCGGCCTGTTCTTCGAGCGCCGCGAGGGCGGACGGAAGATCGGGGTGAACGCGCAGCCGCTCGGGCGCGAGCAGGGCCAGCTCGGCGGGCAGCCCGACCGTTTCGATCCGGATCTGGTCCGCCCACGGCGCGCAGGCCAGGGTCGCGGCCGCGGCGGCCAGCACTGCGCGGCGCTGCCTGGGTGGGCCGGTGACCGCGGTGCATCGACCGGCCGAGGTCTCCAGGTCGACGAATATCTGCTCGTCCTCAAGCGCGCCGACCGCGAGCAGCAGCGGATACGGCATCGCGGGCCGCTGAGTGGTATCGGGTTCGCGCGTGCACGATTCCGTGCTCTGCGCTGTTTGAGGATCCCGCGCGTACCGCCATTGCCTGCCGTCAGCCAGCGCGATCCACGGCGGCGGGGCCGGAGCGTCCGGATCGCAGAGCACGAGGTGTAGGGCAGCCATGTCGGCGTGGACATAGCGCAGCGATGGCGGGATCCGGCCTGCCACCTCGCAGCCGCTGCGCAGTTCCCGCGAGGCCCGGTCCACCACGTCGATGGTGTCGCATGCGGCGGCAGCGCGAATCGTGCGCTCTACCTCGGCCACCGCCGGATCCGGCGGCGCGACGATGGAAGCGCCAGGGCGGTCACGGCGGCGCCGGCGGGCGGCCGCGGTCAGCCCGGTCAGCAGCGCGGCGGCGAGGATCGGCGAGCCGATCAGCGCGACGTAAGGCAACACGTCGGAGATCGAGTGCAGCACGGAACTCTCGCCGGAGTGCTCGCCTGACGGTTCCTCATGTGGCACGGCGGGGCGAGAAGCGACCGGGTGCGGGATGAGATTCACCGGCGAGCGTTCGGCGCCCACCGAGCCGAGCGACGCGCCGACACCGGCGGCGTTGCCCTTGTTCGCCGCACTGCTGTTCACACTGCTGCTGCTGCTCTGCGTCCCCGGCATCACATAAGTCTTCGGCGCGATGCCATCGGCGGCCGCGTTCTGAGCCGCGCTCGACGGCGAAGGCTTTGCGGCTTGCGGCGGCGGGGCCGGCGGCACGGCAGTGCTCTGAGCGGGTGAACTGGACGCCGCGGCGAGCGGCGGCAACTGGTCGCTCAGTCCCGGGCCCTCGGCGTCGGCAGGCAGTACCAGGACCCAGCCGGGCCGGATCAGACTGGCGTGTTGCAGCTTCGTGCCGTCCGGCTGAAGCCGACCCTCGTTCAGGGCAAAGACCTCGCGGTAGCGGCGGCCGTCGCCCAGGTACCGCTGGGCGATATCCCAGAGCGAGTCATGGTGTCGCCCACCCGGCGGCTCCACTACGTAGTACTTGAGCGCCGTCACGCTAGCCGCCTCAGCGGACGACGCCGTATGAAGCGACGCAGCGTTAGCTGATGCGGTATTAGACGACGTGACGTTAGACGAAGCCGCCCTCACCGATGCCGCGTTAGACAACAACGGTTTGGACGGCGTGGCTTTGTTAGGCGCGGTATCAGTGAGTATCGCGGTGTTGTCGCCGAAGGCGCCGTCGTCTGCGTACGTCCCGCCGCTGGTTGGTCTCGCGGATGTACGCGCGTAGTCGCCTGCTGGCCTCGGTGCTGCCGGCTGCGTCGTCCGCGAGGGCACGTGCGTACGCGCGCCGAGGTCGATGCCTCCAGGCGCGGCTCCGACAGCTACCGGACGCGCGGAAGCGGCGGTTGCCGTCACCCCGGCCACCGACGCGCTCAGGGCTATCGCGACCAGCACGCGGGCCGCGCCTCTGGTGATCGTGGCGCCTGGAAGGTGGATCGCCGTCTCGGTGCCGGTCCGCGCGGACCGGATCTCGACGATTACACAGGCGGTGAACTCCGCCCACAGCAACCACACACCGAGGTACGCGCAGCGCAGCAGTGCGTGGACGGTCCACGGATTGTGCGGCAGCCCGTGCTGCATGCGCACGCCGCTCAGCGGCCAACCGATCAGGTAGGCCAGCCCTAGCGGAGCACCGAGGACAAGACAGGCGAGTAACAGCCAAGCCGCGAACGCGACGACGGCAGAGCGTTCGGACCGTCCCGATCGGTCCGGCACACGCATCTTCCTCCCCCTGCAATACAGGGGCGCCAGTGGCGACGGGGTCGCCCCGCGCCGCGTGCTCCCCCTTTGAACACGGCCTTTCCAAGGCCCTGACGATGAATCTATCGGCATCGCAGAGCACCGATCCGCAAAGTACCAGCGCTACGCTGGGCAGACAAGACGTCAGCCGAGCGTGACGCGCGGCAGGTCGCCTGCGCCATGGTCCACAGCTGTGCGACACTGCGCACGTGGCGCCACAAACTCGGGACCGCGCACCGCGGGGACAGGGCACGGACGTCACCGACAGCCGCCCCGGGACCGGCGGCGCGGCGGTGGCGGCGCAAGCCGCGGCAGGGCAGCCCGGGATGCGTCCAGGCGGCGCACCTAATCCGGCCGCGGCGACACGGCCCGCGGCGCAACAGGCTGGAGCGAGACAGGCTGTGGCGAAGCAGGCCGCGACACAGAGGTCAGCACTCGGATCCGCCGCGCTACCCGGCGCGGCTAGCGCAGGGCCGAGCACACTCACCCTGTTGATCCGGCAGCGACGCACCCGATCACACCTGCGGCATCTGCCCAAATGGACCGCGCGCCGGCCAGAGCCGTTCGGCATCGCCGGCCTGCACTGGCTTCCCTCGCCCACCGGCTCGCGCGACCCGGCGCTGTTCCTGCACGGCGGCCGCGGCACGATCCTGGCCGTCGCCGAGATCTCCCCCGGCGTGCTGCGCGGGCCCGACGCCGGCGATCTCGGCGCGCGGCTCGGCGAGGTGCTGACCGCTGGCGCCGCCGGCCCGGTCCCGCTGACGCGGCTTCAGGTGCTCTGCCAGGTCCCGGGTCCGGCTGGCCGCACCCGCGCGTACGCCGTCGCCGGTTTGGCCTACACACCGGAGTTGGTGAATCAGGCGGCGCGGTTCGCGCAAGGCGAGCGCGGCCTGACCACGATCGCCGCTCAAGCGATGGCCGAGGCGTTCGGTCGGCTCGGCGCGACCGGGACGGCGGGCGCGCGGCTCGGGCCGCTGGTCCCGCTGGACCGCGCCGCGGTCGTCTCGCTGCTCGGCGCGCTCGCGCTGCCCGGCCGCGGCATGCTCGGACCGCGTCATGGCGAGAACCCGTGGCAGCCGACTGAGATCGACGCCACCGCCCCGCGCAGCGTGGCGATTACCGGCCCGGTCGGACCGGCGCGGCAGCCGGCGACGTGGTGGCACGCGACCGGATGGGTGAAGCGTTGGCCGCGCGCCGTGGGCGGGGTGGACGCGGCCTCCTGTGCGGCATTCCTGCCGCCAGGCGTGAGCGGCGCGGCCTCGATGGTGGTCGGCATCGCCGGGCCGGCTGGTGACCGCGGCCCGGCGATCGCCGGCTACGTGACTGTTTCGGGGCACGACGCGGCCGAGGTGGAGCTGGCACGGGTCGCCACGCACGCGGCCGCCGAGGAGCGTGACGGCTTCGTCGAGTTCTGCGACCGGCGGCACCACCTGGCCTTCGCGTACACGCTGCCGCTGGCTCTGGGGCTTCGCGGCTAGGCGAGCGCCGCAACCAAAGGTTGCGCATCCCCGCCAAGAGGCCTAGAGTCTTGTGCAACCAGAGGTTGCGAGACGAAGGCGGAACTTCATGCTGAACAGCGATACGGAGTACGGCAGCATCGAGCGGGAAATCCACATCGACGCCACACCTGATGTGGTCTACGAGGTCATCAGCACGCCGGAGCATCTACGGGAGTGGTGGCCAAAGGACGCGCAGCTCACCGCGAAACCCGGCGCGACCGGCGTCATCTGGTTCAGCGACGGCAAGACGGCAGACCTGCACCCGGTAGGGCTCACGGTCGTCGAGGCCGATCCGCCCCGGCGATTCTCCTTCCGCTGGGTGTACGACGAGGGCGCTACCGCGTCGCCGGACAACTCACTGCTGGTGACCTTCGACCTGATCCCGTCGGGCGCGGCAGGCACACTGCTGCGCTTCTCGGAGACGGGTTACCGGGAGAGAGGCTGGGAAGTCGCGGTGCTCGAAGAGACCTACCGCAACAACGTCAATGGCTGGGACTACTTCCTCCCGCGCCTCGTCACCTACGTCGCGCGGCTGGCGTCGACGCGGTGACCAACGCCGTGAACGCCATAGACGACGAGCTCTGGTCCGCGGTGGGCGATCCGATGCGCCGCCGAATGCTCGACCTGCTGCTGTCGCACGGCGGCGGCACGGCGACGACGCTCAGCGATCAGCTGCCCGTCACCCGCCAGGCCGTCGCCAAACACCTCGCGGTGCTCGACCGGGTCGGATTGGTCCACGTGACTCCTTCCGGCCGCGAGCGTCTGTACGAGGTCGACGAAGCCCAACTCGCCCGCGCGGTCGCGCAACTGTCGGCCGTCGGCGCCACCTGGGACGCCCGGCTACAGCGGATCAAGCGGATCGCCGAGGCCATCCAGCGCGGCCAAGAGCGCTGAGCGCGCCACGGCTGACCGCACCAAACTGACCCATCACTATCACCCGAGAAAGAGGCACCGAGATGGTGGACATCCTGCACAGAATCGGCGTCGTCTCGTCTCCCGACGAGGTCTACGCGGCGCTGACCACGGTCGACGGGCTGGCGGCGTGGTGGACTCAGGACACTGACGGCGAGGGCGAGGTCGGCGGCGTGCTGCGGTTCCGCTTCCCGGTCGGCGGCTTCGACATGAAGGTGCTCGAGGCCAGGCCCGGCGAGCTCGTGCTCTGGCAGGTCGTCGAAGGGCCGGCCGAGTGGGTCGGCACGCGGGTCCGCTTCGACCTCAAGCAGGAGGACGGCTACACGATCGTGCTGTTCCGGCACGAGGGCTGGAGCGAGCCGGTGGAGTTCATGTACCACTGCAGCACGAAGTGGGCGACCTTCCTGATGAGCCTGAAGCGGCTGCTCGAGACCGGCAAGGGCGAGCCCGCGCCGAACGATGTCCAGATCAGCAACTGGCACTAGGGCGTGTTTTGAAACTATCGCCGGGGCCGCGACGCCTGCCACGCACGCTCGCTGCGTTGGCGAAGCGCCCACAGACAACCCGGTATGAGGACGCTCCGCCGCCTTGCGATCGCACGCGCCAGGCGCCGCGGCCTTATCCGACGCTAGTTTCAAAACACGCCCTAGTGTCCTGAGTCAGCGGCGCGAGCGCCGGTCAGTCGCGCCGCTTCGGCACCGGAACGCGCATCAGGTCTTCGGCGACGCGCAGCTCGCCGCTGTAGTGCTCGCGTGCCTCCCGATAGAACGCCACCGGATCCCGGTAGCGCCGGGAGAAGTGGGTGAGCACCAGCGAGCGCGCCCCGCACTCGGTCGCCACCTGCGCCGCCTGAGCGGCCGTCAGGTGCCCGTAGTCGGCCGCGAGCTTCGCGTCGGCGGTCAGGAAGGTCGACTCGATGATCAGCATGTCGACGCCTTGGGCGAGTTCGTAGACGCCCTCGCACAGGCGCGTGTCCATCACGAACGCTACCGACTGCCCCGGACGCAGCACACTGATCTCCTCAAGCGTGATCGTGCGCCCCTCGTGCTCCAATACACCGCGCAGTTGCAGCTCGCCGACCACCGGCCCGCTGAGCCCGGCCGCGGCGAGACGATCGGGCACGATGCGGCGCACGTCCGGCTCGGTCAGCCGGTAGCCGTACGCGTCGATGCCGTGGTCGAGGCGTGCGGCGGTCAGCCGGCCAAACCGCTCGTCGGCGAGAACAGCGCGCTCCCCCTGCACCGGCTCCTCTGCCGGCTCCTCGCGCAGCACCTTGTCCGCGTAGTCGGGGTACAGCCAGCGCAGCCGCGCGAAGGACTCACGGCCGGAGGCGGGGTAGTGGCAGTGCACCAGGTGCTCCACGCCGTCGAGCGCTATCCGGGAGAGCACGCCGGGCAGGCCGAAGCAATGGTCGCCGTGAAAGTGCGTGACGCAGATGCGGGTGATGTCGTGCACGGAAACGCCCGCGAGCGTCATCTGCCGCTGCGTTCCCTCGCCGGGATCGAACAGGAAGCCCTGGTCGTCCCAGCGCAGGAAGTAGCCGTTGTGGTTGCGGGCACGCGTCGGGACCTGGCTCGCAGTGCCCAAGACCACCAGTTCGCGCATATTCGAAGACTAACGGCGGCAAACCTGACGGTGCATCGGATTAACCTGTGTGTGGCGTGGAAACGTCAGAACAACGAGCTGAGCGCGGTCCCGTCCGGCGAGCCGAGGCCGGTGCACGCGTCCCAGCCGGGGCCGGCCCGGTACGCGCCGTTGCTGCCCTCG
The DNA here is from genome assembly GCF_035605935.1 of Actinocrinis sp. GTDB lineage: Bacteria > Actinomycetota > Actinomycetes > Streptomycetales > Catenulisporaceae > Actinocrinis. The sequence continues at coordinate 19,926 of NZ_DATNGK010000229.1, read as the reverse complement.
GTCACATCCCGGAAGCCCTGCTGCGCGACGCCCGGCGCGATGTTGGCGTACAGCGTCGGTTGTAGCAGGCCCAGCGGCTTGCCGCCGCGCTGCGCGAGCCGGCACACCAGCGCGGCCCATAGCGGCGCTACCGCGCTGGTCCCGCCGACGACCCCGGACTGGCCATCGACATAAATCTGATAACCGGTCTGCGGGTCGGCATTGCCGGCGACGTCGGGCACGCCGCGGCCGGACGCCGGGACTCCCGCGTTCGCCTGCCAACTCGGCGTGGTGAAGGAGGTCGAGACACCGCCGCCGGTCGCTCCGCCGCTGGCGCCGTCGTTCCACACGGTCTCGGCGCTGATCGCGCCCGAGCCGGTGAGGGCCAGCCGGGTGCCGCCGCAGCCGAGCACGTGCGGGCTGGAGGCCGGGAAATCGCAGTGCGGCGCGCCATCCGTCTCGTTGTCGCTCGAGCCGTTGTCCCCGGAGGCGGCCAGCACGGTGGCTCCGAGCGCGATCGCGTCCGCGCAGGCCTGGTCGAGCGCGTCGCGGGCCTGCGCGGTCCAGGAGTCCTCCGGCCCGCCCCAGCTGATCGAGATCGCCGCCGGGGTCGGGGTGGCGTGCGCGGCGGCGGTCACCGCGTCGACGAAGCCCTGATCGGTGTTCGGCGCGAAGTAGACGACCTGGGCCGCGCCCGGTGCCAAGGCCCCGGCGACCTCGATGTCCAGCAGCACCTCGCCGTCCGCGCTGTTCGGGTCGCCGGTCGGGCTGTTCGAGCCGCCGTCCACCGGCACCGCGGTGACCGAGGGCGTGCTCAACCCGAGTCCGCCGAAGTAGGTGTCAAGGTCGCTTTGCGCGTAGCCGCCGCCGAGTTCGATGATCGCGAGGGTCTGGCCGGAGCCGTCGTACTGTGTCGGGAAGTCGTACGCCGCGCCGACCTGGACCGCCGAGTACGAGGTGGCCGGCGCCGCCGCGGGCGCGAACCGGAAATACGCGCGGGCCTGCGGGCGGTTGTCGATGCCGAGGACCGCGGTCACCACTCCGGAGAGCGCGTTAGGCAGGTTCAGCTGTCCGGTGCGGTAGCGGTGCACTACTCCATCCGGGGAGAGCGGATGTGGGCTGCGCACGAGCGAAACGGAGGTGCCGAATGCGTCGCCGAACGCTGACACGGCGCCCTCCGCCACGATCCGGCGCGCTCCGGGATCCGCGTCGATCACGTCGATCCCGTGCCGGGCCAGGGTTTCCCGGACATGCTCCACATCGTCGAGGTCCGCGCCGTACTGGGTGCGCAGTTCCTCCCGGGTCAGCCTGCGCAGGCCGGCCGAGACCTCGGCGGGCAGATTTTGCCGACGCCGCAGGTACAGGCTCACCTGGATGCGCTCCCGCGGATCCACGGGTCCCACGAGCTCGGAGCGGGGCAGCGGGCGACGATGCGAGGCGGCGAGTTCCATACTGCACATTGATATCCCACGCCCCGTCAGTTCGCGACCTTTGCGACGATCGGCGTGCCGCGCGGCATATCGGCGCCGCGCCGCTGCTCCACGGGTCTTGTCGCAGGTTGACAGCGCAGATGGCACCAGACAACTATTGAGGCTTCTCAGGCCGCCCTGGTTAGGAGCACCTTGATATCCTTCGAGCGGGTGACGAAAAGGTATCCGGACGGCACCGTCGCGGTGAACGAGCTGAGCTTCACCGCTCCGGACGGCGCGATCACCGTTCTGGTCGGCCCCTCCGGCTGTGGGAAGACCACCTCGCTGCGGATGGTCAACCGGCTGATCGAGCCGACCGAGGGCCGCATCGCGATCGACGGGACCGATGTGCGCGCCCGGCCGGCCGCCGAACTGCGCCGCTCGATCGGCTACGTCATTCAGCACGCCGGACTGTTTCCGCACCGCACCATCGTGGACAACATCACCACGGTGCCCCGGCTGCTCGGCACCGACCGGCGTACCGCGCGAAACCGGGCGCATGAGCTGATGGAACTGGTCGGGCTGGACCCGGCGCTGGCCAAGCGCTACCCCTACCAGCTGTCGGGCGGCCAGCAGCAGCGCGTGGGCGTGGCCAGGGCGCTGGCCGCGGATCCGCCGGTACTGCTGATGGACGAGCCGTTCTCCGCGGTCGACCCGATCGTGCGCAAGGGCCTGCAGGAGGAGTTCCTGCGCATCCAGGGCGAGGTCGCCAAGACCATCCTGTTCGTCACGCACGACATCGATGAGGCGATCAAACTCGGCGACAAGATCGCGGTGCTGCGCGAGGGCGGCGTGCTCGCGCAGTTCGCCTCCCCGGACCGGCTGCTGGCCGAGCCCGCGGACGACTTCGTCGAGCAGTTCCTCGGCCGGGACCGCGGCATCCGCCGGCTGACCTTCTATCCGAGCGCCGGCCTGAGCCTGCAAGAGGGGCCTGTCGTTGCGGCGGACACTCCCGCGCCCTCGGCGCGCGACGCGGCGCTGTCTGCCGGAACGCCGTGGCTGCTCATCGTGGACGCCGACCGGCGGCCGCTGGGCTGGGCCAACCCGGCTGCGCTGCCGGATCAGGGTCCCATCGGCAACGCACGGCTGATCGGGTACGGGCACGCCTTCGTCCCGGGCTCCGACTCGCTGCGCGCGGCCCTCGACGCGGCGGTCCTCTCCCCCACCGGCTGGGCGGTCGGCACGGACGGCAACGGCCAGGTCCTCGGCGTGATCAGCCAGGAATCGATCGGCTCCGCGATCCGCGCGGCGCACGCCCAGTCCAGCACCGAGCGGGAGCGGGCCGACGAGAAGGCCGCGGCGGCCGACGCGTCGCCGGATAGCGGGACGGCGGCCGAGGCCGACGAGCCCAGCGCCGCCGACTCGGCCGGGTCCGAGGCACCACCGAGCGATGAGGCGCCGCTGGAGCAGGCCCGATGATCGCGGCCAGCGTCTTCGACCTGCCCAGCTACGTTCAGCACTCCTATCTCGGCCTGCTCGGCGAGCAGTTGGAGGTCTCGCTCGGCGCGACGCTCGGCGGGCTGCTGGTATCGCTGCCGATCGGCCAGGCTTGCGCCCGCTGGCGGCTGCTCTACCCGCCGGTCCTCGGCCTGGTGACGGTTGCCTACTCGATCCCGTCGCTGGCGCTGTTCGTCTTCCTGATCGACTACACCGGGATCACCGACACCACGCTGTTCATCGCGCTCGCGCTCTACAGCCTGTGCATCCTGGTGCCCGGCGTCGTGGACGGCATCCGCACCGTGCCCCCTGAGGTCAAGCTCGCCGCCGACGCGATGGGCTACGGCCCCGCGCGCCGCTACTTCCAGGTGGAGCTGCCGATCGCCGCGCCGACCATCATGGCGGCCGTGCGGGTGGCCACCGTCTCCAGCATCAGCCTCATGAGCATCGGGGCGGTCATCGGCAACCTCGGCGGCTTCGGCCAGCTGTTCACCACCGGCCTGCGCTCGTTCAACCTGTCGCTGGTGTGGCTCGGCCTGTTCAGCCTTGTGGTGCTGGCGCTGCTGTGCGACGTGCTGTTGCGCCTGGCGCAACGCCTGATGACCCCGTGGGCCGACCGCAGGAGTGCGCGGGCATGATCGACTTTCTTCGCCAGTTCTTCTCCGACCCGCGATTCCAGAGCGGGTACGACGGCATCTGGCAGCGGATCTCCGAGCACTGCTGGTACTCGCTGATCGCGTTCCTGTGCGCGGCCGCGATCGGGCTGCCGCTGGCCCTGCTGACCGGTCACATCGGGCGCGGCGACGGGCCCATCGCGGCGCTGGCGGCGGTCGGCCGGGCCATGCCGAGCCTGGGCCTGATCGTGCTGCTCGCGGTGAAGATCGGGGTGTTCAACTTCAACGCCGCGCTCATCCCGTTGGTAGCGCTGGCCGTCCCGCCGATCCTGCTGACGACGCACGAGGGCCTGCGCGCGGTGGAGCGCTCCGTGGTAGACGCGGCGCGCGGCATGGGCATGCGGCCGCTGCAGGTGCTGTTCCGGGTGGAGATCCCCTCGGCGCTGCCGCTGATCCTCAGTGGTCTGCGAACGGCGGCGGTGCAGGTGGTCGCGACCACGACGATCGCCGCCGTGATCTCCTTCGGCGGACTCGGCCGGTACGTCGTGGACGGCCTTTCCCAGTACCAGTACTACCAAGTCGTCGGCGGCGGGTTCCTGGTCGTGCTGCTCTCGGTCGCCACGCTCATCCTGTTCTCGGTGATCACCCGGCTCGCGGTCTCGCCGGGCCTGCGCCGGAATCGATAAGCAGCGTCTACGAGCGCTCAAGCAAACGGCCCCCGGTCATCGCCGGGGGCCGTGAAGTCTTCGCACCGTCAGCGTGATCAGCCCGGCGCCGAGTGCTATCAGGCTGCTGCGACTGCTCGCGCGAGCGCGTGTTCGAGCACGATGACCAGCGAGTCTCGCACCGAGCCCTGGTCACGGGCGTCGAAGCACAGCACCGGCACCTCGTCGGCGACGTCCAGCGCCTCGCGTACCGCGTCGAGCGGGTGCGTCAGATCGCCGTCGAAGGTGTTGACCGCGACCGCGAACGGCATCCCCTTGCGCTCGAAGTAGTCCACGGCCGGGAAGCAGTCGTCCAGGCGGCGGCTGTCCACGACCACCAGCGCCCCCAGCGCGCCCTCGGTGACGTCGTCCCACATGAAGCCGAAGCGGTCCTGTCCCGGGGTGCCGAACAGGTAGAGCTTGAGCGTCGGGTCGAGGGTGAGGCAGCCGAAGTCCATGGCCACCGTCGTGGTGGTCTTGTTCGGGGTCAGCGAGACGTCGTCGATGCCCGCGGCGACCTCGGTGATCGACGCCTCGGTGGTCAGCGGCTCGATCTCGGAGACCGCGGCGACCGCGGTGGTCTTGCCGACGCCGAAGCCGCCCGCGACGACCATCTTGACCGGCAGTGGCGGCCGGACGGCCGGCGCCAGGTCAGTCGGCGTCTCGTGAGCCGACGGAAGTGGGGATGGCGCGGAGCCCATCGATAACCCTTCGAAGTACGTCGATGTCTGAAGAGGTGCCGGAGCGGGGCACGTGCACCGCGAGCAGCCGACTGGCCCGCAGGTCTCCCGCGAGCACGCGGACTACGTTCAGATGCAGGCGCAGCTTGACCGCCACCTCGGCGAGGGACAGCGGGGTACCGCACACCTCGACGATGGCGCGCCGCTCGAAGGCCAGGGCGCCGAGCTGCCCCAGCCCTTCGACAGTCGCCACGACTTGTGTCTCCACGGGCAGCCCGGCCTCGGCGGCGACCCGGCCCTCGGTGACCATGAACGGCCGGACGGCCGAGGCGCGCTCGGCGCCGTGCGTCGACCCGACGGGGTCCGCCTCCTGGCGCCTCGCCGGGTCGGGCCGTCCGCCCTGCCTGGTCACCCCGTCGCTCCGGCGGCGCCGACGGTGTTTTTCAACTCGACGATCAGCGCGGGGCTCAGGATCGCGCCGACCCGGTTGGCGAACAGCGTCATCTCGTAGGCCACGTTGCCGAGCTTGGCGTCCTTGGAGGCCACCACGCCGAGCACCGAGCCGCTGCCGATGGAGGAGACCAGCAGATGGCCGCCGGCCATGTCGATGATCACCTTGTTGAGCGCGCCGAGACCGTAGTTGCCCGCGGCGCCGGCGGCGAGACTGGTGATGCCGGAGACGATCGCGGCGAGGCGCTCGGAGTCGGCCTGGTCGCCGGGACGGGACACGGCTATGAGCAGTCCGTCCGAGGAGACGGCTATCGCGTCGACCACTCCGGCGGTCTCCGCGGCGAAGCGGCTGACCATCCAGGTGAAATCGGCCGCCGCGGCTCGAAGACCGTCGGCGTCTGTGGTGGAGGCGGTCACAGCCTCTCTCCCTTCTCCTCGTCGATATCCCCGGGCGGCGGCACGGAGCGCGTCTCTCCCTGTGGCCGCAGCGCCAGGCCCGCGGCGCTGTCGCGCAGCGCCTGGTCCACCCCTGCCTCGAACTCCTCGATCGCCGCGCGCGCCGCCTCCGCGTCCAGCTGCGCCGCCGGTGCCAGCGACACACCCTGCCGTGCGCCGCCGCCCTGCGCGGGCTGCGGGGAGCGGGCACCGCGGACCCGGCGCGGCAGCGTGGGCGGCCGCTGGGCCATCGAGCCCTCACGTTCCCGGCCGTTCGCGCGCTGCGGCAGGCCGGCCGGCACCGCGGAGGCCGACTCCCGGCGCGGCTCCGGCATCGGCGGGGTGGGCACGGTCCGCGGCGCGGGGGCCGCCGAGCCGCCGGCCGCGCGCTGCGCCAGTTCCACCGGGCCGAGCAGGAGGTCGTCCGGGACGGTGATCCGGGCGGTCAGTCCGCCGCCCGCGGTCTGGGCCAGCGTGACCGCAGCGCCGGTGCGCTGGGCCAGCCGCCCGACCACGAACAGGCCGAGCACCTTGGTGGGCGCCAGGTCCAGCCGCTCACGCCGGACCAGCAGTTCATTCTCGTGCATAAGACGCTGCGTCGTCATCCCCACGCCGTGGTCGACGATCTCGACGACCGCGCCGCGCGAGGCGCTGCGCACCGCCACGTCCACGGTGCTGGAGGTCGGGGAGAAGGCCACCGCGTTCTCGACCAGCTCAGCGACCATGAGGGTCAGGTCGCCGAGCGCGGACGGGGTGACCATCGAGTCGCCCTCGGCGCCGAGCACGACCCGCTGGTAGCCCTCGATCCGGCCGATCGCGGAGCGCACCACGTCGGTCAGCCGCATCGGAGTCGCGTCCAGGGCGGGCTCACGCTCACCGGAAAGGAGCATCAGACTGTCCGCGCCGCGCTGCAGGCGCACCGCGAGGTGGTCGATCCGGTAGAGCCGCTCGAGCAGCACCGGGTCGGTCTCGCTGCGCTCCATCGCGTCGATCAGGGCGAGCTGGCGGCCGGTCAGGTTGTAGATGCGCCGCCCGACGTTGCCGAACATCTCGGCGGTGTTGCGCCGTACCAGCACCTGCCGCTCGAGGACCCGCACCGCGGTCTCCTGCAGCCGGTTGAAGGACTCGGCCAGGTCGCCGATCTCATCCCGGGTGGCCACCGCGACGTGCTCGAGTTCGGGCGCCTCGTCGTGGTGCTCCGGATCGTCCTCGGCGACCCGCTCGAGGTCCTGCTCGGCGACGGTGGCGATGCGGGTGGCCGCGCGGGTCAGCCGCAGTACCGGGCGGGCGATCGAGTGCCGGATCAGCACGCTGAAGACGATCAGCGCGATCAGCAGCAGGATGGCGAGCACCACCAGGCCGATCGCGGTCCAGGCCGCGACCGAGGCGCTGTGCGCGGCCCGCGCGACGACCTGCCGGGTGATGCCGGCCTCCATCACCGTGCGCGCCTGGCCCTGGGAGAGCGCCGCGTCGGTGACCTGGCGCGCGTAGCCGGTCAGCTCGTTGATCGTCTGCCGGCTGCCGGAGATGAACGCGCTGGAGGCGGCGGCCTCGAACTGGTCGATGACACCCTGCTGCTCGTTGCCTTGGATCGCGTTGTACAGCGAGTAGTCGGCCGGCGGGATGAACTGCTGGAGCCGCTGCCCCTGTGAGGTGGCGATGCCGCCGAACTGCTCGGCCAGCGGGTACTGGGTCGGGGCCTGGTCCGGGTCGTCCGCGATCTCGACGAGCGCCGCCTCGTGGTCGGTGGCGGCCAGGTCGGCCTGGAAGAGGATGTCGAGTTCGGCCTCGGGGACCGCGGCCGGGTTGCCGTCGGCGGCCTGCTGGGCCAGGCCCATGGCGTCGCTCAGGTCGCGCATGGCGCCGGTGTACGCCTGCAGCAGGATGGTGCCGTTGATATTGCCCTGATGTACTCCCTGCCGCTCCAGGGTCAGGGCGTTGATCTCGTCGAGCGCCGCGCGCATCGCGGTCGGCGGGTTCTGGCCATAGGTGGCGAGCACGGCCTGCTGCTGAAGGTCGGTGGCCTGCGCGGCGCGGTCGAAGGCGGACAGGTCGACCAGCTGGATGCTGCCGATGACGCCGAGCGCGTCCTCCTGCTCCACGCCCAGGTCGTCGATCAACATACTGACCTGCTCGGTGGTGCTCATGTAAGAGGCCGCGCTCTCCCAGGTGCGCGCGGCGTTCACCTGCTGGATCACCAGTGGGCTGAGTAGGCCCACGATGGCCACGGCGGGCAGGGCGACGAGTGCGTCGAGCTTGCGGCGGAACGGGATCCGGTCCAGACGCCGGCCCGACTTGCGGCTGTGTGCCGGACGTCCCAGTTCCTGCCCACTGCGCACAGCCACTGTGCCGCCTCCCCGGTGCCTGGGCCATTTGGGTGCAATTGGCGGCCACGACACTGATGATCAGACTTCAGACCCGAACCGGCAGCACAGTATCGAATGCGGTGCCCTTTTGTCGCCATCCGGTCACTGGGCGAATGTTTCCGCGGCATCAACAGCCACGAGGTGGGGCCGGATGAACACCCCAAGCGATACCTATCGGTGATCGATCGTCGGTTGACGGCCCGTCGATCGGCTCGGTTGGATTGCCAGCGGGAACCGAATGAGTTTTCCACGCGGGCACGGGGCCGGGCGTGGATTCCTGCGACCAAGGAGCCAGCGTGATTTCCTGGATTGACCGGCGGGTTACCGCCGCCGCCTGCGCTGCCGTGCTGACCGGTGCGTTTCTGGCCGGGTGCGGCAGCAGTAGTAGCAAGAGCAACTCCTCGAACCCGTTGAGCGGCGGGGCCGGGCAGGCCAGCGGTTCGATCGTGGTGGGCTCGGACAACTTCCTCGAGAGCGTGCTGCTCGCGGACATCTACGGTCAGGCGCTGGCCGCCAAGGGCTACAAGGTCAGCTACAAGCTGAACATCGCCAGCCGCGAGGTGACCTACGGCCTGCTCAAGAGCGGCACGATCACGCTCAAGCCGGAGTACAACGGCGCGCTGCTGGCCTACCTGGACAGCCTGGCCAAGAAGACCACGCCGCAGACCTCGACCGACCAGGTGGACTCGGCGATCGCGAGCGAGCTCGCGCCGAACCTCGAGGTGCTGCAGCCGGCGCAGGCCCAGGACAACGACACTCTGACGCTGAGCAAGCAGGCCGCGGCGAAGTACAGCATGACCACCAGTTCCTCGATCGCCGACTTCGTCACGGCGCTCAAGGGCGCCAACGTCTCGATCGGCGCGGCGGCCGAGTTCCAGACCCGCTACCAGGGCATCCTCGGGCTCGAGCAGGCGTACGGGCTCAAGGCCTCGCAGATCACCTTCAAGTCGCTGGACGCCGGCGGCACGCTGACCGAGACCGCGCTGTCGCAGAACGCGGTGGACGCCGGCGACCTGTTCACCACCGACCCCACGATCACCCAGAACGGCCTGGTGACGCTGAGCGACCCGAAGAACATCTTCGGCCTGCAGAACGTGCTGCCGCTGGTGAACAAGTCGGCGCTGAGCTCCACCGGTGTCGACGCGCTCAACGCGGTGGACGCGAAGCTGGACAGCAAGACGCTGCTCGACCTGGACGTGAAGACCCAGGTGCAGAAGCAGGACCCGGCCGCGGTGGCCACCGCGTGGCTCAAGTCCGAGGGCTTGGTCTAACCGCAGCCGCTGAGACCTGAGACCGGCCGCGGTCTGGCGTATCGTCAGGCCGCGGCCGGTCTCCGTCGTTATATCAGGGACCTGATCGCGTTATGCGGCGACGCTGGCGGGAACCGGCCGATCGCTCCCCGCACCTAGAGCCCACGCGGGCGTCCACGTACCCTTGCGTATCGACCGGCTCTGCCCCGCCCTGTTCGGCGGATGGCAGAGCTTTAACAAGGTGGCGAAGGGACGCATGATGCGGGGCGCGATGGGTGATCGGAGGGCGCGGCGGCGGTTCAGCAGGCGACCCGCGCTCCTGGTGCTGGTGGCGGCGATGCTATGCACGCTGATCGGGTCCGCGGGCGCGGCGGCCGCGAGTACGACCGCCGGTTCGGGCGCCCCTCAGAGTTCTACCTCTAGTTCGGCCAGTTCTGTGCGCCCGCAGCTGGTCCGGCCGTTTACAGGCACCGGCTGCCACACCTACAACTACTGGAACGGCGCGCACGTCTGCATCACCGTGGTCGGCACCGGCCTGAACATGCAGTCGGCTACCGGCGAGACGGACGGCCCGGACAGCGACTGGCTCAAGCTCTGGGACACCGAGGGCGTGGTCACCATATGGGGCCACCCCAGCAACCACTACATGACGATCAGCTGGGCGTCCGGCGGCGGTGTGTGGCTGGCCAACGGCGACAACATGTGCGTCACCGACACCACGATGAATCAGACCGCCTGCCTCACGATGCATCCGTGACCGGTTGCTGGGCGGCGGTGAAGGAGCCCAGCAACTCGGCGGCCGCCGCATCAGCGGCCGCCTCATCGGCGAGGTCCACCGGCGCCGCGTAAGGGCGGTCCGAGCCGAGCACGATCCGCGAGCGGGCGATCGAGGCGGATTGCGCACCGATTGCGCGCTGCTGACCGAATCCCGCTTCCAGTGACGTATCTCCGCCACCTGCCGCGTCCAGCGCGGCGCCGAGCGCAGCCACCGCGGCCGGTCCGTATGACGAGGTCTCGAACCACACGCGCGGATCGGCGGCCAAGTCAGGCCCGCCGCGCGACGCGGCTCGTTCCCGGTGCAGCGGCGCGAGACCGCACAGCATGGCGAAGCAGACCTTGAGGGTTGGGTGCGCGGGCCGCCCGAAAGCCGCGAAGGCGTAATACGCGGCGTGCATCTGCTGCACGTAATCAACGTTCGCGGCCCACCACGGCGGCGCTCCCGGCGCGGCGGCGCGGCCCGCGTGGATGAACAGCGGCTTTTCGCGTTCCTCCAACGCACGCAGCAGCGGCTCGCAGTGCGCGTATCCCGCCGCATCGACCAGCACGGTGGCGGGCAACTGAAGACCGACGCAGCCCGCGTCCAGCCGGTGCAGCAGATCGGCCTCGTCGGTATCGGTGACACAGGCCGCCGCCCACACGCCGAACCCGTCAGGCAGCGCCAGCGCATCGCGGTGGTAGGCCTCCAGCAGCGGCGCGGCTTCGGCGGCGGGCAGTTGCTCGATGCCGAGAGGGCTGGATAGGGAGATCAGCGCCAGGTCAAGCCGGTCGGCGCGGTTCAATCGCAGCCGAAGGGCCAGATCGTGATCGCGCGGGTCGACGCGGAAATCCGGCTCGCCGTCGAGGTGCAGCGTCCAGCCGTCCCCGGAAAGGTGCGGCGGGGCCGTACGCGCCCGCAGCGCTTCGATGAACCCGGGGGTCCAAAGATGCTGATGGACGTCTACGCGCACGATGCACCGTTCTTCTTTCGGTATTGCGCACGCCCCGCCGAGCGGACAGGCTTATCCGGTCCCTGCCACAAGCAGCGTCGACACAAGCAGTGTCGATCGTCCAGCACCCGTCCAACCATGAGGACGTGTTGTTCACATGCGAATAACCCGACGATTGTCGCACGCCGGTGCGATACTCACGATCATCGCCGCCGCGCTGATCACCGGGCTTCCCGGATCCGCGGCCGCAGCCACCGCCCCGGTCGAGGTCAACTACCAGAACCCGGTCTCCGCGCTGCCACCGATCAGCCGCCCGGCCACCCCGCACTGCGCGGTCACCGCCATGCAGCATGACTTCGCCAACAGCTACGGCCAGCCGTTCGTCGGCACGCTCACCCCGCCGAGCGCCTGCCCCGGCCCGTGGTCGAAGGTGGTGCTGGACTGGAGCGGCAGCGTCGCGGGACGCCAGTACGACCGGCTGGCCGGGGTCTGGATCGGCGGCGCCGAGGTGTTTCGCACCAGCACCCCCGAGCCGGATCCGGCGGGCATCTCCTGGCACGTGGACGCGGACCTCTCCCGCTACATCCCGCTGCTGCGCACCCCGCAACCGCTGGTCGTCGACCTCGGGAACATCGTCAACGACACGTACACCGGCATCTATCACATGACCCTGACGGTCACCTACTACCAGGCCGACCGCAGGAATCCGGCCGCGGCGACCGCCGACGAGGTGGTCCCGGTCAGCCAGGGCGGCACCACCTCGGCCGGCTGGTGGTCGCTGACCGCCGGGCAGAGCGCGACGCAGACGGTGACCTTCCCGCGCAACCTCTCCGGCGCGACGCTGGAGGTCTTCGCACGCGGTGGCGGCTGCGAAGAGTTCTGGTACACGAACGCCCCCGATGCCTACAACCAGGCGCACCCGAGCTACGGGCTGTGCGGCGGCGGACCGTACCGCGAAGTGCGCGTCGAGGTGGACGGGAAGCTCGCCGGGGTCGCGCAGCCGTTCCCGGCGATCTACAGCGGCGGCATCAGCCCACTGATGTGGCGGCCGATCATGAGCGTCGACTCGCTGCGCACCCAGCCCTACGCGATCGACCTGACGCCGTTCGCCGGGCTGCTCTCGGACGGGCAGCCGCACCAGATCACCTTGCTGCCGCCCACCGGTATCAGCGACGTGTGGACCATGGACGGCTCGCTCTTCCTCAACACCGATCAGCGCGCCGCGCACACCGGCGGCGGCCTGCTCTCCGACACGATCTCGGCCGAGCCGGCGCTTTCCTCCTCGTGGACGACTCCGAGCACTGACAAGGACGTCATCACGACGACCGCGTCGCGCGACTGGACCGTGTCCGGGTACGTAAACACCTCGCGTGGCCGCGTGGTCACCACCGTGCGCCAGCACATGGCGTACTCGAACACGGACACGGTCACCCAGGCCGGGTTCGCGCAAGCCATCGTGCAGAAGGACAACGGCTACACACAGGTGAGCACGTCCGAGCGCCACGCGAACGGCACCCGCGACTCGTGGTCGTATCCGATCAACGTCACGAGTGTTTACCAGCCGAGCTCGACCGGTTCCGGTTTCCTGGTGCAGGGCAGCGCCGACGTGTCCAGGATCGCGACGACGCAGGTATCCCGCGGCGATGACTGGTTCACCACCACCAAGGTCGATGACCGCGTCACCGCGAAGGGCATTTTGCAGCGCGACGACAGCGGTGCGACCGTACAGGCGGACGGCTCCGACGCAGAGGACTACTACGCTCTCTCCGCTCAGGCGACACCCTTCATTAACGCAGGGTGCTACCACCATCGGATCGCCGCCGATCACGGTTATGTGACGTCGGATCGCTACCTGGGCTGCTGGGCTTGAGCCTCGGTAAGACCCGGTAAGACCCGGCAAAGCAGCGACGAACGCCGCAGAGCGCTGCGAGGGCGGACGGCTCACCGCGAGCCGTCCGCCCTCGTCCTGGCGCGTGCCCGACACCCCTTCCGGAGCAGGGGCCTTGGTGTAAGAATGCGAACTCAGCGTCCGCTATCGTGCTGAGGAGCAGCACCCGGCGGCGTGGATACCGTGCCGCCGACCAGGGGCCGGAGGGCGCTCCGGCCTTCGGGGGCGGAATCGGAGCTCGAAATGAAGCCATACCCACACGATGGTCCGCCGAGCCGCCGAAGAGAGCCCGCCGAGCGCAGCGCGCAGCCCGCGCCGCCGGCCGAGCCGGCAAAAGGGTGTTCGCTCGCCGACGCCGTCCTCGCGGTGGCCGGGGAGCCGGAACCCGAGGTCGCGCTGCGCCGAACCGTCGAGAAGGCGATGATCCTCACCAGCGCCCGGCACGGAGCGGTCGGCGAGCGGCCCGCGCACGCCTTGGAAACCACCTCGCTCGACACGCCGATTCCGGTGGGCCCGAGTGTCTACGCGCAGCTGTACCTGGCCGACAAGGCCGACGGCTCCCGCTTCACCACGCAGGACGAGATCGCGGCCGGCACCCTGGCCCGGGCCGCCGGGCTGGCACTCGGACACGCTAGCGAGCGCGAACAAGCGGAACTGGAGCGCAAGCGGCTGGCTGCGATCGGCGGGCTGGCCGGAGGTCTGCTGGGCGGGGAACCGCGGTCGGTCGCGCTGGCCGCCCTGGCCGAGCGGGCACGCGAACTGGCGGACGCGGACCTGGTGACCGTCACGCTGCCCGACGAGGACGGCGTGCACCAGATCCTTGAGGTGGCGGTAGGCCATCGCGCCGAACTCGTCAGGGGTCTGCTTTCGGTGCGAGAGGGCTCGGCGACCGGCGAGGTGTTGCGCACCGGGCAGGCCGCGATCTTCTCCGGCGCCGAGGCCGACTCCGCGGCAGGCGAGATCGGGGGCGGGGCCGGTGCGGGCATCGTCGCGGATCGTTTCGCCGAGTTGGGAGTCGGCCCGGCGCTGCTGCTACCCATGCGCGCGGAAGGCGCGGTGCGCGGCGTGCTCGGGATCTGCCGCCGGGACGGGCGCGCCGGATTCGAGCCCATGATCCGCGCCGCGGCGGCTGAGCTGAGCCGACAGGCAGCGCAACTGCTGGACCTGGCCGATCGCCGTCTGGACGACGAGAGGGTCCAGGTTTACCAGGACCGCGAACGAATCGCCCGCGACCTGCACGACCTGGTGGTACAGCGGTTGTTCGGCGTCTGTCTCGCCTTGGAGGGCGCGCGCAATCGGGCGCAGCGTGCCGACGTGGTCGAGCGGGTCAGCCAGAGCATCGACGAACTCGACGACACTATCCGGCAGATCCGTTCCACCATCTTCGCGCTGCAGGTTCAGGGCGCGGCGCGGGCCGGCTCGCCGCTGCGGCACCGGATCATCCAGGAGGTCGACGCGGCGCGCCAGGTACTCGGCTTCTCCGCGGCGCTGCGGATGGAGGGCCTGATCGACACGGACGTACCACCTCCGGTAGCGGAGAACGTCATCGCGGTCCTGCGCGAGGCACTGGCGAATGTGGCCAGGCATGCGCAGGCCCGCCGGGTCGAGGTGGACATCGCGGTGGGCGACCGGGTGACGATCGAGATCGTGGACGACGGCCTCGGGCCGCCCGCCTCGCTGCGGCGCAGCGGCCTGGCGAATCTGGCCCGCCGGGCCGAGCAGTTCTCCGGCGCGCTCACGGTCGAGCCGGTGCATCGAGGCGGCAGCGGGCTCGGCACCGGAACCCGGATCAGCTGGCAGGTCCCGCTGCGCTGAACTGGCGGCCCGAGGTCAGCCCGGCGCGCAGCCGCACGACCGCCTCGCTGTCGCCGATGATCCTCGGCCATCGCGGGTCGGCCCGCAGCGCCGCGGCCTCGTCGCGGTCCTCGACCGGTTCCGCCCGGCCCACCACGGTGACCCACCAGCCCCCGTCCATCCCCCGGTTCAGCTCGTCGGCCTGCAGGCCCACCACGGCGTGGTCGATCGAGGCGAGCAGCCAATCGGCCCGCACCGCGCACACCAGCACGTCCTCGTCCCACTCGGCCGGTTCCACCAGATAGTTGACCGGGACGACCGCGGGCAGTCCCGAGGCGGTGTAGACGATGCGGCCGAACGGACGGGTCGAGAGCAACATCAGGCACTCGCGCCGGCTCAGCTCCATGCCGCACGCACCCCGGCCCGCGCGTCTCGGCCGACCATCGCGTCAGCCACCGCCGCTGTACCGCCCCGGCGCGCGCCGCTGCCGCGAAGCACATTCCTCACCCAGGCCGCCATCGCTCTCCCCCTTCGCGGAGCAGACGCCGCTCCGTCGCGAATGCCGCGATCTGCGCGCGCCGCGCCATGCCCAGCTTCTGCAGGAGACGCGACACATAATTCTTAACGGTCTTCTCGGTCAGACCGGTTCGATCAGCGATCTGCCGATTCGTCAGGCCCTGGCCGATCAGGTCGAGCAGGTGGTACTCGCGCGCCGACAGCTCCCGCTCGGGTCCGCCGTCGCGAGGAACCGCAGTACGCAGCCGGTCGAGCATGCGCGTCGTAGACGCAGGATCGAGGATCGACTCGCCGGATGCGACTGCACGTACCGCTCGGATCAGGTCGTTACCGCGCACCTGCTTGAGCAGATAGCCGGACGCGCCCGCCATCACGGCCTCGAACAGGGCGTCGTCGTCACTGTAGGAAGTCAGCATCAGGCACGCTAGCTCCGGCATCCGGGAGCGCAGTTCGCGGCACAGCGCGACGCCGTCGCCATCCGGCAGGCGCACATCGAGGATGGCCACGCGCGGCCGCAGCGCGGGCAGGAGCCGCACCGCCGCGGCCGCGCTGTCCGCCTCCCCGGCGAAAACCAGGCCGGCCGTGGAGTCGATCAGGTCCCTGACCCCGCGCCGAACGATCTCGTGGTCGTCCACGACCGCCACTCGGACAGCCTCTTGCCCCGCACGCCCCGGCTCTTCGTCCACCGCCTGCTCCTCGCGACGTCTCGCCCGACCGCCGCACTGCGGCGAAGCCGTCCTGTGGATTCGAACACTGGCACGCTAATTGAGGCCGGTGCCCGTCGGAAGAGGGGCGTGGAAACGACGGCGCGGTGAACCCCGCAGCAGGCGCCACCGTGAAGGGGGCAAGCTCCTCTCTCGCGGAGCGACCCGGCGTCAGGAGGCGAACATGGACTCGGAAGACACCGACCTGGGCCCGCAACCGCAGCGGCGCGGTGTTTTGCGGCGTGGTGTTCTCGGGCGCGGCGTTCCTGGACGCGGCACACGGCAGGCGCGGCGCGAAGGCTGGAACCTGCGCTTCGAGTCGATCGGCGCGCGGATCCCGGCCGCGATGGTGGTCAAGTCCCCGACGCTGTTGCGGGCCGCGGTCGAGGAGGTGTGCTGGCAGGTCGCCATGGACTCCTGGCTGGCGACCCGCCCGCGCCGGTGGCGGCGGCGCGCGTACGCCGCGTGGGCCGCGCAGCTCAAGGAGTTGGAGCGCCGCCGTGAGCAGCTGAGGCAACTGGTCGAGGCGGAAGTACTCGCCTGCTGAGTGCGCGGTTGCCGGTGCGCTGCCGTCGGCTTCAGTCTGCCGGCGCTCAGTTCGCGGCGGCCTCGGAAGCATTTCGGCGGCCGCGACCGAGCCATCCGGCCAGCCCGGCCGCGAGCAGATCGCCGACCGTGGTCAGCAGCCGCGAGACCAGGGCGACGGAGATCGCCTTGCCTCCGCCGAGCACCGGCGAGAGCGAGGCGACCAGCACCACTTCGCGCACGCCCGCGCCCGCGGGCGCCAACACCACCAGGAAGCCCGCGCACCAGGCGAACGCGAAACCGCCGGTGGCGAGCAGGAAGGTGCGCCCGTCCGGAGCCCCAAGCCGCACCGCGAGCAGCCACACGCTCAGGCCGTTGAGCACCCAGTACAGCACCGCCCACAGTGTCGCCGAGATGACCGCGCGGCCGGAGAGCGGCACCTCCTGCACGGGCCGGCGAGCCAGTCTCAGCAACCGGTCGATCGCCGGATTGAGCACTCTCGGGTGCAGCGCGACCAGCAGCACCGGCGCGGCGACGAAGGCCCAGCCGTAGCCCGCCGTGGTCGAACCGGTCAGCCCGGCCACAGTGCAGATCGCCGCGACGATGAGGCCCGCGGCCAAGGACACCAGGATCGTGATCACGGCCACGGTGGCGGAACGCCGCCGCGGGATCCGTTGCGCCTGCCCGAGTTCCATCTGCGCCAGCACCGGCCAGACCGCGCCTGGCAAATACTTGCCGACCTGCCCGACGAAGAAGATCCGCGCCGCGGGCGCGAGCGGAACCCTCGACCCGGCGGCGGTCAGCAGCGCGCGCCACTCCAGCATCGAGGCGAGCAGCGAGGCCAGCACCAGGCCGAAAGCCCCGGCGACCACGACCGGGCCCAATCCCGCGATACCGGCGCGTACCTGCGACCACTCGTCCGCGATGGCGTAGCCGCCGAGTGCGACGGCGAGCAGGACGAATCCGACGCGTACAGCCGTGCTGCCGAGCAGCACCTTGGCGCGAGCCATCGGCGACCTGCGGGCGGTGGCGTCTGCGGTCGCACGGCCGGCGCCGTCAGCCGCCGCGGTCGTTTCGATCGGTTCTGTCACGCTCGTCGTCCGGTCTTCCACGAGGCGAGCCTAGTGGCCGCACCCGACTGGCATACCGAGTCGGGGTGGGGGACGCGGCGGTCGGGTCGCACCCCACTATTGTCTGTTCCCATGCGAGTGACGGTCTTCGGCACCTACGACGCCAAGGCGCATCCCCGGGTCGCCATCATCGCCGACGGCCTTCGCGCGCACGGCCACGAGGTGCAGGAGTGCAACGCCCCGCTCGGCCTGGACACGGCCGCTCGCGTCGCCATCCTCGCGCAGCCGTGGCGGGTTCCGGTACTGCTGGGCACACTCGCCCGGCGCTGGCTGACGCTCGCGCGCACCGCCCGACGGCAAGCCCGCCCGGACCTGGTCGTGGTCGGCTACCTGGGGCATTTCGATGTTCGGTTGGCCAGGCGTCTGTTCCGGCGTACCCCGATCGTGCTCGATCACCTCATCGGCGCCAGCGACACGGCCCGCGACCGGCAGCTGTCCGGTGGGATCCGGCAGGTCCTGCTGCGTGCGATCGACTCCGGCGCGCTGCGGTCGGCTGACTTGATCGTCGTGGACACCGAGGAGCACTTCAACGCATTGCCTCCCGAGCACCGGGACCGGGCGGTGGTGGTTGCGGTCGGCGCGCCGCAAGCCTGGTTCGACGCCGCCGCAGATGTCGCGGCTCCAGATGTCGCGGTCAGCAGCGACACGGACGGCCAGCCACCCCTTCGCGTGCTCTTTTTCGGTCTCTACACCCCGCTCCAGGGCACGCCGGTCATCGGCCGCGCCCTCGCTCTGCTGGCCGCAGCGCCGATCGAGACCACTATGGTCGGCAAGGGCCAGGACGGCCCGGAGACCCGCCGCGCAGCCGCGCCGAACACCGCGGTGCGCTGGCTGGACTGGGTGGCCAGCGACGAGCTCGCGGCTCTGGTCGCGCAGCACGACGTGTGCCTGGGCATCTTCGGCACCGGCGCCAAGGCGCTGCGTGTCGTGCCCAACAAGGTCTTCCAGGGCGCGGCGGCCGGCTGCGCGATCGTCACCTCGGACACCGCCCCACAGCGCCGCCTGCTCGGCGACGCCGCGCTCTTCGTGCCGCCCGGCGACGCCGACGCGCTCGCCGAGGCGCTGTCGCGCTTGGCCGCGGACCGCGCTGAGCTGGACCGGGCCAAAGCGGCCGCGCGCCGGCTCGCGCTCAGCGCCTTCTCCGCCGAGCAGATCGTCACGCCGCTGATCAAACGGCTCGACGAACTGCCCGCGCGCAAACGCGCGGCGACCTGATAGACATACGAACCCGACGGGACGAGACGTGACGAAAGGCTGGGCATGACCGAGCAGGGTCCGCAGACACCGGGTGCCGCCTCCGGCGCCGAACGCCGGCCATCGATGGACCAGCTCGCCCCGCTCGCGGCGAACGCATGGCTGCGTTACGACCTGATCCGGCGCATGATCCCCGCTGGTGTCACGGATGTGCTGGAGATCGGCTGCGGCATGGGCGCGGTCGGCGTCCGGCTCGCCGCGCAGTACAACTACCTCGGCCTGGAACCGAGCCCTGAGTCTTTCGCGGTGGCCAGTCAGCGCATTGCACTGGGCGGCCGCGGCGAGGTGCGCAACATGCTCACGGATGGACTCGAACCGGCTACGCAGTTCGATCTGGTCTGCGCCTTCGAGGTACTTGAGCACATCGAGGATGACGCCGGGGCGCTCGACTCGTGGGCGCAGCGGGTACGTCCGGGCGGCTGGCTTCTGCTGTCCGTGCCGGCGCACCAGAGCCGTTATGCGGCGCACGACGTACTGGCCGGGCATTTCCGCCGCTACGAGGCGACGGATCTCGCCGCGCTGTTGGAGAAGGCCGGATTCAGCCAGATCGAGTCGCGCGAGTACGGGATGCCGCTGGGCTACCTGCTCGAAACGGCGCGCAACGCGGTCGGCAAGCGCAAGCTCGCCGCGGCGCCCGAGGCGTCGATGGAGCAGCGCACCGGCGCGTCCGCGCGCCTGCTTCAGCCGAAGGGCCTGCTTTACGGAGGCGTGGCGAGGTACGGAACAGCCCCGTTCCGGTATTTGCAGCGCGGCTTCCCGCGCGTCGGAACAGGGCTGGTTGTGCGAGCGAGGCTGGCTGCCTAGGCAACCACGGGTTGACGCCCAGGGGCCAGGGCGGGCCTGAGAGGGCGTCTGATCCCATTTTGGGGTCTAACGTCACGCAATATCAGCGGCGGATTGCCGCAATTGTCGGGTACGGCACAGCGAATCGGCCAAGCGGCGGGCCTGGCAAGGCGCCGGAGCATCCTCGCGCTCCTCATTCAACACCGTGGGTCGTCTGTGGATGTTTCGGCAACGCAGCCAGG
>NZ_DATNGK010000228.1:0-12494 GCF_035605935.1 Actinocrinis sp. | reverse complement strand
CGTGCCGAGCATGGTGAGCGCGGAGCGCCCGGGGCGTTGCAGGAGACTGGCGAGTGACTCGGTGAGCAGGTCGCGAAGGGGGAGGGCGGAACGGTCAAGCATGCTCGGTCAGCACCCCGTCCCGGATCGCGACGGTGCGCGAGCCTCTGGCGGCGACCGCCGGATCGTGCGTGATCACCACGATGGTCAGTCCCGAGGCGTGTAAGTCCTCGATCAGCGCCAGCACCGAGGCCGCTGTCGCAGAGTCCAGATTCCCGGTCGGTTCGTCGCACAGCAGCAGGGAGGGACGATTGACCAGCGCGCGTGCGACGGCGACGCGCTGCCGCTCCCCGCCGGAGAGGTGCGTTGGAACCGCGTCGGCCCGGTGCGCGAGACCGACCTGCGCGAGCGCGGCGTACGACGCTTCACGCCGCGACTTGCGGGGCGCGCCGTTGTAGATCTGCGCGAGCGTGACGTTGTCCGCTGCGCTGCGGTGGGGGAGCAGATGGAAGGCCTGGAAGACGAAGCCGATGCGTCGGCCGCGCAACGCGGTGCGGTCCGCCTCACGCAGGCCACTGACGTCGATGCCGTCCAGCCGATAGCGGCCGGTGGTCGGCCGATCGAGTAGGCCGACGACGTTGAGAAAGGTCGATTTCCCCGAGCCGGAAGGGCCGATGACGGTGACGAAGTCGCCGCGATTGATGGTCAGGTTCGTTGTTCGCAACGCGATGACCGGAGGGGGACCGGGGTACGTCATGCCTACGGCTTCGAAGTCGATGACGGGTGCATCCAGATATCCGGGTTCTATTTCGGTCATGAGAGCCCCGTTCCGCTCTGTGCGCCGACCACGACGCGCTCGCCGGCTTTGAGCGAGCCCGCGACGATGGGCGTCACCGCAACGAATCCGTCTCCTGATATGCCTGCGTCAACCTCGATGCGCCTCGTGCTGTGCCCATCGGGCTGAAGGACCGACACCGTCGTCTTCCCATCAGCGCCCGATGTCACGGCGGAGAGCGGCACCACCAGCACCGGGCCGGGCGTGGCGGCGGAGGTCACGGTCAGCCGCACGTCTTGGCCCTCCCATCGGGAGTCCAGCGGGCTGTCCGGTGTCACAGTCACCGGGATATATGGCGCGCCGCTCTGCCCCTACGCGGAGCTGCTGCCGTCCGACCCGCCCGATGAGCCTGGGTTGGAGCCGCCGCTTGTCGTGACCTGACCGACCGTGCCGACCACGCCGGTCGCCTGAAGGCCGAGCGTCTCGGAGGCGATCTGCACCTTCATCCCTGGCTTGAGCAGGCCGCCTTGGTCGGTGGTCAGTTGCGCGGTGACCGCGAGTTGCCCGGAGGCGAGGGTGATCAGCGGCGCCTTGACCGGGTCGCCGACCTTCGCGGAGAACGCCACGACCTGCGCGGGGAAGCCAGGCAGGAACGCGGCCTCGGCGGCGGGCAGCATGGGACCGGTGCGCGCGGTCAGGTCCGCCCTGGCCTGCTTCGCCTGTTGCAGGGCTTTCTCAAGGTACTGCAACTGAACTTGCAGCGGTTCCGAACCGGAGCCACCGGAGCCGGGGCCGGCCGAAGGCGTGCCGGATCCGCTGGGACCGTTCTGCTTCGCCGAGCTCTGACTCGAGGCGCTCGAACCGCCGCCGGCGATCTGGCGCTGCATGTCGTTGACCGCGCGCTGAGCGTTGTCCACTGCGTCCTGGGCTGATTGAAGCGCGGACCGGTCGCCGTCGTCGCCCGGACCGCCGGTGGTCGGCGCGTCATAGCCAAGGTGCTGATACAGCGCGGTGACGGCGGCTTTGGTGGCCGGCCCGAAGTGTCCGGCCGGATCGCCGCCGTGATAGTGCCCGAGTTGCTTGAGCGCGTTCTGCAACTGCGCGACGTCGTTGCCGTCGTCGTTCGGCTTCAGGTCCCGATAGGCGGGGACGGCGCCCGGCAACACGATCAACGGTCGTCCCGATACCTCAAGCAGCACCGATCCCGGCTCCACACGGCCGCCGACCTTCGTGCGCACCGCGGTGAGCACAGGCGTGCTCGAACCCTGAGTCGCACTGGTCGGCGTGATCTCGTACTGGGCAGAGGCGGCCACGGTGCCGCGGGTGACCACGGTGTTGGCCAGCACCCGGTCGTCCACCGGCGCGGTCAGCACCGACGCGGGAGGCGCGGCGGCTTCGGCGGCCTGCTGCGCCGGCGACTTGACGAAGGTCGAGGCGACCAGGCCGCCGGTGGAGACGACCGCCGCGGCGAGTGCGACCCACAGCAGTACGCGCTGCCGTCTCGGCGCCGCCGCGTTCATTCTCGAGGAATTCGGCGGCGGGTCCGGCGCAAATGATTCGGCGCCTTCCGTATTTGTGCCAACCGTAGCTGCGCCGCCCAGATTTTCACTCCGCTCCGCGAATTCGAATTCTGCCGTGTGCGCCACCGTGTCTGCGGACATGGTCCATCCCTGCGAGTCGATCGGCATGGCGAAGAGGCCCCCGCGCGGCCGTCGAACGCGCCCCGGTGCCGGCCGCCACCACGACGATCCTGATCTGCCTACCAGCCGCCTGTCAACCCACTTCGTCGCCGTGACCGCAACACCCTGTCACGCTCGGTGATCGAAGGGAGCTGATTCCTGTGATCTGGGTCACAGAGAAATGCGCGATTTGCGCGTACATATCGCGCACATAGCGCGTCGGCTCCGGCGGATATATCGCGGACGGCAGCGACCTGATATCGCCCACGCTGCGTTACTTCCTTGACTACGGAACGAAATTCGAACCATTCTTCACAGCGGCGTGCACGCCGTCATCAAGGCTCTGAATCAGGGGTGCGGGGATCTTCGAGGGCTCAGGTTCCGGGGCCCGGCACCGTCACGTGAATGAGGGAGACACATCGTGAGCATCCGCAGGAAGCTGGCCGCCACCGCGGCCACCGGCGCCTTCGTAGTCGTCGGCCTGGCGACCGCCATTCCGGCCGCCTCCGCCGCCGAGGGCGATGGCAATTGCACCTCGAGCGACGCGGGCGCCGGCGGCGACCTGTGCCTGTACTACAACTCCTACGAGGCGGGCGCCCGCTTCAACGACCCCTACACCGACAACTACGCCGGCTGGACCTTCAAGGCGTGGACCAGCGGTACCGCGGGCGGAAGCAACGGCGCGGGCGTCGCGGTGAAGAACAACGCGGCCTCGGTGCAGAACTGGGACACCGTCCTCACCGGCTACGTCTACTTCAACTCCAACCAGCAGGGCCTCAAGCAGGGCTTCAGCGCGTTCACGGCCGGAAACCTGGTCTCCGGCCTCAAGAACAACAACGCGTCGCAGGGTTGGTAATCCGGCGGTGCGCGCCGGTGATCTGATCGGCGACCGCACCAAGCCGAGCTGCTGAGCGCGGGTGCTGCGCCCACTGGGATTGGGCGCAGCACCCGTGCCCTTCGCCATAACGGCCCGACCAGCTTAGTCGAGGACCCATGTATAGCCCACGCTTTCCGCGGCTCGGCCGCAGCCTGCTGATGCCCGCCGCCATGGCGGTACTCGCCGTGGCCGCCGTCGCGTCCTGCTCGTCTTCCGCGGCGGGCGGCGGCTCGCAGCCGGCCCAGGATGTAGGGCTGCCGCTCGCCCCGATTCATGTCGCGTCGATCCCGACGATCGCCGATAGCTCCTCGCTGGCTTTCCCGATCGACGCGTATCTGATCACGCAACAACAGCGCGCCGAAGTGGACAACGCGACCGTGATCATCGCCCGCCGTTGCATGCAGCGGTTCGGCTTCACCTACAACCCGATCTCGAAGAACACGAACGTCGGTCAGACCACCGAGACGAACGCGCCGCGCCGGTACGGCGTCGTGAGCCCGGCGCAGGTCGCAGCCCTCGGATACCATCCGCCGGCCGCAGACGTGTCGGCGCTGCGAGCGAGCGGGAACACCCTGGACGCCGCCGGAATCAGGGTGCTCACCGGAGGAGTGTCGCCAGCTCAGGGCGCGAGCACCACCGCGAAGGCCGGTCCCGCGGGCTCGTACAACGGTGTGCAGATCCCGGCCGGGGGCTGCCTCGGCGAGGCCAGGCGACAACTGACCGAGCACGGCGGGTCCGTCAACGACTCGCCGATCGCGCAAGCGATTGACGCCGACAGCCTCTCCCGCTCACAGCAGGAGCCGCAGGTCGTCGCCGTGTTCAAGCAATGGTCCGCGTGCATGGCCGCCAAGGGCTACAACTACGCCGCGCCGTACGACGCCGGCAACGACCACCGCTGGGCGACCAGCACACCCACCGCCGCCGAGATCCAGACCGCGACCGCGGATGTGGCCTGCAAGCAGAAGACCAATCTGGTCGGCGTCTGGTACGCGGTCGACGCCGCCCTCCAGACCAGCATGATCAACGCCCAGCAGCAGCAACTCGACGCCGTCAAGGACGGTATCGCGCAGGAGATGACGGCCACGGCGCAGGTCGCCGGCGCCGCGAACTGACTCCACATCAGGGTTCTTCACGACCGGCACTTAGGCGGTGTGTGCGCGGCCTGTCGCGGGGGCGGGCTGCCCGTCCGCGAAGCGCCGGCCCATGGGTCGAGCGAGGAGAGGAAACAATGAAACTCAGACGTCTCATACGCAGGACGGCGAGCGCCGTGGCGATGGCCGTGCTGCTCGGCCTGACCGCCGTCCTCGGCGCACAGAGCGCCTCAGCGGCGGCCGGTGGCGACGCCGGGTCGCTGGCCGCGGCGAATATCGGCAAGAGCGCGGGCACCTGCGCGAACAGCCCCACGTACAACAGCCTCGGCGGGTCCGAGTTCGACGGCAGCTGTACCGGCAGCGACGGCGGCAACACCTACGGGCCCGAGTACTGGTGCGCCGACTTCGCCCGCTGGGTGTGGCGCAACTCAGGCTTCTACACCGGCGGCCTGACCGCGGGCGCGGGCAGTTTCTACGTCTATGGCGAGAACAACGGCACGCTGCACACCTCCTCGTCATACTCGCCGAAGGCAGGTGACGCCGTCGTGTGGAGCTACGAGGGCGGCGGTTCGGCGCACCACGTCTCGATCATCACCGCGGTCAACTCCGACGGTTCGCTGGTCACCGCCAACGGCGACTGGAACGGCAACGGCGGCCACGGCGAGGCGGCCTTCGCCACCAGCTCCTCGGTCGTGAAGATCACCGTCCCGGCGGGCGAGACCACGCCCGGCACGTACGTCAGCGCCACGCATTACACGCTCTCCGCGTATGTGAGCCCGGTCGCGAGCGGCACCGGAAACAACCCACCGCCGGTCAACTCCGGTAACCCGTACAGCCCGAACTCGGTCTGCGGCAGCGGTTACGGCGTCATCGACTCGCACGGCCTGACCGGGGCGACCATCTACCTGCTCTACAACAACTCCAACGGCAACAACTGCGTGGTCACCCTCGCCACCACCCCGACCAGCGCGCACTCGATGAACGCGACATTGGCTGTGCAAGGCGGAAGTTCGGCAAGCAATCCAGGGACGTATACCTACTACGCTGGGCCGGTAACCGAATCCGCGCCAAGCTCGTGCGTGGAGTGGGGCGGTTCGTACGGCAGCTCGTCTTGGACCAGCGGCTGGAGCCACTGCGGCGGCGGCGCCGGCGCCCCGGCCCCGAGCGGCAACAACATCTACACCCCGACGCAGGTCTGCGGTAGCGGGTACGGCGTGATCGACTCGCACGACCTCGGCAGCGCGACGGTCTACCTGCTCTACAACGGTTCCTCCGGCGACAACTGCGTCACCACCCTCGCGCACAACGCCAGCGGCGCGGTGTCGATGAACGCCACGCTCGCCGTTCAGGGTGGCAGCTCGGCGAGCAACCCCGGTTCGTATACCTACTATGCGGGCCCGGTCATCGAGCACGCGCCGGACCAGTGCGTGCAGTGGGGCGGCTCGTACGGCGGCACCTCGTGGACCAGCAGCTGGAGCCACTGCGGCTCGGGCACCTCGACCGGGCCGGGTACTTCGAACCCGTATACCCCGACCCAGGTTTGCGGCGCCGGCTACAGCGTCATCGACTCGCACTTGCTCAGCGGGGCGACGGTCTACCTGCTCTACAACGGCTCCACTGGCGACAACTGCGTTACCACTCTCGCCAACAGCCCCGGCAGCGCGGTGTCGATGAACGCCACGCTCGCGGTGCAAGGCGGCGGCTCGGCGAGCAACCCGGGGTCGTTCACCGATTACGCGGGCCCGGTGCGCGAATACGCGCCGAGCTCCTGCGTGGAGTGGGGCGGCTCGTACGGCAGCTCGTCCTGGACCAGCGGCTGGAGTCACTGCGCCTGACGATCGGATAGTCGTGGACTGAGGTGACGGGTCCGCTGTGACGGGCCCATCACCTCGCCGCGATCGCGAATCAGCCTTTCATCAGGCCTCTCAATCAGCGTCCGCGTGCCGTGCCGCATACCGGCACGCGGACGCTTCGAGATTGTCGGCCCGTACTGCTGACTGTCGCTGACTACTTCGGCGTCACGAACTCGGGCTGGTCCAGGAGCCGCAGCCAGCTGCCGTCCGGCTGGCGCCGCACCACCTGCGCGCGAGCGCCCGCGCCGTCCTTCGGTGGAGTGGACGTCAGTGCGATGTCGCCGCTGAGAAGCGTCGGCAGCGGCGGCTCCGGCTCGAACTTCGGCCGGTTCGCCAGCACCTTCTCCCATAGCTCGCGGATCGCCGCTCGGCCCACGGTCCTGCTGCCCGGCGGGTACGCCATGACGGCCTGCTCTTCGTAGAGAGCTGCGATCCCGGCCGCGTCGCCGGCGTTCGCCCGCTCAACGAACAGGCGGGTCAGATCCTCTGGCTGCCACGCCTTCTCGTGCTCAGTCATGGTCTTTCCCTCCGCTTTCCTCGTCTCGTCTCTTTCCTTCCGCTCCAGGTTCTCGCCGAGCCGGCCAGAAGTCCAACAGATAGTTCTTCTTGTGGTTAGAATCAATGGTTATGGAACTGCGTCAGCTCGAGTACTTCGTAGCGGTCGCCGAGGAGGCCAACTTCACGCGCGCGGCCGAGCGAGTGCACATCAGCCAGTCCGGGGTCAGCGCGCAGATCCGGCAGCTTGAACGCGAACTCGGCGCCGAGTTGATCGACCGCTCCGGCCGCGGCGCGACGCTCACCGAGGCCGGCACGGCAGCGCTCGGTCACGCGCGTGCCGCGCTCGCCGCCGCAGACGCGTTGCGCCAGTCTGTCAACGAAGTCAACGGGCTGTTGCGCGGCAGCATCGTCGTCGGGATGGTCACCGCGTGTACGGTCACAGGGCTCTTCGAAGCCCTTGACTCGTTCCACCGCGCACACCCCGGCATCGACATCACGCTCGTTGAGGACAACTCCGACCGGCTGGTTGACCGGGTTCGCGGCGGCGAGCTCGATCTGGCTTTCGTCGGCACGACGGACGCGAAGCCACAGGGTCTTGATTCACTGGTGATCATCGACGATCGGCTCATCGCCGCCGTTCCACCGGACCATCCGCTCGCGCGGCAGACGGCGATTGAGATGCGCGACCTAGCCGCATATCCGATCGTCTGCATGCCTGCGGGAACCGGGCTACGCGCGGCGTTCGACAAGGCGAGCGCGAGCGAGGGCGTGCGTCCGTACATTGCGATGCAGGCCACCGCGCCAGGGACGATTGCGGATCTCGCCGCGCGTGGACTCGGCGTCGCGATCCTGTCGCAGTCCATGGCTGGCGCGTTCAGCGACCGACTCAAGGCGCTGATCATCGAAGATGCGCAGGTCCCGGCACTGCTCGCGCTCGTGTGGTCGACGCAGAGCCCGGCCTTGCAGGAGTTTCTGCGGCACTGCCGCCACGCGTTCTCGCTCGGCGCACGAGCGTCCGTTGCTTCTGGCGGCGGAGCTTAGGCCGTGTACACACGGCCAGGGCACGGGGAAAGTTTCGGCCACGCCGCCCGCCTAGTCCGCGGCCTCCTACTGTCTGCGATCTGCGCGATCCGTTCGCGCCAGGCCCCGGGAAGCTTTCACGCGCTTGACTTAATCGGTTAAGCGGATGAGCCTCCATCGCAACATCTCCCACCCATGCCCAGAGGAGTTGCGATGAAGCAACGAAGAGCCCTGCTGGCCTCCGCCGCCGTCGGCGCGCTGATGCTGGCCGGCGCCGCCGCGGTGACCGTGCCCACGATGGCCGCCGCGGCGAGCTCCGGCTGTCAGGTCAATTACGCGATCGCCAGCCAGTGGAACGTCGGGTTCAGCACCAACGTCACTATCACCAACCTCGGCAGCCCGATCACCTCTTGGACGCTGACCTGGAGCTTCGGCGGCAACCAGCAGATCACCCAACTGTGGAACGGCAGCTACACGCAGTCCGGCGCGAACGTCACCGTCAAGAACCTCTCCTACAACGGGTCGATCGCCACCAACGGCACCGCCAGCTTCGGCTTCAATGGCTCCTACTCCGGCACCAACGCGGTGCCCGCGAGCTTCTCCCTCAATGGCGTCGTATGCAACGGCACGCTCGGCTCGCCCTCCCCGAGCGCGACGCCGAGTTCGACCCCGTCCTCCTCGCCCTCGTCTTCACCGTCCAGCTCCCCGAGTTCATCGCCGAGCAGCAGCCCGAGCGGCGGCGGGGGCAACAACGGACCGGCCCCGGCCCTGCACGTCTCCGGCAACCACATCGTCACCGCGGCGGGCAAGACCTACCGACTGCTCGGTGTGAACCGCTCCAGCGGCGAATTCGCCTGCATCCAGGGCAACGGCATGTGGGACGGCCCGGCAGATCAGTCCACGGTCGATGCGATGAAGACCTGGAACGTGCACGTGGTGCGCATCCCGTTGAACGAGGAATGCTGGCTCGGCACCAGCGACGTTCCCGCGGCCGGCACCAGCGGCGCCGCGTATCAGCAGGCGGTCAAGGACTACGTGAACCTGTTGGTCGCCAACGGAATCAACGTGATCCTGGACCTGCACTGGACCTACGGCCAGTACACCGGCAGCGGCGCGGGCTGCTCCGACGTGAAGGCGACCTGCCAGAAGCCGATGCCCGACATGCAGTACACGCCGACCTTCTGGACGCAGGTGGCCACCGCGTTCAAGGGCGACAACGCGGTCATCTTCGACCTCTTCAACGAGCCCTACCCGGATGCGGCCGACGGCTGGAACAACCCCACCGAGGAGTGGACCTGCCTGCGTGACGGCGGCACCTGCAACGGCATCACCTACCCGGTCGCCGGCATGCAGACGCTGGTCAACACGGTCCGCGCCACCGGCGCCAGCAATGTGCTGATGGTCGGCGGCCTGGCCTGGGCCAACGATCTGAGCCAGTGGCTCGCCTATGAGCCCAAGGACCCGGACAACAACATCGTCGCGTCCTGGCACTCCTACAACTTCAACAGCTGCTCGAACGTCTCGTGCTGGAACACCAACATCGGTGCGGTGGCCGCGAAGGCGCCGGTCGACGCGGGCGAGATCGGCCAGAACAGCTGCGCTCACGACTACATCGACCAGGTGATGGCCTGGGCCGACGCCAACGGGGTCGGGTACTCGGCGTGGACGTGGAACCCGTGGGGCGTGTGCAGCAGCAACGGAAACGACCTGATCACTGACTGGAACGGCACGCCGACCAGCACCTTCGGATCCGGCTACAAGGCGCACCTGGTGACTCAGACCCCGTAGTCAGTCGGGACGGCTAGTTGACGTAGTCAAGTCCAGTGGCAGACGACTCGGCCGGCCGGCCCCCAGCGGCCGGTCGAGTTCCGTTGGCGCGTGGTCGCTGCCGTGGTCGCTGCCCTCGTCGCAGCTCGGCTGTCGTCGCATGACGTGATCCGAAGCCATGAAGAGACTTCGGCGATGGGCGCGCCAGTGGGCGATCGCGGTGGCGCTCGACCTCGCTGCGGTGAGCGTGTTCAGCTTGGTCTACAACCTCGCGACGCAAGGGGCCGTCCCGGCGCCGCCGGGCCTGACCTTCGTGCAAACCGGAGACCTTCGCACGCGATACGTCGAGTGGGGGACGCACGGCAGCCCGATCGTGCTCGTGCACGGCTTCGTCGAGTCCGCGGACACCTGGGTCCCAACGGCACGAATGCTCGCCGCCGATCACCGGGTCTACGCGATCGATCTCGACGGCTTCGGATACACGCAGCGGGTGGCACCGTATTCGACCTCTCATCTCACAACCCAAGTGCTGGACTTCGTCGCGGCGATGCACCTGACCCGGCCGGTGCTGGTCGGACATTCCAGCGGCGCAGCGGTCGTCGCGGCCGCCGCGCTGCAGGCACCGGGCGAGGTTGGCGGAGTGATGTTCCTCGACGGCGACGGGCTGCCGTTGTCGGGAGCGGGCCACCCGCCCTCGTTCATCAACCCGTATCGCACGACTCTGCTACGTCTGGTGTTGCGCTCTGACACCGCGATCCGGCTCATCTACGACATCACCTGCGGGCCGCAATGCCCCGCCCTCGATGCCGCTGGAGTTCAGCAGTGGCGACTGCCATTCCAGGTCGCCACGGCTGAACCCGCCACCTGGCAGGTCGTCGGGACCGGCATCCCGGCCCTCTCGACGACGCAGCTCGGCCGGCTCGCCACACTGGCCAGCGTCCCTAAGGCGGTGGTGTTCGGCGCCGACGATCCCGAGTACTCACCCGGTGCGGCCGCGAACACTGCCGCACTGATCGGCGCTCCGGCTCCGACGCTCATCCCGTCCGCGCGGCACCTGACCCAGGTCAGCAGCCCGGCAACCGTATCCGCGGCGATCGACGCACTCGCGGAGCGTGCCGGTGCCGGGGTCGGCGCAAGTGTCAGCTGACCGCACATTACTGGACACCCATTTCTCCGCTGACAAAAGCCTGTGCCGAAGCATTAGCTCGCGGACTCAGCGAGCCGGTCGAGTCCGGCAGAAACCCACGCGAACAACTGTCGCCCGCTGCCTGCTCCTCATCTCGTGGCTCTGATACGGTCCTGTCACCGTCGGTGGGCCCGGCTGGACTCACCGAACGAATCTCACGGGTGGTGTGGCGTTATGGCGATCGACGATTTGCCGGGCCCAGTCGTCACGTTTCTCAACGTGATCGGCGTTGAATGGCCGTACATCAACGAGGACTCGGTGATGCAGTTCGCATCGCTGGTGCGGCAGTTCGCGCAGGCGGTGCAGACCACACATCAGGACGCGACGACAGCGATCCATGGCATCGCCCAGGGATACCAGGGTGCGTCGACGCAGCAGCTGTCCTCAGGTTGGCAAGAGCTTTCCGCGCGACATGTGACGGAGTTGGTGGACGGCTGCGCGGTCCTCGCCGACGCACTCGAGGTCGCCGCAGGCTACATAGTGGCCCAGAAGGTGGCCGCAGTCGCCGAACTGATCGGCATGGCCGCCACCTTCGTCGCCGACCAGGCCGCTGCCGTGGCGACCTTCGGCATCGCGGAGGCGGCGGTCCCAGCGATCATCGCCGCGGGCAAGAAGCTGATGGAGTCGCTGGTTCAGGACCTGGAGCAGTACATCATCGGCCAAGTCGTCGAAGCCGCGGCCAAGCCGCTTTTCGCGAAGGTGGCCGAAGCCATGTCAGGCCTCGACTGGTCCAAGACCACCCCCGCGGCCACCGAATCGACCGGCTTCTCGTTGGACGAGCAGCTTGTGCGCATGCACACGGAAGCATTGCGGCAGCACGCGCAGACGTTCCGGTCGCACGCGATCACGTTCCAGCAAGGCATACGAGAGCTGAGCTTCTGATGTCCGGCGGGGAGGGAGCGGCGGCCTTCAAGGGCATCGCGGACGGCGCGGACGAGGCACTCGGCAACGCGGGCCACGCACTCGGCGACTTCGTCGAAACCACGTCGCAGACCGCGGATAAGGCAACCGACGCGATGCTCGCCACCGAGGAGCAGAACGCCCAAGCCATCGCGAAGGTGATGCCCAGCGGCGCGGCCTCCGAGGAGCAGGCTGCGACATCCGGAAAGTTCTCAAGCATCCTGGACCCGCAAGCCAGCGCCGTCTCGATCCCGTGGGAGGGCAAAGGCGGACTTCGACTGAGCCCGGAGGAGAACGCCGCCGCGGATAGGTTCCTAGCCCAGGCCAAAGACGCCGAGTCGAACATAACGCCCGTGGTCATGGGTATCAGGGACGAGGTCCCGGGCGCGCAGACCGTCGGCTACCCGGACTTCGTCCTGAAGAGCGCGGACTCCTTCAAGCGCAAGCTCGCGACGGAACTGTCCAGCCTCCCGAACCGGGATCTCAATATTGCTTTGGGGCGCATGAAGGACTCCGTTCGCTACACGATGCAGTTCAGAGACGAAGGGGCCGCATATACCGACAGCATCAACGTCGCGATGCAGAGGTTCACCGATGCTGGCATCAAACCAGTGGGCTTCCGCAACGCCTGGGGCAAGCCCGGCTATCAAGGCATCAACAGCTGGTGGCAGGACCCGGCCACCGGACACACCTTTGAAATGCAATTCCACACGCCGGAGAGCTTCGACGCCAAGATGGTTACTCACGATCTGTACGAGCAGGAGCGACTTCCGGGCATCTCCCAAGAACAGCGGGAAGCGTTGCAAGCACAACAGGGCAAGATCTTCGACGCCGTACCCCGGCCGATCGGCGCATCCAGAATCCGACCG
>NZ_DATNGK010000227.1:0-2137 GCF_035605935.1 Actinocrinis sp. | reverse complement strand
GACATGCTTCCATGTTAGGCGAGCCGGCCGGCGCGTGTGCGAGACGCCCGGCCATGTAACGGTCGGCGCGCCTGACATCAGGTGCCCGGTTGATCATGAATTTCGGCACCAAGTGGAGAAACCGTCGGTACCACCTTTATTAACACACAACGGGCGAGGCGCATCCTGGGGCAGACTTGTGCCCACCTAACCCTCGAGGAGTGTGATATGAGCGCCCCGCAGATGAAGGAACGCCCGGCGTCGATGCTGCGGGCAATGTTCGCAGGCTTCGGCTCGCTGATGTCCGTGATGGACAAGGTGCGGTCCAAGCCCGCAGCGGAGGCCCCTGCCGCCACGGCGACCCCGGCACCGGAAGACACGGCAACCGCGGAGGCCACGGCGGCTCCCGCGGACAACGCCGTTCCGGAGTCGGTCGCCGAGACCGCGGCCGAGCCGGAGACCAGTGCGGAACCGGAGACTGTCGCGGCTGAGGCGCCCGCGCAGCCGGAGACCAGCGCGGCAACGGAGACGACCGGCGATTCGGCGGCGAGCAGCGCGCTGCCGTTGGCGAACTACGACGAGCTGACGGTCGCTTCGCTGCGCGCCAGGCTCAGGAACCTGTCCAACGACGACCTCACCCGGCTCATGGACTATGAGAAGGCGAACCAGAACCGGCCCGAGGTCGTCAAGATGTTCCAGAACCGCCTTATCAAGATGACGTCAGGGCTGCCGAAGCTCGAGTCGTAGCCAGCGTTGCCCTCGTTCGGGCCTTGTGCCACACAAGGCCCGAACGATTCTGGCTTCATCGCGTTCAAGGGCTCCTTACCGACCCGGAGTGTCACAAGGCTCACCGGTTGCCGGCATGCGGCCCGGATGTCAGTCGGGTGTGGTGCCATAGAGGGCATGGCCCTTGAGACGTCCGCGGAAGCACCGGTCCCCGTCCGGACCGTGCTGCAGGCTGTCGGCGGGTGGATCGGCAAACTCGGCCGGATCTGGGTCGAGGGGCAGATCGCCGAGTGCAAGAAACGCGGCAACACCGTCTTCCTCACGCTCAGAGACCCCATCGCGGCCGTGTCCGCGCAGGTGATCTGCACGCGGGCGGTCTTCGAGGCCGTGAGCCCGGCCGAGGGCGCCCGGGTCGTGATGTTCGTCAAGCCGGACTTCAACGCCACCCGCGGCTCGTTCGCGCTCACCGCGATCGAAATCCGCGCGGTCGGGATCGGTGAGTTGCTCGCGCGGCTGGAGAAGCTGCGCAGGCAGCTCGCGGCGGAGGGACTGTTCGCCCGGGAGCGCAAGCGCACGCTGCCCTTTCTCCCCGGTGTCATCGGGCTGATCTGCGGGCGGGAGTCGGCGGCCGAGCGGGACGTGGTGCAGAACGCGCAGCGCCGGTGGCCGGCGGTCCGCTTCAGGATCGAGCAGTCCGCCGTGCAAGGCCCGTACGCGGCAGGCGAGGTCGTCGAGGCGCTGCGGAAACTGGACACGGATCCAGAGGTCGACGTGATCGTGATCGCCAGGGGCGGCGGCTCGCTCGAGGACCTGCTCCCGTTCTCCGACGAAGCGCTGCTCCGTGCGGTCGCGGCCTGCCGGACGCCTGTCGTGTCGGCCATCGGACACGAGCAGGACACCCCGCTGCTCGACTACGTGGCGGACCTGCGGGCCTCGACTCCGACCGACGCGGCCAAGCGGATCGTGCCCGACGTGGCCGAGCAGATGGCCCTGGTCACCCAGTTGCGGGACCGGGGCCGCCGGAGCATGCGCGGCTGGCTCGACCGAGAGCAGGCGTGGCTGGACGCCATCAGGTCGCGGCCGGCCATCGCCGACCCAGTCCGGGAGATCGAGCGCCAGGCGGAGCAGGTGGACGCGCTCGCGGCGCGCGCCCGCCAGTGCCTCGACGCGAGCCTGAACCGGGCGGGCGACGACATAGCGCACATGCACGCCAGGCTGCTGGCGCTATCACCCGCGGCTACCCTCCGGCGCGGCTACGTGATCGCGCAGAACGCCGACGGCGCTGTCGTCCGCTCCGCGGCGGAGGTTTCCTCTGGTGAAGAGCTGCTGCTGCGGTTCACCGACGACGAACTGATCGTCACCGCCGATAGCGAATAGGATCTTCCTGTGACAGACCGTGAGACCCTGTCCTACGAGCAGGCACGCGACGAGC
>NZ_DATNGK010000226.1:0-12916 GCF_035605935.1 Actinocrinis sp. | reverse complement strand
TCGCGCAGGTCTCGAAGAAGGCCGGCGTGCCGGTCACCGAGATCAGCAACGTGACCATCTGGGGCAACCACTCGGCCACCCAGTACCCGGACCTGTTCAACGCCAAGATCTCCGGCAAGAACGCCGCCGAGTACATCAGCGACCAGCAGTGGCTGGAGAGCTCCTTCATCCCGACCGTGGCCAAGCGCGGGGCCGCGATCATCGAGGCGCGCGGTTCCTCCTCCGCCGCGTCAGCCGCGTCGGCCGCTCTCGACCACGTCTTCACCTGGTTCAACGGCACCGCCGAGGGCGACTGGACCTCGATGGGCGTCGTCTCCGACGGTTCGTACGGGGTGCCGGAGGGCCTGGTCTCCTCGTTCCCGGTGACCACCCGCAACGGTGACTTCGAGATCGTCCAGGGCCTGGAGATCAACGAGTTCTCCCGCGGCCGGATCGACGCCTCGGTCAAGGAGCTGTCCGAGGAGCGCGACGCGGTTCGCGAGCTCGGCCTGATCTGACCATAGGGTTTTCCCTCATCATCGCCGACTGTCCGGGAAATTGAGCAGCCCATCCCGGGCAGTCGGCGCTAGCGTGCCGTCACATGAGCAACATCAACGAGATCGCGGACGGGTACGTCGAGCGCGCGGCGCCGCTCAACCCGCTGGAGGCCACCTACTGCGGCATCCCCGGGTACGACGACCGCATGTCCGACCTGAGCCCCGAAGGCTTTCGGGCGCGGGTGGACCTGGACCGCGAGACGATCGCCGCGTTGAAAGCAGCCAGTGCGAACGACGAGAGCGAGCAGGTCGCCAAGGACGCGATGCTCGAACGGCTCGGACTCGCGGTCGAGTTCTACGACGCCGGCGAGGCCACCAGCGATCTCAATGTGCTGGCAAGTCCGTTGCAGGCGGTGCGCCAGGTCTTCGACCTGATGCCGGTCGAGGGCGAAGAGGCGCAGCGCAATCTCGCGCTGCGGATGGCGGCCGTCCCGGACGCGTACGCGGGCCTGCGGCGCACGCTGCTGGAATCGGCCAAGAACGGGCACGTCGCGGCGCGGCGCCAGGTCATCGAATGCGCGAAGCAGTGTGCTGAGTGGTCGGGCCGTGCGTCCTCGGCGGCCGAGTCAGGGGACGGGACCGGTCCTGAGAGCGCCGGCTTCTATGCCGGGCTGGTCGGCCGCACTGGGGCCGAAGGCGCGCTGCGCGCCGAGCTGGACCGCGCGGCGCAGAAGGCACAGGCCGCGACTTCCGAGTTCGGCGCCTTCCTCGAATCCGAGCTGCTGCCCTACGCCCCCGAGCAGGACGCGGTCGGCCGCGAACGCTACGCGCTCAACTCGCGCTACTTCCTCGGCGCGGCGGTGGATCTCGACGACGCGTACGCCTGGGGCTGGTCCGAGGTCAAGCGACTGGAAGCCGAGATGAACCGGGTCGCCGGGCTCATCGTGCCGGGCGGCACGGTCGACGACGCGGTGGCCGCGCTCGACCACGAGCCCGGCCGCAAGATCGCCGGAAAGGCGGCCTTCCGCGACTGGATGCAGGAGCTGGCCGATCGCACGATCGTCGACTTGCATGGCACGCACTTCGACATCCCCGAGCCCGCCCGGCGGATCGAGTGCATGATCGCGCCGACCAGCGAAGGCGGGATCTACTACACCGCGCCAAGCGAGGACTTCACCCGGCCCGGCCGAATGTGGTGGGCGGTGGCCGACGGCGTCGAGGAGTTCTCCACCTGGCGCGAGGTCACCACCGTGTTCCACGAGGGCGTCCCCGGTCACCACCTGCAGATCGCGCAGGCCGTCTACCAGCGCGAAAAGCTCAACCGCTGGCGCCGGCTGATGTGCTGGGTCTCCGGGCACGGCGAGGGCTGGGCTCTGTATTCCGAGCGGCTGATGGAAGAACTCGGCTACCTGGAGGATCCCGGCGACCTGCTCGGCATGCTCGACGGACAGATGCTGCGCGCCGCCCGGGTCGTCGTCGACCTCGGCGTGCACCTGCAACTGCCGATCCCCGCGGGCACCGGCTGGCACGAGGGCGAGACCTGGGACGCGGAACTGGCCTGGGAGTTCCTGCGCGCGCACGTGCGGGTCGGCGACGAGATGCTGCGCTTCGAGCTCAACCGCTATCTCGGCTGGCCGGGCCAGGCGCCTTCCTACAAGCTGGGCGAGCGGATCTGGCTTCAGGCCCGCGCGGACGCGAAGGCGCGCAAGGGCGCGGCGTTCGACCTCAAGGAGTTCCACAGCCAGGCGCTCGCGCTCGGCAGCCTCGGCCTCGACCCGCTCCAGGCGGCGCTGGCCCGGCTGTAGGTTTTCGCG
Organism: Actinocrinis sp.; assembly: GCF_035605935.1. Lineage (GTDB taxonomy): Bacteria > Actinomycetota > Actinomycetes > Streptomycetales > Catenulisporaceae > Actinocrinis. The sequence goes on along the minus strand of NZ_DATNGK010000226.1, from coordinate 10,626 downwards.
GCCGCGGGCGCGGCCGCCAAGACGATGGCTTCCACGGTTGTAGCTTTCACGAACGGCCACGGCGCGCCGCGCGACGAGCAGCGAATCAGTGCTCGATGTACGGCGCGCCATTGCCCTGCGCATCCCTCCGACGTAGCGTGACGACAGCTCATGGGGCTGTCGAAAGCGGGTAAGGGAGAACTCTGATGCGTACACGGGGTAAGCGGAATCGCGCGTTCTTGGCCGCGTCGCTGGCCATCGGACTGGGGCTCGCATTGGCGCCCTCGTCCGCCTTGGCGGCGGTGTCGGCGAAGGCGTCCGCGCCGGCAAACGACACCGGCGCATACTCATGCCGCGCGACTGTCACGTATCCGGTCCAGTGGAGCGGCGGGTTCGACTTCCAATTCGTCGTCACCAACACCGGGACCTCGGCCTTCAACAGCTGGGTCATCACGTTCGACGCGCCGTCCGGCGACATCGCCTACACGGTCTGGAACGGCACCGTCGTCCAGTCAGGTCAGCATGTCGTGGTGCGCAACTACGACTCCGGCCCGGTCGCGCCGGGCGCATCGGCGAACAGCGTCGGCGGAGTCGTGGAGGGGCCGGTGCAAGGCGGCTTCACGAACATCACCTGCGCCGCCGGCTTGGTCCCGTTCCAATAGCCATTCCGGCAGCGCCCGTAGGCTAGCGCCGGTCGATCAGCCGGGAGAGCACCAGCACAGACTTGGTCTGCTGTACGAAGGGCGCCATCCGTACCCGCTCCAGAACCGTCTCTAGATGCGCGGTGTCCCGAGTGCGCACGTGCAGCAGCGCGTCCGCCTCGCCGGTAACCGTATACGCCGCGATGATCTCCGGATTTTCGGACATGGCTGCGCGGATGGTGTCCGGCGAGGTGCGGCCGGTGCAGTACAGCTCGACGAAAGCCTCCGTCGTCCAGCCGAGAGCGGCCGGATTGACCAGCGCAGTGAACCCGGTGATCAGGCCTTCGGCGCGCAGCCGATCCACCCGCCGCTTCACCGCGGGTGCGGACAATCCCACCTGTGCGCCGATGTCGGCGTACGCGGAGCGGGCGTCACGCAGCAGGCAGCCGATGATCCGCTCGTCCGTCTCGTCGGTTCGCATTCGGGAATTTTAGAACCCCTGGATAATTCATTGCCGTTTCCGGGAGCTTCCGGGATCTTCGGGGACGGCCCGCACACCAGCAGATCGGTAGACTTTTCCCATGGGCACAAGTACCCAACCCTCGGGCGGCCTGGACCCGGGCGCACATAGACCGGCGTGCGCGCTACCGCACAGCCTCCGGCGCAGCCGCGTCCCGGAGCAAAGCAGGCAGGTGCAGCGCACGCCGTGAACCCGACCGTCGTCTCCTGTCTCGTCGTCCTCGCCCTCATCCTGATCGAGGCGCTGTTCGTGGCCTCCGAGATCGCGCTGGTCTCGCTGCGCGAGGGGCAACTCCAGTCGCTCGCCGCCTCCGGACGGCGCGGCGGCATCGTCGCGCGCCTGGTGCGGGACCCCAACCGGTTCCTGGCCACCGTGCAGATCGGCGTCACGCTCACCGCGCTGCTTTCCTCCGCGTACGGCGCGACGACCCTCTCCGAAAGCGCCAGGCGGGCGCTCGTACGCGCCGGACTGGCTTCGGGCCTGGCCGGCTTCGTCGGCCTGGTCGGCGTGACGATGATCATCTCGTTCATCACGCTCGTGATCGGCGAGCTGGCGCCCAAGCGGCTCGCCCTGCAACGGGTCGAATCCACCGCGAAGGCAGTCGCGCCGTTCCTGCAGGGCATGGCTCGGATCTGCCGGCCGGTGATCTGGCTGCTCTCCGTATGCACCGATGGTGTCGTGCGGCTATTCGGCGGCGACCCGGACATCGGCCGCGAGCAGGTCAGTGAGGCGGAACTGCGCCAGCTCGTCGCCTCCACCGACACGCTCAGCAAAGACGAGCGCCGACTGATCGACGAGGTCTTCGGCGCCGGCGACCGGCAACTGCGCGAAGTGCTGGTTCCGCGCACCGAGGTGATCTTCCTCGACGGAGCGATACCGCTGGAAGAGGCCGCCGCGCTGATAGGGCGCCGGCCACACTCCCGCTATCCGGTGATTGACGGTTCGTCAGACAACATTGTCGGGTTCGTCCACGTGCGCGACCTGCTCGCCCCGGACGCCCGCGACCGCGCCCGGCGGGTGGCCGATCTGACCCGGCCGGTGATATTCCTGCCGGAGACCAAGCACGTGCTCTCGGCGCTCTCCGAGATGCGCCGCGACTCCTTCCACCTGGCCATCGTGCTCGACGAATACGGCGGCACCGCCGGCATCGTGACGCTGGAAGACCTCGTCGAAGAGGTCATCGGCGACATCCGGGACGAGTACGACGTGGCCCGCGCCCGGGTGACCCGGCTGCGCAACGGCGATCTCGAACTCGACGGGCTGATCAACCTCGACGACTTCCAGGACGAGACCGGCGTCGAACTCACCGACGGGCCCTACGAGACGCTGGCCGGGTACATCGTCGCCCGGCTTGGCCGGCTGCCCGCGATCGGTGACCAGGTCGCGTTCGACGGGCTGCGGCTGACGGTGCACGCGCTGGACGGCCGCCGCATCGCCCGCGTCCGGCTGACCCACACCGAGCCCGCATCCGAGCCCGCGTTCGAACCGCCAGCTGAGCCGTTCTCCGAGCCGATGTCAGAGCCGGTGCCCGAATCAGCCGTCGAATCAGCCCCCGCGCGCACCGCCGAGGCGACTCAGGGGGCGCGGAAAGAAGGGTGAGGCATCGGGGCCCGGTCTGCGACAATAGAACACATGTCGTCCGATCACTCGCCTCAGCCGCAGACCACCGCGCAGGCCGCCCGGCCCCGGGTCTTCAGCGGCATCCAGCCCACGTCCGGCTCGTTCCACCTCGGCAACTACCTGGGTGCGGTCCGCAACTGGGTGGCGATGCAGGATGACTACGACGCGCTGTACTGCGTCGTCGATCTGCACGCGATCACGGTCGAGCAGGACCCGGCCGCCCTCCGGCGCAGCAGCCAGGTGGCCGCCGCGCAGCTGCTCGCCGCCGGTCTCGACCCGCAGCGCTGCACCCTGTTCGTGCAGAGCCACGTGCCCGGACACGCGCAACTCGCCTGGGTGATGAACTGCATCACCGGGTTCGGCGAGGCCTCCCGGATGACCCAGTTCAAGGACAAGTCGGCCAGGCACGGCGTCGGCGCGGCCACGGTCGGCCTGTTCACCTATCCGATGCTGATGGCCGCCGACATCCTGCTCTACCAGGCCGATTACGTCCCGGTCGGCGAGGACCAGCGCCAGCACCTGGAGCTGAGCCGCGACTTGGCGCAGCGCTTCAACAGCCGGTACGGCGAGACCTTCGTGGTCCCCAAGCCGTACATCATCAAGGACACCGGCAAGATCCTCGACCTGCAGGATCCGACCGCGAAGATGTCCAAGTCCGCGGAGTCCGAGGCCGGCCTGATCGAGCTGCTGGCCGACCCGAAGGTCAACGCGAAGAAGATCAAGTCCGCGGTCACCGACGCCGAGCGGGAGATCCGCTTCGACGAGGTGAACAAGCCCGGCATCTCGAACCTGCTGCGCATCTACAGCGCGTTGGACGGCCGCACCGTCCAGGACCTGGAGCGCGCGTACGAGGGCCACGGCTACGGCGACCTGAAGAAGGACCTGGCCGAGCTGGTCGTCAGCACCTTCGGCGTGTTCAAGGAGCGTACCGACGCGATCTTGGCCGAGCCGGACAAGCTGGACGCGATCCTGGCGGAGGGCGCGGAGAGGGCGCGCGATCTGGCGGCTGCCACCGTCGCCGCTACCTATGATCACATCGGTTTCCTGCCCGCTGCCCCGGCCGCCTCGCGATCGGCTACTGTGCTGACTCGATGAGTACGATCGGCATACTCCTTGCGATCCCCGAACCGTACGGCGGCGAACTTCGCGCGCGCCGCCGGGCGTACGGGGACCCGCAGGCCGAGATTGTGCCGATGCATGTGACCCTGCTCCCGCCGACCGAAGTCGACCCGGCGGCGGCGGCGCAGATCGAGGGTCATCTCGCCGCGATCGCCGCGCGCGGCCGGCCGTTCTCGATGCGGTTGCGCGGCACCGGCACCTTCCGCCCGGTCTCCCAGGTCGTCTTCCTGCGGGTCGAGCGCGGCCTGCTGGAGTGCATCGAGCTGGAAGCCCAGGTGCGCGCCGGGGTGCTGGAGCGGGGGTTGCAGTTCCCGTACCACCCGCACGTGACGATCGCGCACGATCTTGGCGACGCCGCGCTGGACGTCGCGCAGGCCGATCTGGCCGGCTACGAGGCCGAGTTCGAGATATCCGGGTTCGGTCTCTACGAGCTGCAGCCGGATGGGATGTGGCGCGCGGTGCGCACCTTTCCCTTTCCCTCCGTAGTGCGCGCCGCTGCCTGAGCGCGCCCCCAAGCGCCGCCAGCGGCTCGGCATTAGCCTTGGCGCGTGGCAGTCGGCGGCATCAACACCCGAATCAGAGCGCTCATCTCGGCCCTGCCGATACCGAGGAGAACTCTGCACGTCGGTTCGCGGGCCAAAGCACGCGTCATGCCGTGGATCGACCGCGTCAACCGCACCACCGCCTGGCGGGCCTTCAACCGCTACCGGACCCAGCGCGGCAGCCGCCTGGCCGCGGCGATCACTTACTCGGCCTTCCTCTCCCTCTTCCCGTTGCTGGCGGTCAGCCTCGCGGTCACGGCCGCACTGCTCGGCAACTCAGGGATCGAGCATCTGCGCGACCGCATCCAGGAGAACGTCCCCGGCATCGCGGACAAGCTGCCGCTCGACGGCGTCGTCAGCAACGCGGCCACCATCGGCGTGGTCGGCGGCGTGCTGCTGGTGTGGACCGGCCTGTCCTGGGTGAACGCGGCTCGCGGCTCCCTGCGCACGATCTGGGAGGTCGAGGACATGCCCGGCGGGTTCGCCACCAGGAAGCTGGCGGACCTCGGCTCGCTGATCGGTCTCGGGCTCACCGTGGTGATCTCGCTCACCGCGTCGGCCGCCACCTCCGCCCTTGCCGGCATCGTGTTGCGGGCACTCGGCATCGCGGACACGCCCCCGGCACGGGTGTTCCTTTGGCTGCTCGGGACGTTTGTCGGCCTGGTCGCATCGACGCTCATGTTCGCATTCTTACTCGCGGGCATTCCGCGCCTGCGCGTCCCGCGCACCCTCCTGCTGCGCACCTCTCTCGTCGCGGCCATCCTGTTCGAAGTCACCAAACGGCTGTTGGCCGCGTACCTGGACCGCGTCGCGGGCAAGACGCTGTACGGCGCATTCGGCGTCCCGGTCGCGCTGCTGCTGTGGTTCAACCTCACCTTCCAGGTCTTGCTGTTCCTGTCGGCATGGACCGCCACCCGGACACTGGACCAGCGCGGCGCACAGGCCGACGAGTGACATCCGGCCGTGCGACACCGTGAGACCCTGGACTGTGCCGATCACCGTCGTCGCCTACGACCCACGCTGGCCGTTCCGCTTCGAAGCCGAGCGCGCGGAGCTTGACCGCCTGCTTTCGCCCTGGCTAGTCGGCGGCGTGCACCACATCGGCTCGACGGCGATCCCTGGACTGTCCGCCAAGCCGATCCTCGACATCATGGCGGGCGTCAGCGACCTGTCAGCAGCGCGGGCCGCGATCCCAGTCCTCGAAGCGCACGGCTACCGGCACGCGCCGCATCGCCCGGAAGCGCTCTGGTTCCACAAGCCGCAGCACGATGAACTCGCCGAGCGCACACACCAGCTGCACCTCACCGAACCCGGCAGCGCGCTCTGGCGCGAGCGGCTGACCTTCCGCGACGCGCTGCGCGCGGACAGCGCTCTACGCGACGAATATCAGGCGCTCAAGCTGCGGCTCGCTGGCGCTCACGGAGATGACATCAAGGCCTACACCGCCAACAAGCGGGCCTTTGTCACGCGCGTGCTCGCGATGCACGGTGTCACCCTCGGCTGAGAGATCAGACTGCTGCTACTGCCTCCGCTACGTGAGCTGCGCGAGCCGCGTGGGCGGCGAGCGAGAAGTCCGGGTCGATCTGTGTCGTCACGTCCGTGCCGATCGAGCTATTAGCCCAGCTGTGTGCATTCTTCACGTGGAAGTGATGCGCGAGTTCGGTGTAGCGCGCCCAATCCTTCGGTACCTCGTCGACGCGGCGCTGAAGGTCGGCCAGCAGTGTCCGGTTCTCGGGCTCCAACTGCTCCAGCGACATTGGCTCGCCGCGCTCCTGCGCGCGCACGGCCCGGGAGAACACCAGCCCGCCGATGAGCGCGCTACCCAACTCCCCGCGGAGGAAGGCGAGGTCGCCCGGCTCGGTGATCTTGTTACCGACGGCGTGGACCGCGATGCCGTACTCGTCGGCGTACTGGCGGTACTGGTGATAGACGCTCAGGCTCTTACGGGTCGGTTCGACGACGAGGAAGGTTGCGTCGAAGCGAGTGAACAGCCCGGAGGCGAACGCGTCCGCGCCCGCGGTCATATCCATCACCACGTACTCGCCCGGCCCGTCAACCAGGTGATTGAGATACAGCTCGGCCGCGCCCACCTTGGAGTGGTAGCAGGCGACGCCAAGGTCGGACTCTTCAAAGACCCCGGTCACCATCAGCCGGACCCCCGCGAGGTCTGCCGAGCCGCCGCCGCCGTCTACATCGTTCCCGTCGTCGAATCTGTAGGTACACCACTTATCCAGCGGCGACTCAGACCCGAAGCGCAGCAGACGCGAGCCAGTGCCAGGCGGCGTGGTCTTCACCATCTCGGCGGCGGAACCGATGCGCGGGTTATTGCCGCGCAGGTACTCCTTGAGGTCCCGAGTGAACCGGCTCAGCGGCGGAATGCCGGCCGCGTCGCGCTCGTCGAGACCGAGCGCAGCGCCGAGGTGCTGGTTGATATCCGCGTCGATCGCGAGCACCGGGGCCGAGGCGGCCGCTAGGTGCCGGATGAAGAGCGAGGAAAGGGTGGTCTTACCGCTGCCGCCCTTACCGACGAAGGCGATCCGCATGACGCGCTCCGACCGTGACGTTCCCGAGGTCTTCGGAAATGATTTTCAAATGCAAGAAGGTGGCCTCAGTCTGTCAGCAGCATCGCAGCGCTCGTCAAATCCCGGTCCGCCTAATGGGTGCGCACCCTTGTCCCCTGTGGCGAGCAGATAACGAGATATTCACGCCGGCACCGTCACGGCCGCGATTTCGCGCTGTGCGGCGCTTCTTTCGCGTCGGCTTCGGGCACGGAAGCCGCAGGCAACAAAGCGCTCCTACGTTGCGGTCCCAGGCCCGCATTGTCTCCTCCCAGTAAGGCAGCCTGATGACCGTTTACGACGCGATCGGTGGCGCCCCGTCCGTGCAAGCCGCGGTGGACGACTTCTATGCGCGGCTGCTCGGCGACCCCGCCCTGACCCACTTCTTCGCCGAGGTCGACCTGTCGAAGCTCAAAGCCCATCAGCGTGCGTTTCTCGCGGCGGCGCTCGGCGGCTCGGAGATCTATCAGGGCCGGGACATGGCCGCCGCTCACGCTGGGCTCGCCATCGCCGACGCGGACTTCGACGCGGTGGTGGCGCACCTCGTGGACACGCTTGCCGGGCTCGGCGTTCCGCAGGAGCTGATCGGCGAAATCGGCGGCAAGCTCCTTCCGCTGCGCGCCCAGATCGTGACGGCTCCGGCGGAACAACCGGTTGTCTAACGCCCGCTGGAGGTCACGACGATCAGCGGCGTGGCCGGGTTGGTGGTCTCTGATATCGACGGGCGAAGGAGCGCGGGCGGACGATCTTGATCATTTCGGGGCAGGTAGCCTGGTTGACATGCAACTGTCCCGGCGTGCTTCGTGGCTCTTGATCGCGTTCGCTGCGTGGTCGTGGTTTATCTGGGTGACCTTGATCAAGAACATCTCAGCGGACTCGCGGTCATGGAGCCCGACTCACGCGCCGACAGCCTTCTTTGGCGTTCACGTGGTGTTGGCCGTCATCTCGATCACGTTCGGTTCCGCCATCGGATGGCTCGGCTGGCGTGGACTGCGCGCGTCCAAGGCCGCCGACGTGACGGCGACCGAGACGACTGCTGCGGCTCCGGCCGCCAAGACTCCGGCCCCGGTGCGTGGGTTGCGGGCGCACCGCGCCGCGCACCAGGTCGAACCGGTACGCGGCGAGACGGATGCTACGGATGCGTCTGACCGTCAGACCGTGCGGTAAGTCACTCGCGCTAGATCAAACCCTGCGTGTGATCAAGGCCCGCTTTACCTCGGCGATGGCCTGAGTGATCTGGATACCGCGCGGGCAGGCCTCGGTGCAGTTGAACGTGGTGCGGCAACGCCAGACGCCCTCGCGATCGTTCAAGATCTCCAGGCGCTCGTCGGCGGCGTCATCGCGCGAATCGAAGATGAAGCGGTGCGCGTTGACGATCGCCGCCGGGCCGAAGTACTGGCCGTCCGTCCAGAACACCGGGCAGGACGTCGTGCAGGCCGCGCACAGGATGCACTTGGTCGTGTCGTCGAAACGCTCGCGGTCCTTCTGCGACTGAAGCCGCTCGCGGGTTGGCGAGTTGCCGTGCGCGATCAGGAACGGCTTGATGTCCCGATATGCCTGGAGGAACGGTTCCATGTCCACGACCAGGTCCTTGATCACCGGCAGGCCCTGGATCGGCTCGACCGTGATCGGCTTGGCCCGGCCCGTCTTCTTGTCGATCGTCATCAGGTCCTTGACGAGCGACTTGCAGGCGAGGCGGTTGCGGCCGTTGATGCGCATCGCGTCCGAACCGCAGACGCCGTGCGCGCAGGAGCGGCGGAAGGTCAGCGAACCGTCCTGCTCCCACTTGATCGCGTGCAGCGCGTCGAGGATGCGCCACGTCGGCAGCGCCTGCACCTCGAACTCATCCCAGCGCGACTCCTCGGTGTCCGGGTTATAGCGATGGATCTGCACAGTGAGGGTGAGGAACTGCGGCGCGGCGGCCGCCGGCTCCTGGTCTGCGTTCCCAGCCGACTGCTGCTCGAGGGTTGCGGTGGCCATCAGTACTTACGCTCCATCGGCTGGTACCGGGTGACGTTGACGGGCTTCCAGCCCAGGCGGATCTCGTACGAGCCGTCCGCCCTGGGTTCCCGGTACGCCATCGTGTGCTGCATGTAGTTCTCGTCGTCCCGCTTCTGGTAGTCCTCGCGGGCATGGCCGCCGCGCGACTCCTTGCGGTTTCGCGCGCCCACGACCAGGATCTCGGCCAGGTCGAGCAGGAAGCCCAGTTCCACCGCCTCAAGCAGGTCGGTGTTGAACCGCTTGCCCTTGTCCTGGATCGCGACGTTCTTGTACCGCGCTTGCAGTGCCTTGACGTCCTCGTAGGCCTGCTTAAGCGTCGTGTCGTTGCGGTACACGCCCGCGTTGTTGTCCATCGTGTCCTGCAGTTCCTTGCGAATCTGCGCGACCTTCTCGGTGCCGGTCGCGTTGCGCAGGTTGTCGATGAGTTCGACGACGTACGCGGCCGGGTTGTCCGGTAGCTCCGGGAGTTCGGCGGTCTCGGCGAACTTCGCTGCGGCGATGCCTGCGCGCCGGCCGAACACGTTGATGTCCAGCAGGCTGTTGGTGCCGAGGCGGTTCGCGCCGTGGACGGACACGCACGCGACCTCGCCCGCCGCGTACAGGCCGGGGACGACGGTGTTGTTGTCGCTGAGCACCTCCGCCTCGACGTTGGTCGGGACGCCGCCCATCGCGTAGTGCGCTGTCGGGTAGACCGGGACCAGTTCCGTGGTCGGCTCGACGCCGAGGTATGTGCGCGCGAACTCAGTGATGTCCGGCAGCTTCTCCTCGATCTGCTCGGCCGGAAGGTGTGTCAGGTCGAGGTAGACGTAGTCCTTGTTCGGACCCGCGCCGCGGCCCTCGCGCACTTCGAGCACCATCGAGCGGGCCACGATGTCACGCGGCGCCAGGTCCTTGATCGTCGGCGCGTAGCGCTCCATGAAGCGCTCACCGTCCGCGTTGCGCAGGATGCCGCCCTCGCCGCGGGCTCCCTCGGTCAGCAGGATGCCGAGCCCGGCCAGACCGGTCGGGTGGAACTGGTAGAACTCCATGTCCTCCAGCGGCAGGCCCTTGCGCCAGATGATGCCCATACCGTCGCCGGTGAGCGTGTGGGCGTTGGATGTGGTCTTAAAGACCTTGCCGAAGCCACCGGTCGCGAAGATGACGGCCTTGGCGCGGAAGACGTGGATCTCGCCGGTGGCTAGTTCGTACGCGACGACGCCGGCAGTGGTGCGAACGCCCGGATTTTCGGTGTCACCGTCGTCGGGCTCGGTGAGCAGCAGGTCCAGGACGTAGAACTCGTTGAAGAACTCGATGCCCTCCTTGACGCAGTTCTGATAAAGCGTCTGGAGGATCATGTGACCGGTCCGGTCGGCCGCGTAGCAGGAGCGACGTACCGCAGCCTCACCGTGGTTACGCGTGTGCCCGCCGAAACGGCGCTGGTCGATCCGGCCTTCCGGGGTGCGGGAGAAGGGCAGGCCCATCTTCTCCAGATCGAGTACCGCGTCGATGGCCTCGCGGCACATGATCTCGGCGGCGTCTTGATCAGTGAGGTAGTCGCCGCCCTTGACCGTGTCGAAGGTGTGCCACTCCCAGTTGTCGTCCTCGACGTTGGCCAGAGCCGCGCACATGCCGCCTTGCGCTGCGCCGGTGTGTGACCGGGTCGGGTA
>NZ_DATNGK010000225.1:0-22239 GCF_035605935.1 Actinocrinis sp. | reverse complement strand
ACAGCCCGCAGGTCACCTTCGAAGACGGCCTGGCCCGCACCGTGCAGTGGTACCGCGACAACCGCGCCTGGTGGGAGCCGCTCAAGACGAAGGCGGCGCTGTGATGGCCTTGACCCAACCCACTGCGACCGTTGACACGAGCGTGCTGTTCGACGGTGTCACGATCGGCGACCTCGAGTTGGCGAACCGGCTGGTCATGGCTCCGCTCACGCGCAGCCGCGCCAACGCGGACGGTACCGCGAACGCAATGATGGCTGAGTACTACGGGCAACGCGCCAGCGCGGGTCTCATCATCAGTGAGAGCGCTTATATATCCGCGCAAGGCAAGAGCGCGATCAACACACCCGGCCTGCACACCGAAGCTCAGATCGCATCGTGGCAACAGGTCACCGACACCGTGCACGCCCGCGGCGGACGTATATTCGCGCAACTCGTACACGCCGGACGTGTGAGCCACGAGGATCTGCAACCGGGCCAGTGCGCGCCGGTGGCGCCCTCTGCGATTCCCGCAAGTGCGCACACCTTCACCACACAAGGCATGGTGCCCTGTCCGACTCCGCGCGCGTTGACCGGCCACGAGATTCGAGCAGTCATCGGCTCGTTCGCGTACGCGGCGAAAGTCGCGATGCGTGCGGGCTTCGACGGCGTCGAGTTGCACGCGGGCAACGGCTACCTGGTCAATCAGTTCCTCAACGCGGCCGCGAATCAGCGTTCTGATCGGTACGGCGGCAGCATGGCGAATCGGATCCGCTTCGCGCTCGAGTCGCTCGAAGCGGTGATCGGCACGCTCGGAGCACAGCGCGTCGGCGTCCGGATCGCGCCCTGGAACAACGCGTTCGGCATCGAACCAGGGGACGATGACGCTGTGTATCCGGAACTGGTCCGCGCGCTGCCGCCGGATCTGGCTTACCTGCACGTGCGGGAGGTCGGTGACCGGCCCCTCACCTGGCGGCTGCGCGAGCTGTGGGGCGGGCCGCTGATCATCAATCCGCACCCGGGCGGTCCACAGGCCGGGCCGGCCACCGTCGAGCAGGCGTGTCAGGCGCTGGCCTCCGGCGTCGCGGACGCGGCCTGTCTCGGCACCCTGTTTCTCGCCAATCCCGATCTTCCGGCGCGTATCGCGGCCGGCGGTCCCTACAACGACCCCGACCCGATGAGCTTCTATTTCGGCGGCGCGGCCGGCTACGTCGATTACCCGCCGCTTGTGCAGCCGGATCTGACTGCGGCTCAAGTGCCGTACCGCACCGTGTGCGCATGACTTCCATCGGAGTACCTCAATCAGTGAAAAGCTTCGTGTGGCGCTGGGTGACGCAGGGTCTCGTCGCCGCCGGCTCGGCCATGGCAGTAGGACGGATCCCGATCGAGATCACGATGCACGCGCTACATCTCGAGCCCGAAGGCATCGCCGCCGCGCGGGCCGCTCAACACAGCGCCGGCCAGGACTGACTCTCCTTCGTGGTCGCCTGCTCGCGCTACGCGGCGCGCACCGATCGGCCCTGCGCGGCCGACCAGCCGTCGATCCGCTCCAAGGGTCGATGCGGCGCATACGCGGTCATTTCCAGGAAGGCCATCGCGCCGGTGAGTACGGATTCTGCGACGCGAGGCGGCAGAACGGCGGCTTGATAATCGAGCCGGGCGATCCACGCCGGGCCGGGCACGACCGAGAAGCTCAGCGGGAAGGGCTTCGCTTCGCTCGTACTCAGCGTGTTGATGCGGATGCCGAGCCGCGGCGTGATCGGTCCTATCGGCTCTGGTTCGAGCACTGCGACGGTATCGGCGACGTTCTCGAACGGCACACGCGGCGCAGAGTACTCAAACTGATCAGCGGAGTACTCAAGCTGATCAATCGCGCCGCCGGACAGCTGCGCCGCAAGGTCTGCGCTGTGCCGTGATACCGCGCGCACTAAGTCGATCGACGATCGCGCGGCTCTGACAGGGACCGTCAGGGGCAGGAACGCGCGTGCAACGTCGATCGGGCCTGGATCGCCCGCCGAGCCGGTTCGAGAGTCAGCCACCGCTGTCGTGAACGCGACCTGCGAACGCCCGGTCAATCCGGCCAAGGCGAACGCCCACGCTCCGTGGACGACGCTCTGCGGGTCGAAGCCCTGTTCGACCGCACATCCGTGAATGCGCCTGATCACCTCGGCCGGCACCGCACGGCTGAGCCGGACAGGGCTCTGCGCGCCGGACGCGGCGGCCAGATCAAACTCGCAGTCGGTGTAAGTCTCCGAGCGCAGATCCGGACCGCGGATCGCGGCACTCACGACCTCATGGCTCCGGCCCGCAAGCGAGCACGGCCGAGCAGCGCCGCTGCGGTCCGCGACACGGGTGCCAGATCCGGTGCAGAACGCGGCGAGCACGGCGCGGATCAGCGCCGCGTGGGACCAGTCGTCCAGCAGGAGGCGATGGCTCGTTACGACCAGGCGCCGCTCGCGGTCCCCGGTTAGGATAAGCAGGAGTCTGATAAGCGGCGGCGTGGCGAGAGAGAATTCCTCGTAGCGTTCGTGTTCTTCAAGCCGCAGTGCCGCGGCTTCCCGTTGGTCACGCGGGTAAGCTCGCAAGTCCACGGCACGCAACCGCGGCACGGTCCCGCGTCGCTCGATGGATACCGCACCGCCACATGGGTTTCGCTCGAAGCCGCACAGCAGGTGGGGATGCGCCCGGCACACGGTGTCAACGGCTCGTTGCAGCGCCGGGGCGTCTGCGAGTCCGGTGACCTCAAGCACGGTTTGCACCGGCGGCCAGGCATTACCCACATCACCACTGTGCTGAAAGCATCTCGACAACGCCTCGACTGCGGCCTAGGTGCCAGCAGGCGAAGCGATGGCGGTCGGCTGGTCGCTCGGTTTCGCGAGTTCGGACGCGATCACGGCCGCGGTCACGGTCCCGTCAGGGTCCTTACGCAGTCGCGCCACGACCTTCGCTCCCGGAACGAGTTGGGCACGCGTGAACGGGCGCGCGGCGGTGCCGAAGCGCGTTGTGGTGGCGATGTGTACGACCACTGTTTCGCCGTGCGCGGTCGTCCCGGTGAAGGAGTCGGAGCCGACGGATGTCACGGTGATCCGCGCGTTGACGGCCTTGCCCGCCTTGCCAGCCTTCGCGGCCTTCGAGCCGGGCGAGGCGTGGGCGCTCGCCGACGGCGTACCGGCCGACGCTGCCGCTGGCGCGCCGCCGGACGAGTTCGTGACCGCCCACACGCCCGCGCCGATCCCGACGGCCAGTAGTGCGGCGCCGCCGAACACGACGGCCGACCGCAGCGGGCGACGCGGAGTGCGCGTAGCCGACTCGTCGAACGGCATTGGCGGAACGACCTGTGTGTACTGCTCGTACGGCGGCGGGGCCAGCGGGGTAAACGGCTCCTGCTGCGCGCGCTCCTGCTCCCGGCGCGCCCGGAAGGCGTCGAAAGGATCGATGGCGCCGGTCGCCTCGCCGTCTGGTTCGTGTTCGTCGTAGTCGGGCACGGAAGCCTTCCCCGGATCGGTGGTCCTCTCCGGCTAGTGCACCGCGCCCGACATAAAGATGACGTCAGTGCGCCGTCTTGCGCTCGGCGATATGCGCGGCGATCCGGGCCGCGGAGTTCGCCGGCGCCGTAGCGCGCGGTGCCGCCGGGCTGGAGTTCAGCTGTCCGAGGGCGAACGGGTCACCCGATGGCGTCTCGAACACGCCGCTGAACTCGTTGGTTTGCGGCGCGTGCAGCGTCGCGGAGAAGAACGGGCGCACGGCGTCGAATCCGGAGGCGGCCAGGCCCTCGTAGTCGCCGAGGAAGTGCCCGCCCGCGTCGGGTGCGAGCAGCCAGTCGAAGTCCGGCGCGATCCGGCGCTCGACCGCGTCCTGCTGGTGGCCGCGCGGGAAGGAGTACAGCCAGGTGGAGGTGGGCAGCGTGGTGGTGTTGCCGGGCTTCAGGTCGCGCACGTCGTAATACGTGATGCTCACGGTTCCGGTCGGATCCACCGCGATCGACGGCGTGTAGGACGGAGCCTGCGGTCCGTGGCTGATCCGGACGGGCGCCGACCAGGTGCGGCCGTGATCGGTCGAGTGCACCAACTCAACTTGGGAGGTCGCGCCGCCGGTGAAGGTCGTGCCCTCGAAGGCCACGTAGAGCTCGCCGGTCACCGGGTCGATCGCCACGTTCTCCAGGCCGGAGCCGGTGCGCAGGGCCTTCGTCGGGTCGTTGGGGGCGTTCGGGTCCACGTCGCCGATCGAGGTGTCGGGCGTGATCTTCGTCGGCGCGGACCAGGTGCGGCCGCCGTCTGACGAGCTGACGAAGGCGTAATGCGCGTCGACCACGCCGGTGTTGTTCGGGTCCGTGTACGTGATCTGATCGAAGAAGTTGTACAGGCGGTCGGTGCGGTTGTCCGCGACGATGATGTTGCCGATCGTCTGCGTGTTGGGGATGAGCGAGGTGTTCACGATGACGCGCGGCTTGGACCAGGTGCGGCCGTAGTCGTGGGTGACTGAGAGGTAGGCGGGGCTGTCGAACGAGATCGCGTTGCCGTTGGCGTCGAGCGGCTGGTCCAGCCGGTCCCAGACCTGGTAGGCGGTGCCTGGCCGATGTGGGTCGGCGGTGACCGAGTTCTTGTCGTCGCCGATCGCCGGGTCGTTGTCGGAGATGATCGGCTGCGCGAACTTCCAGGTGCGGCCGCCGTCGAAGGAGGTGGCCGCGCCGACTCCGTTGCGCGCGTCGGCGACGTCGAACTCGAGGCCGCTGGAGTACGCGGTGCCGTCCGGTCCGAAGCTCACCCAGAGGTCTGAGACGCGCTCGTAGTTCGTGCCGCCGGGCGCGCCGCAGGTGCCGAAGGGCAGCAGCCCCTCCGAGAAGTGCACGCCGTCGCGCGTCCACACCACGCCGCCGGCGTGCGCGCCGCCGTTGGTCCACCGATCCTGCTGGAAGACCCCGATCGCCTGATGCGGGTTCCAGCCGTTGACCGCGACGTACGGTTCCACTTCCGTGTTCGGGGCGTTGGTTCCGCTCTCCGCTCCGGCGGTGCACGAGGCCGTCGGATCTCCCGCGGATGCCTGGACCAGGCCCGAGCCGGAGTGCGCCCAGGCGGCGGTTGGTCCCAGCGCGATAGGCGCGGCAGCCAGGATCACCAGCGCCGCGCGTTGCCGTGCTCGCATATTCGCTCCCTAATGCCCGACGAGCGTATTCCGGTTCTTGCTCACCCGACCACGGTAACGAGCGCCCGGTCGACCGCAAGCCTACGAGCTCGGCGAATCGCCGAACGGTATAGATCCTATGAATTCACTTTGTTAGGGAGATTGACAATGCCGTCAGCGGCACATACGGTCCCTACCGGCGCCACACATCCGATGTATGTCGTGCTGGCTCCCGCGCTGCACTGCCCCGGCGCGGGCGCCATGGAGGAAACACATGACCGCCATTCGACTGATCAACGTGCGACCACCCCGAATCCGCAGATGCCGCCCCATGATTCTCGCCGCCGCCGCGCTGCTGGCCGCGGCTCCGGCATATCTGTCCCCTGTCGCGCACGCCTCGACCGCGTCGGCGCCGTTCCCGACGATCCTGTTCGCTTCGCCCGACGGGTCCGGCTCGTCCTGCGCTTTATGGCACCCCTGCTCGATCACCGGCGCCCAGGCCCGAGTGCGCTCCCTTGCCCAGGACATGAGCTCGGATATCAGGGTTGAGTTGTTCAGCGGCACCTATCGGCTGTCCGCGCCGCTGCAATTGGACGCGCGCGACTCCGGCACCAACGGGCACAGCGTCGTGTGGGCGGCGCTGCCCGGGGCCAAGCCAGTGCTCAGCGGTGCCGAGCAGATCACCGGTTGGCACCAGTCCGACCCTGCGAAGAACATCTGGTCCGCGCCCGCTCCGGCCGGGCTGCAGACGCGTCAGCTGTACGTCGACGGCGTGCGCGCCGATCGAGCGAGCGGGCCGCTACCGGTGCGGCTGAAGAAGACCAGCACCGGTTACACCGCCGACTCGGATGTGATGGCCGGCTGGCGCAACCCGAGCGACATCGAGTTCGTATACAGCGGCGGTGCGCCGTACTGGTCGCTGAAGACGGGCGGCGAGGGCGCATGGACCGAGCCGCGCTGTCCGGTCGGATCGATCTCCGGCACCACGATCACGATGGCGCAGCCTTGCTGGGACAACTCGACCCTGCGCCCCCAGCGCACCGACGGCTCCGGCCGCAGCTACAACCTCGTGCACAACGGCAACTTGGGCAACGGCTCGATCCCCGCCTACGTCGACAACGCCTATGAGCTGCTGGACCAGCCGGGCGAGTGGTATCTGGATCAGAGTGCGAACACGATCTACTACATCCCGCGCGCGGGCGAGAATCTGCGGTGGGCCGACGTCGAGGCGCCGGTGCTGCAGCAGCTCGTGACCGGTCAGGGCACTGCGACGGCCCCGGTGCACGACGTAACCTTCTCCGGCATCCAGTTCTCCTACGCGACCTGGCTGACGCCGAGCACAGGCGAGGGCTTCAACGAGATCCAAGCCAACTACACCCTCACCGGTCCGCACGGTTACGACCAGGAGGGTCTGTGCCAGTTCATCGCCGGCGGCACCTGCCCTTACGGCGCCTGGACCAAGGAACCGGGCAACGTCAGCTTCGGCTATGACAGCGACATCCGGTTCGAGGACGACGCGTTCGTGCACCTGGGCGCCGCCGGCCTCGACCTCGGCGACGGCTCGCAGAACGACACCGTCGAAGGGTCCGTGTTCACCGATATCTCGGGCAACGGGCTGGAGATCGGCGGCGTGGACATGCCCGAGCCCACGACGCAGGCCGACCACACCTCCGGCGTGCAGGTGCTCGACAACCACCTCTACAGCCTGCCAGTGGAGTACCACGGCGGTGTGGCGATCGACGTCGGGTATGCCGAGCACACGCTGATCAGCCACAACCAGCTCGACCACACCGCGTACACCGCGATCTCGCTCGGCTGGGGCGGCTGGCCGGACAAGATCAAGGTGCAGGCGACGCCGAACTACTCCAACAACAACACCGTCTCAGACAACTACATCAACGACGCGATGCAATTTCTCGCGGATGGCGGCGGCATCTACACGCAGGGCATCACCGGCAGTTCAATGGACACCGGCGAGCACCTGACCGGCAATGTGATCACCAACACGCTGGACAACGGCCACGCGATGTACTGCGACAACGGCTGCACGTTCTGGACAGCCAGCGGCAATGTGCTGACCGGCAACGTGTCCAACGACTGGGGCGCCAGGCACGCCGATTACCGCCCCGGCGCCAGCGGCCCCGACCCCCTTCTGGTCAGCGGCAATTACTGGTGGCAGGGCGACCACGATTCCGTGGACGGCAACGCGGTCGTCTCAGGCAACCACGTGATCGCGAGCGTTTCGCAGGCTCCTGTGTCGATCGTGCGTAACGCGGGGCTCGAACCGCGCTACCGCTGGATCCTGGCCGACCGTTTCGGGGCGAGCGTCCCCGAGGCTCCGGGGCAGGTAGCGGCGTTCGCAGCGGACGGCACGGCGTATGTCGGCTGGAACCCGACCTTCGTGGACAACGGGAGTCCCGTCACGTCCTACACGGTCACGGCCTACCCCGGCGGAGCAAGCGCGACCATCTCGCCGGCGGACCTTGCCAAGACCGGGTACACCACCATCAGCGGTCTGACAAACGGTACGGCGTACACGTTCACGGTCACCGCGCACAACCGGATCGGCGAAAGTGCCGCTTCGCTGCCCAGCGCCGCGATAACGCCAACAGCGACGACGACGGCCGTGCCCGGAACGCCGACCTCCGTCAGCGCCGATCCCGGCGATGGCACAGTCAGCATCCACTTCACGCCGCCGGCCGCCACCGGAGCGACCCCGATCATCGGCTATACGATCACCGCTCCCGGCATCGCGCCCGTGCACGTCACAGGGCACGATTATGTGTGGGCGACCAGCGGGAACGGCTTGTACACGGTAGTCAGTGGCCTGACGAATGGTACTGCGTACACGTTCCAGATCACCGCGGACAACGCCGTCGGTTCCAGCGCCCCGGCGTCGGTCACGGCGACCCCTGGCCCGGCGCCGGTTCCAACACCGTGAAGCCGCGGCGTTCGTCAATACTCTCCAGGGCACTGGAGTGGTCTACGTCGACTTCTGGAACGGCCAGCAGGATCTGACCAGCGCGACTGTCCAGCTCTCCGGCACCCCGCAGACCCTGACCGTGCAGGGTCTGGTGCCGTCAGCCGCCGATACGCACGTGCAGATCCGCACCGCTGACCCGGGCCCGGTCGATTTGTACGCCTCCGCGGCGACACTCCAAATGCTCACCGCGCAGCAGAGCGGGTAACGCAAGCAGTTGACGCGACGTCAGGCCGGGCCAAGCAACACGGCAGCGGCAACGCACATGCCGGTCAACACCTCGGCCTGACGCAGCGCGGCGGCTTCCAGCGCGCGCAGCCGCTCCCGGTCCAAGCGTGGATCGCGTTCCGCCACGACGGATAGCGAGCGCCAGCCCTGGAGTTTGCCGAGCACACCGAGCCGCAACGCCTCGAGTTCGACGAGGGTGCTCAGCTCAGAGCCGCGTACCAGCCGGCCATTGAGCTTGAGCCGCCCGAGCCGTTCACCTACTCGGCCGAGCCAGGCGAAGGTGCGGCGCGGCGTCACGCCGACCGAGCGCATGATCTCGACCAACGCCGCGTAATCGGCGCTTATCTGCGCGGCGATCGCGTCCAACTCGCGGCCGAGCGGTGTACCGCGTTGTGAGCCCGCGGTACGCAGCGCCAATTGCACGTTAGCCGCAGCGCCCACGAGGTGGTCGTTGAGATAGACGCGCAATGCTTTCTGCACTGCACTCCACTACACGTGCAAGACACTCCTTAAACTCGCGAGCGCGAACTCCCGGTTCTCGACGCCCAGACGCGGCAGGGCGGATTCGTGCAGATCCGCCGCCTGAGCGATTGATTTCGCCGCGATGTGGTATTTCGAGGCGCATGGCCCAAGACGTCCTCGAGCCCACACACGCCCCGGACCACCTGCTTAAGCGGCATCTCGGCCTGTGGCACCTGACCGCGGCCGGATTCAGCGGCGTCATCGGTTCCGGCTGGCTGGTCGGAGCCCTCTACGCCTCCCAGGCCGCCGGCCCCGCAGCCGTGCTCACCTGGGGCATCGGCGGCGTCGCCTTCCTGGTGATCGCGGTAGTCATGGCCGACCTCGGCTCGACGCACCCCGAGTCCGGCGCGCTGGTGCGCTGGCCACTGCACACCAACGGCCGGCTCGCGGCCACCATCGTCGGCTGGGGCATCTGGATCGCGTACTGCACGAACCCGCCGAGCGAGTCGGCGGTCGTGATCCAGTACGCCTCGCAGCACGTCTCCGGCCTGTACTCGAACAAGCGGCTGACGTGGGCGGGCATCCTCGTCGCGCTCGCGCTGATGGCCGTGTTCATGATGGTCAACTGGTACGGGATCCTGCTGCTCGGCCGGGTGAACGGCGCGCTCTCGGTGATCAAATGGCTGGTCCCGATGCTGACCATGGTCGTGCTGCTGGCGACCTCGTGGCACGGCGGGAACTTCACCAAGCACGGCGGCTTCGCGCCTTACGGCTATTCGACGGCGCTTTCCGCGATCTCGACCGCGGGTGTGATTTACGCCTATACGGGTTTCCAAGCCCCGCTCGATCTCTCCGGCGAGGCGCGCAACGCCAAACGCGACGTGCCACGCGCCATCATCATCGGATTGCTGCTCGCGATGCTGCTCTACATCGGCCTGCAGATCGCGTTCATCGCCGCGATTCCCGGTTCGCATCTGGCGCACGGCTGGGGCGGCATCGACTTCACCTCGCCGTTCGCGCAGCTCGCGGTGGTACTCAACCTCGGCTGGCTGTCCTGGGTGCTGTACGGCGACGCGATCGTCTCGCCCTCGGGCTCCGCGCTGGTCTTCACCGCCGCGATCAGCCGCGAGGCGCGGGCGATGGGGAAGAACGAATCCATCCCGCGCTGGTTCGCGCACGTGCACCGCGGCTCGGGGGTGCCGCGCCGGGCGCTGCTGCTGAACTTCGTGCTCGGCGCGATTTTCCTGTTGCTGCTGCCCAGCTGGCACTCCATCATCGCGGCGACCAGCGAGCTGGGCTTGTTCGTGTACTCGATCACCATGGTCTGCCAGGCGGCGTTCCGGGTGGTCGAGCCAGCCCGGGAGAACGCGTGGTTCCGCGGGACCTCGGCGCTCGCGCCGATCGGCTTCGTCTTGGCGAC
Source organism: Actinocrinis sp. (assembly GCF_035605935.1). Classification (GTDB taxonomy): domain Bacteria; phylum Actinomycetota; class Actinomycetes; order Streptomycetales; family Catenulisporaceae; genus Actinocrinis. The sequence goes on along the minus strand of NZ_DATNGK010000225.1, from coordinate 12,052 downwards.
GCTGATCCTCTACTGGGCGAAGTGGACCAATCTGCGGATCGCGCTGCCGCTGCTGGCCGTCGCGATCGCGGTGTATGTCTGGAACACGCGCAGCAACCGGCACACGCCGGGGCAGGTGCGCGTTGACGTGCGCGCGGGTGCGTGGCTGGTGCTTTACGTGTGCGCGATCCTGCTGATGTCCTGGGTCGGCAGCTTCGGCGGGAGCGACTGGATCCGGGCGCCGTGGGACTCGATCGTGGTCGGGGTCATCGGCGCGGGTGGGTACGTGTGGGGCCTGACTGAAGCCGTGCGCTTTCTGCGTTCACGGCCCACTGGCTACGAGCCGCAGGAAGCGGGGCCGGGCGCGGAGCCTGACCTGGGAAACGGCGCCGGGCCGCTCATGGACTCCGTATAAGACTTCTGAGAAAGGAACCGACATGTACGATCCGTTCACGGCCAGCGACCCGCCGGTGCTCGTCCACGAGGTGGACGGACCCGACTTCGAGCGCGCCTGGCACGGCTTCGACCGCGAGGACGAGGGCTGGAAGTGCCCGGTGTGCGGCGAGGGCAAGCAGCGCGACCGCGGCGTGTCCGAGCACAAGCAGCGCCCGTGGATCCGTTACTCCTGCGGCGATGTGGTCGCGCAGGAGATCACCGCGGGCTGACTCCACGGCGCGCCGCTGTGATCAAGTCCTAAGCCAGCCTTAACAGAACACTGTTATTCCAGGCGCGTCTATTCGGATGGTCACGGTTGTCTAATGGCCTGTACGAACTCGCCCGGGTTGGGGCTAGGGTGTGCGCATGCGGCTGAGCGCTGTTGGATACCGCTACGGATGGCGAGCACCCTGGGTGCTGGGCCGAGTCGACCTCGACCTGCAGCCGGGCGATTTGGTGCGCATCGGCGGATACAACGGCTCCGGTAAATCCACGCTCATGCGGATCATCGCCGGGGCACACCGGCCTGGCCGCGGCGCCATCACCGGGCGCCCGCAGAACGTCGCGTACGTGCCGGGCCAGTTGCCGCCGCTGCCGTTCAAGGCGCACGACTACCTGCGGCACTTCGGCCGCATCAACGGCTTGTCCGGCGAGGAGGCCGAGGAGCGGGCGCTGAGCTGGCTGGAGCGCTTCGAGGCGCTCAGCTATCGCAAGCACCGGATCGGCGACCTGTCCCGGGGCACCGCCCAGAAGGTCGCGATCATTCAGGCGCTGCTCGCGGAGCCGGAGCTGCTGATCCTGGATGAGGCGTGGACCAGCCTGGACGCCTTCGGGCAGCAGACGCTCGACGAGGTGGCCCGCGAGACGACGCGGCGCGGCGGCCGAGTGGTGTTCGTCGATCACGACCCGGAGCGGTTGGCCGACGACGCGACAGCGGCGTATGTATTGCGCGACGGGCTACTACATCAGGCTTCTGCGGTCGATTTCGAAATGCCGCTGGTGCTCATCGACCTGGAGAACGCACCGGATCCGTGGCCCGGACCCGGACGCGGCCGGATGCTCGCCGACGAGGTGATGCGCATCGAGGTCGAGCCGGACGGCTCGGACCAGTTGCTGCACGAGATCCTTTCGCTGCACCGCGGTATTCACGTGTTGTCGGTGCGCACGGTGGACGGCCGCGCGATCGAAGCGGGTAAGCAGCAGCAAGCCGGCAAGCAACAGCAGGGCGCGAAGCCAGGACAGGGGCAGCAGCAGTCCGTACCCAAGCAGAGCGAGCGGGGCCGCGAAGAGCAGGGCCGCGGCGAACGGGGCCGAGCCGAGCATCAGCAGTCTGCTATCGCGCGCGCCTCGGTGCCGCAGCAGTCCAGGAGGCAGCCGTGACGACTCGTGACGCCGCCGTCGCGCGCTACTACGTCGTCCTGCTGGCCCGCTCGCAACGCTGGCTGCCGCCAGTGCTGTTCTACGCGATCGCGCTGGCGATCGACTCGGCGGCCGGCGACAGCGCGGCCGACGCGTTCGCCTACAGTGCGGCGTTTCTTCTCCCGGTCAGCGCCTGGCTCACCCGCGCGATGCTGACCACCGAACCCGCCGAGGCCGCCGCGATCACCGCCACCGTGACCGGCCCGGTTCGTGCCCGCCTCGCCGCGCTCAGTGCCGCGACCGGCTATGGACTGCTGTGCGCACTGGTCGGCGCCATCGTCGCGGGCGCGACCGGTGCACTGCCCGGCGGCAGCGCGACCCTGCTGACCGGACTGAGCACGGAACTGGTCTGCGTGCTGCTCGGCACCGCAGCCGGCGCGCTCTCCGCTCCGCCGTTGGTCCCGGCCGCCGGATGGGGCGTATTGCTCGCCGGCCTGCTCGCGCTCGGCTTACTGGTCGCGCGCTTCTCCCCTGCCGCGATGGGCATTCGTGCCCTGACGACGGCGAACGGCGCCGCGCCGCACTATCCGCTCGCCGCGCTGCCGAGCGCGCTGGTCGTTGTGGCTGTGGCTTGGTCCATCTCGACCGCTGCGGCCATACGTCGCCAATGAAACATCCGATGTAAACGATCGTGCGCGCAGGCTTAGGCTTTTGCCGTAGATCGCAGTAGTGGCCTGCGGAAATGCGAGTCAGTTCAATGATCCACCTGTCCCGGCGGCGACGTTTTCGTGGACAACAGATCCGATCTCACTTTAAGTGGTCTGCGCATTAAGCGGTACCGATCAGCACCGCGCAGACCACCGAAGGGAGACTTCATGTCCATCCCGGTCAGCCGTCGCCGGCTCGTCGCGTTCGGCGCGGCGGGCGCGACCGGAGCGGCCCTGCCTCTAGCCGGAGCGGGGGGTGCCCGCGCGGCCACCGCCCCGGCTCCAGCGCCCGGCTTAAGCGATGTCTTCGACGTGACCGCCTTCGGCGCGACCGGAGACGGGACCACTATCGACAGCGACGCGATCAATCAAGCGATCGCGGCCGCCGCGGCCCGCGACAACGGCGCGGGCGGTACCGTCTACTTCCCGGCCGGAACCTACGCCAGCTATTCGATCCGCTTGGCCAGCAACGTCGCGCTCTATCTCGCCAACGGCTCACGGATCCTGGCGGCCAAGCCCACCGCGACGCAGGGCTACGATCCCGCCGAGCCCGGCGCGGGCAATCCGTATCAGGACTATGGACACAGCCACTGGCACAACAGCCTGGTCTGGGGCGAAAACCTGCAGAACGTCACCATCCACGGCCCCGGCACGATCGACGGCCAGGGCCTGGTCAGTGGCGGCAGCAAGGAGTCCGCCCCGCTACAGGGCAACAAGGCGATCGCGCTCAAACTGTGCCGCAACGTCGGGATCTACGACGTCACGATCGTCAACGGCGGCCACTTCTGCATCCTGCCGACCGGCGTGGACAACTTCCGCATCGACGGGCTGGTCATCGACACCAACCGGGACGGCATCGACATCGACTGCTGCAAGAACGTGCGGATCTCCAACACCGTGGTCAATTCGCCGAACGACGACGCGATCGTGCTCAAGAGCTCGTACGCGCTGAACCAGGCGCGCGCCACCGAGAACGTGTACATCGACAACTGCATGGTCAGCGGCTATGACCTGGGCACCTACGTGGACGGCACGTTCAAGACCGGGCCGTACGGGCGCACCGGCCGGCTCAAGTTCGGCACCGAGTCCAACGGCGGATTCCAGAACATCGCGATCTCCAACATCATCTTCGAGCATTGCCGCGGCCTCGCGCTGGAGACCGTGGACGGCGCGCTGCTCCAGGACGTGACGATCAGCAACCTGACCATGCGCGGCGTGCAGACCCCGATCTTCATACGGCTCGGCGCGCGCATGCGCGGTCCGGCCGGCCTGGCGATCGGCAGGCTGCGGCGAGTGAGCATCAGCGACGTGACCGTCATCGACGCCGATCCGCGTTACCCGTCCACGATCGCCGGCATTCCGGACCACCCGATCGAGGACGTGCGTATCAGTGGGCTGCGTCACATCATGGTCGGCGGCTTGACCCCGGCGGCCGCGGTGAGCCCGGTTCCGGAACTGGCCGACGCGTACCCGGAGAACTACATGTTCGGCACGCTGCCAGCATACGGGTTCTACATCAGGCACGTCTCGAACATCGCCTTCGACGACGTCACGATGGCTTTCGAGCAGCAGGACACCCGCCCGGCGTTCTCGCTCACGGATGTGGACGGCGCCGACTTCCATCACGTCCGTGCCGAGCGAGTGCGCGGTGTGCCCACCTTCTCCCTCACCGAGGTCGAGAGCCTGCGCATCAGCGACAGCTGGCCGGTCGAGGACGAGAGATTCGAGATGAAGATCCAAAAGCGCACCCTCTGATGCGAATCGGACGAAACGCCTGTACGTAGCGCCACTGCGGGGTTACTCTCGGAATCAGGCGGCGTTCGGGGCCCGCGCGGGGGTGGGGAGATCCCCCGCGGTGGACCGGCCGAGCAGTGGGGCCCGGCGCACCAGGGCGCGCCGCCTTTCCGAATGGGGGGAGCCATTCATGGGACGAACCGTTTCCCGCTACGGCTGGGTGCCGGACCTGCCGGACGCGCGCGACCACGTCTATTCGGCGCCGCATCTCGGCCTGGTCAATCCGCCGCCGCGGGTCGATCTGCGCCCGCAGCTGCCCGCGGTCTACGACCAGGGCAAGATCGGCAGCTGCACCGCGAACTCGATCGCCGCCGCGGTCGAGTTCGAGCTGTTGCGCCAGCAGTTGGCGGACTTCGTGCCGTCGCGGCTGTTCATCTACTACAACGAGCGGGCGACCGAGGGGCACGTGGAGTACGACTCCGGGGCGCAGATCCGCGACGGCATCAAGTCGATCGCCTCGCTCGGGGTGTGCCCGGAGACCGAGTGGCCTTACGACGACACGCCGCCGGCGACGGATGGCGGGGCATGGCCGCCGCAGGCCCGCGCCGGTCAGCGGCCGTCGCAGAACTGCTACGAGGACGCGCTCAAGACCAAGGCGCTCTCGTACCGCCGGGTGCTGCGAACCATTGAGCAGCTCAAGGGTTGCCTGGCCGAGGGCTTCCCGTTCGTGTTCGGGTTCACGGTCTATGAGAGCTTCGAAAGCCAGGCGGTGGCGCAGAGTGGCGACGCGCCGATGCCCAGCGCGGGCGAGCAGGCCCTCGGCGGGCACGCGGTGCTCGCGGTCGGGTACGACGACGACACCAAGCGGTTCCTGGTGCGCAACTCGTGGGGACCGGAGTGGGGTAAGGGCGGCTACTTCACGCTGCCGTACGCGTATCTGACCGAGCCCGGCCTCGCCTCGGACTTCTGGACCGTGCGCCTCGTCTCGTAGGCGGAACGCCGGCCTGACAGGCCGTTGAATCAACCGCTGACAAACCCGAATACTGACACACCGGCGTCCGCCGGCGGCCTCGCCCGGGGCCGCCGGCGGACCCGTTCTGTTCCGGAACTGTGCGAGACCCTTGACACGCGGGAAACCCCGGCGCGACCATCCCTCTCGGAGAGCGCTCTCCAACCATCCGCCTTCCGAACACCCACACTCCCGGTAAAGCTGGAGACGCCAATGAAGGCACGCTCCTCCGCTGCGTTAACGCCTCGGAGACCTCTACCGCGCTGGGCAAGGGCCGCCGCCGCTGTGGTCGCCGCCCTGAGCCTGACCGTGTACGCGCTGGTCGCGTCCACCACTGCGGCGCATGCCGCGCCGACCCTGCTGTCTCAGGGCCAGCCGACCACCGCGTCGTCGCTGGAGAGCGCCGCCTATCCGGCCTCGAACGCCACCGACGGCAACACCGGCACCCGCTGGTCCTCGGCATTCAGCGACCCGCAATGGCTGCAAGTCGACCTCGGTCAGAGCGCCTCGATCAGCCAGGTGGTCCTCCAGTGGGAGGCCGCGTACGCGACCGGGTTCCAGATCCAGACCTCGAACGACGCGAACACCTGGACCTCGATCTACTCCACCACCACCGGAACCGGCGGCACCCAAACCCTCAACATCACCGGCACCGGCCGATACATCCGCATGTACGGCACCACCCGCGCCACCCCATACGGCTACTCACTATGGGAGTTCCAGGTCTACGGCACGCTCGGCGCAGGCGGCGGTTGCGGCACGACCAATGCGGCGCTGAGCAAGCCGACCACAGCCTCGTCGTTGGAGAGTGCCGCCTTCCCGGCCTCGAACGCCACCGACGGCAACACCGGCACCCGCTGGTCCTCGGCATTCAGCGACCCGCAATGGCTGCAAGTCGACCTCGGCAGCGTGCAATCCATCTGCCAGGTCACGCTGAACTGGGAAGCCGCGTATGCGACCGGGTTCCAGATCCAGACCTCGAACGACGCGAGCAGCTGGACCTCGATCTACTCCACCACCACCGGAACCGGCGGCACCCAAACCCTCAACGTGACCGGCTCGGGCCGATACATCCGCATGTACGGCACCACCCGCGCGACTCCGTACGGCTACTCGCTGTGGGAGTTCGGCGTTTTCATCGGCGGTGGCACCGGAAGCCCGTCACCCTCCCCTTCGGCGAGCAGCACCGGCGGCCCGCCGCCCGGATGCACCGGCCAGTCCAACACTCCGAACTTCGGCCCGAACGTGGACATCTTCGACCCCAGCATGTCCTCGGCCAGCATCCAGTCCACGCTCGACTCGGTGTTCAACACCCAGAAGCTCAACCAGTTCGGGACCCAGCGCTATGCCCTGCTGTTCAAGCCGGGTACCTACAGCGCCGAAGCGAACATCGGCTACTACACCTCGATCCAGGGCCTCGGCCAGAACCCTGATGACGTGACCATCAACGGCGACGTCACCGTGGACGCCTTCGACGGCACCGGCAACGCCACGCAGAACTTCTGGCGCTCGGCGGAGAATCTGGCCATCAACCCCTCGTCCGGCAGCGACCGCTGGGCGGTGGCGCAGGCCGGCCCCTTCCGCCGCGTCGACGTGCACGGCGGCCTCGAAATGTACCCGGCCAGCTACGGCTACGCCAGCGGCGGCTACGTCGCCGACAGCAAGATCTCCGGCCAGGCCTCCAGCGTGTCGCAGCAGCAGTGGTACACCCAGGACAGCAATCTGGGCAGCTGGAGCGGCTCGGTGTGGAACATGGTGTTCTCCGGCGTGAACGGCGCTCCAGCGCAGAGCTTCCCGAGCCCGCCGATGACCACGCTGGCCACCACGCCGGTCTCCCGCGACGTGCCGTACCTGTACGTCGACTCGGTCGGCAACTACCACGTGTTCCTGCCCTCGCTGCGTACCAACGCCTCCGGTCCGAGCTGGAACAGCGGCTCGACCCCGGGTACCTCGGTGCCGATGAGCCAGTTCTTCGTGGCGACCCCGTCGAACACCGCGGCGCAGATCAACGCGGCGCTCGCTCAGGGCTGCGACCTCTTCTTCACGCCGGGCGTGTACAACATCGACCAGACGCTCAACGTCACCAACCCGAACACCGTGGTCCTCGGCATCGGCTTCCCGACGCTGATCCCGGTCAACGGCGTGAACACGATGCAGGTGGCTGACGTCGACGGCGTACGTATCAGTGGTCTGCTGCTGGACGCCGGCACCACCAACTCGCAGGCGTTGCTGACCATGGGTCCACAGGGCGCGTCGGCGAATCATGGGGCCAACCCCGATTCGATCCAGGACGTGTTCTTCCGGATCGGCGGCGACATCGCGGGCAAGGCCACCGACAGCCTCGTGGTGAACAACAACAACACCCTGATCAACGACATCTGGGCCTGGCGGGCCGACCACGGCAACGGCGGCACGGTCGGCTGGGGCACGAACACGGCGGACACCGGTCTGATCGTCAACGGCGGCAACGTCCTGGCGACCGGCCTGTTCATCGAGCACTACCAGAAGTACGAGGTGCAGTGGAACGGCAACGGCGGCGAGACGATCTTCTTCCAGAACGAGAACCCGTACGATCCGCCGAACCAGGCCGCCTGGATGAACGGCTCCACCAACGGTTACCCGGCCTATGAGGTCGCGCCGAACGTGACCAGCCATCAGGCGTACGGAATGGGCAGCTACTGCTACTTCAACGTCAACAACTCGGTGGTCAACGATCACGCCTTCGAGGCGCCCACGACCTCCGGCGTGCAGTTCCACGACCTGCTCACCGTCTCGCTCGGCGGCGTCGGCGTGATCGAACACGTCATCAACGGAACTGGAGGTGCCACCCCGTCCAACACCACTCCGGTGAACGTGACTAACTATCCGTAATCCCGTTGCCCGCGGTTGACCCCGATTTGGCATAGCCCTGCCGCGTTCCCCGCCTTGGGGAACGCGGCAGCGCTAGCATCAGGGTCCACAGCAGAGCGAATAAGTGAACGGAGGACCGTCATGTCCGAGCGGGGCCTGACGGCCGATCAGATCGACACCAGCGTCGCCCACCCGGCGCGGATGTACGACTACTACCTCGGCGGCCGGGACAACTACGAGGTGGACCGGGACGCCGCGGAGCGCATCATCAGCGCCCTGCCGTCAATCGTCGACGGCGCGCGCGCCAACCGCGCCTTTCTGCACCGAGCGGTGCACACGCTGGTCACCGAGCACGGCATCCGGCAGATCCTCGACATCGGCACCGGTATCCCCACCTCCCCCAACACGCACGAGGTCGCGCAGTCCGTCGAACCGACCACGCGCGTCGTCTACGTCGACAACGACCCGATCGTGGCCGTACACGCGCAGGCGCGGCTCACGAGCGTCGGGCACACCGCCTTCATCCCGGGTGATGTGCGGCAGCTCGACGAGATCCTCACGCGCGTGGACGAAGACGGCCTGATCGACTTCTCCCAGCCGGTCGGCGTGCTGATGCTCGCACTCCTGCATTTCCTCAACGACCAGGAGGACCCGGCCGCGGTGGTCGGCCGGCTGCGCGACGCGCTTCCAGCCGGCAGCTACCTGGTGATCAGCCATGGGACCAGGGACCGGGCGACCATGGAGAGCTTCGAACCGCTCGCCGAACTGATGGATGTCTACCGGCACGCCACCGCCGCGCTCAACCTGCGCACCTACCAGCAGGTGCTCAGCTTCTTCGAGGGCTTCGAACTGCTCGACCCGGGCCTGGTCTCGGTCTCAGCCTGGCGACCGGCGCCGGGCTCGACCGAGCCGCCGTGGATCGGGATCTACGGCGGGCTCGGGCGCAAGCTCTAGGCATCGCGCGCCATTACTCCGAACGGGCGATAAGGCCGTGATCAGGCACGATCACGGTTTGTTAACACTGGGTTAGGGGACCATCACAGAAGGGAGTTTCGTCCGGGCTGCCATCAAGGGGGGCCGCCATGACACCGGATCAAGACGTCAAAACCGTACAGCGGCTGCGTTTCGGCATCGGCGCGATCGGGCTGCTGCTGCCGCTCGTGCTGCCGTTCGGAAATTGGATCTTCGTACAGTTCGGCCATGAGACCGAGATCCTGCCGAGCTCGATGAGCAGCTCGTACTACACCAGCACCCGCAACATCTTCGTCGGCGGCCTGTGCGCGCTCGGCGTATTCCTGGTCGGATACCGCTTCAACGCGCGCGACGACAAGTGGAGCACCGTCGCCGGGATCTTCGCGATCGCGGTCGCACTGTGCCCGACGGCGCCGAAGGTCCCGACCCCGTATCAGACCGCGATCGGTCTCGCGCACCTGAGCTTCGCCGGCATTCTGCTCACGGCGCTGGCGATGTTCTGCATCTGGTCGTTCCGCGATCCAGCCGTCGAGGAGCGACGCAGGGTCAATCACGCCTACCTGACCGCCGGGATCCTCATCCTGGCCTTCCTCGCGGTCGCGGTGATCGCCGGCGCGGTGCACTGGGGCGATCACTGGACCCTGACACCGCTCTACATATGCGAAAGCCTTTCGGTCTGGGCCTTCGGCGGGGCCTGGATCGCGGCAGCGCTCGAACTCGGCGCGTTCCAGCCGAAAGCGCCGCCGGCCACGCCGCCGGTGCCGACGACCGGCGCCCTCCAGCCCTGACCGCGATCAGTCGAGGTTCGGTCCGGCGTCGCGCACGTCTTCCACCGCGCGCATCGCGTCGCGCAGGTCGGTCAGCCAGCTCTCGGCGCGCTGACCGACCTGCCGCACGCACCAGGCCAGCGCGTCGCTGCGGCTGCGCGCCACGCCCGCGTCCACGAGTGTGTCGAGCAGTTGCCGGTCGGTCTGCTTGAGCCGGGTCATCACCGGCACGGACAGCGTGGTGAACGGCTGGGTGGTCTCGCCGCAGCGCACCCACCAGGACACCTTGCGCCGGAATTCGTGCTCCGCCTCCCGGGCGACCCGCATCCGCGCGGACCGGGTCCGCTCGCGGAACTCCTTGATCCGCCCGGTGACCGCGGCCGCCTTCTCCGCCGCCGAAGCGCCCTCGGCCGTTTCCGGCTCGGGGATGCGGCCGATCACGGTGATCTCCTCGCGGTCGACGGTCACCTCGGGCGGCCCGTCGAACAATCCTTCCGGCAGCCGGCCGGTGAACCAGCCACGCAGTGTCTCGGTCGTTTCCTGTGAAGTAGCCATACAACGATGATTACATGATTACGCAGTTACAGAAGGGTGCGGCCGTACGCCGTCAGCGAACGCGAAACTGCCTGGCACAAGCCGGGAGGGGCTTGTGCCAGGCAGGCGGTCGGACGGGCTGGACGCGCTAGGTCCGGCCCGCCGGTGCAACAGTGCACACGACCATCAACCACTTGTGGTTCGGTGGACTTCAGCCGGAGGTGGCGCAGCCGCCGGCGTTGTTGCTCCAGGTCGGCTGGATCGCGTAGCTGCCGGTGGACAGGTTCAGCGCGGTCAACCCCTGCCAGGCGCACAGGTCGCCGTTCTCCTCACCGTCAGAGGCCACCCAGCCGCTGGCCGGCTCGGGGTCGGTGACCGCCTCGGCGTATTCGTGCCCGCCGACGATGCTGAAGCCGTCGAGCTGGTTCTGCACCGAGTCCGCACCACAGCCGGAGCCGGCGTCCAGGACGTACGGCATGTTCGTGTACGCCGTCGTGCCGTTCCAATCGTGCCAGGCGCAGAAGCCGGAGTTCGGGAAGCCGTCCGGACTGGTGCCGCTCGGGCTGACCACGAACACGTCCGCGTCCGGTCCCGAGACGCCGAAGTGCTGGGCGCCGACCTCGGCCTCGGCCGCGATGTCGGACTGCGAGGCGCTGTCCGGCGCGGCGGAGGAGTCGTCGACCCAGGTGCCACCGAGTACGGAGCCGTTGAAGGACGGGCCCGCTCCGCTGCTGTCGGTGTACTGCGTCATGATCGTCGACCAGTCGTCGCCGGAGCCGCCCAGGCCGCCGAAGAAGCCCTGGAGGTACTGCTGCACGCCGTTGCCGTCGCTGTCCCACTGGGAGCCCCAGAAGACCAGGTAGACGGTGGGGTTGTGCTCGACGGGGCCGCCGTTGTAGATCAGGCCGCCGCTGTCCAGGGGCCGGGCGTGGCCGCGCGCGCCGTGCGGCACCACGACGCCGAAGCGCCCGTGGGTCTCGACCCGGACGGTGCGGCCGTGCGTGTGCACGTAGTGGACGGTGCCGCTCGACACGGCGGAGGTGGTGTTGGTGCCGGTGGCGTTGCCGGCGCCATCGGCGACGACGTGTGCGGAAGCGGCGCTCGCCGACAGCGAGGCGCCGAAGGCGATCAGGGCTATGGTGCAGAGTCCGGCCACGGACCGGCGCGACCGCGGCGTGATGCGTCCGGCCCGGGTGTTTCCCGAGCCGCTGTGGTTCAGCATGGGATTGTTCTCCTCGCGCAGTTTCCCGGTGCGGCCGGTTCGGCCGCTGTGGGTTTTTCCGGGTTTGTCGCAGGATGCAGACATGCATGTCCGAGCCGAGCGCCTGCCCTCGGATCACGACGAGCTGTAGCCGGCCCGAACGGTCTGCAACCCGTACGCATTGGACACCGGATCGCGGCGGTTGTCCGTAAAGCGGCGGGCAAAACTACCCAAAGGGTCCATCACGGAAAGGGAAAACCGCAGGCGAACGGTTGTAGAACTCGGATTCGCTGAAACGGATAAGCGATCCGGAAGGTTCTCTTAGAGGGCGTCTGATCCCATGTTGGGGTCTAACGTCACGCACTATCAGCGGCGGATTGCCGCAATTGTCGGGTACGGCACAGCGAATCGGCCAAGCGGCGGGCCTGGCAAGGCGCCGGAGCATCCTCGCGCTCCTCATTCAACACCGTGGGTCGTCTGTGGATGTTTCGGCAACGCAGCCAGG
>NZ_DATNGK010000224.1:0-9909 GCF_035605935.1 Actinocrinis sp. | reverse complement strand
CCGGGATGCCGAGGTTCTCCGGCAGGTCCACGGTGCGCGCGCCGCCGAGGTCAGGCAACTGCGAGGCTTCGACCCCGTTGCCGACCACGACGACCTCGATCGGGTCGCCCTGCTGCTTGGCGACGGTGCGGATCAGGTCGGCCAGCTCAGCCGGGCGGTTGCCCATGGTGAGGATGACGGCGGCGAGTCTCATCCCTTGAGCCTGCTCGACATGACGATGGAGACGAAGTGGAGGAAGACCATGGCCAGCGCGATTCCGGCCAGGATGGCGACGGCCAGCCGGGTGTAGAACAGGCCGCTGGCCCCTCCCCCGGTGGCCGCGTCGAGGACGCCGGCGAGCAGGACCAGCAGCGAGGTCTCGATGACGACGATCAGCCGGTGCACCTTGAAGGCGGAGGCGAGGAGCCGTGCTTTGGCGACCTTGGCGGAGCGGGGCACGGACGCGCTCTCGGCGACGGCGGTCAGGCCGGAGCGGGCCCGCGCCACGTCGACCAGATCGGTTTCCGATTTCACGATGAGCACCCCGACCGCGGCGGCGAGGCCGAGTACCGTCCACGGCCCGCTGTGCAGGTGGTCGGCGCGGAAACCGAGGCCGATCAGGAAAGCCGCCTCGACGCCGTAGGCGCCGATCCGGTCAAGGTAGACCCCGATGATCGAGGTCTGCTTGCGCCAGCGGGCCAATTCGCCGTCCACGCAGTCAAGCAACAGGTAGACCTGGATGAGCAGCGCGCCGAGCAGCGCGCCAACGATGCCCGGGATGAGGAGCACGGCTCCGGCGGCCATCCCGGCCACGATCATCAGATAGGTATAGCCGTTCGCTGAGATGGGCGAATTGACGAGGAGTCGGGTGACGCGCAGTGAGATCCAGCGCATATAGAGCCGCCCGGCCCAGTGCTCGCCGCTGCGCCGCTGCATCTTCTCCGGCGGCTGGACGACGAGTCGCAGCTCATCGAGCGTAGGTGTCGACATAGTCCTTCACCGCGTCACGCAGTTTCGCTTCGGTCAGGTCGAGGTGTTCCAGGATCGTGTAGCGTCCGGGCCTGGTCCGCGGCGCGTACGTTACCGCTTCCACGAACGCGGGGGCATCAATGCCCAGATCGGCGGGAATGGCAGCCAATCCGTGGCGCCGTAACGCATCCACGAGCTGCCCCGTCCGCTCCGCATCCCCGCGCAGGTAAGACGCAAAGGCCGCGCCGAGGCCGACCTGTTCGCCGTGCTGGCCGTACTTGCCCGGGAACAGCAGCACGAGCGCGTGTGAGATTTCGTGGCAGGCCCCTGAACTCGGCCGGCTGTTTCCCGCGACGGACATGGCCAGGCCGGAGAGGACCAGCGCTTCGGCCAGCACGGCGAGGAAGGCGGGATCCTCGATGCTGCCCGGCTGGTGCAGTACTGCCTCGGCGGCGGTGCGGGCCATCGCGGCGGCGAGGCCGTCCACGGGTTCGCCGGTCACGTCGTGGGAGAGTTCCCAGTCGGCGAGGGCGGAGAGGTTGGACAGCGCCTCGCCGATTCCCGCTCGCACGAAGGCACTCGGGGCGTCGCGCACGAGATCGAGGTCCACGACGATGCCGATCGGGCCGGGCACGCCGTAGGAGCCGCGGCCGGCGTCGTTGTCGAGGGTGGAGACCGGTGAGCAGATGCCGTCGTGCGCGAGATTGGTCGCGACCGCGACCATGGGCAGGCCGAGTCTGGCCGCCGCGTACTTGGTGACGTCGATCACGCGCCCGCCACCCAAGCCGACAATCGTGTCGTAGGACCCGAGCCCGTGCCCTCCGCCGGATCCGGCAGAGGCGCGGATGCGGTCGGCGACGTCCACGGCGTCATCCAGCGTGCCGCCACGGATCGGGAACCAGCCTGCGTCGGCCGGCAGGTACTCGCGCAGCCGCTCGCGCAATTCGCTGCCCGAGCCTTCACTGATCACGATGGCCAGCCGACCCGAGGTGGAGATGCGCTGATCGGCGAGGATCGCGGGCAGCTCGCGGGCAGCCCCGGCACCGATCCGCACCGCCGCGGGACCCGGGATCAGCCGAGTCAGGACGGCCACTAGCCTCGCCCTACGATGCTGCGCGCCTTGGCCAGGTCCTCGTGGTTGTCGATCTCGACCCAGTCGACCTCGCCGATCGGCTGTACGTCCACCCGGAAGCCGCGGTCGACCAACTCTTGGTAGCCGTCCTCGTAGTACAGCTGCGGGTCGCGCTCGAAGGTCGCCTTCAGCGCGTCAGCCAGTTCGGCGCCGGCCTCCGGCTCGATGAGCGTGACGCCGATGTACTCGCCGGTGGCCTCGGTCGGCTCCATGAGCTTGGTGATGCGGCGCACACCGTCCTCGGCCGACCAGATCACCTTCATCTCCTCGTCGGCCAGCTTCTTGACCGTGTCCAGGGCCAGGATGATCCGCCGCTCCTCGCCACGCGCGCCAAGCAGCGTGCGCTCGACGGAGGGCGGGTGCACGGTGTCGCCGTTGGCCAGGATCACGCCTTCGCTGAGCAGGTCCCGTGCGCACCAGAGCGAGTAAGCGTTGTTCCACTCCTCGGCCTTGTCGTTGTGCACAAGATGCAGCGTTACGCCGTACGCGGCTTCAAGCGCCGCCTTGCGCTCATGCACAGCTTCAGCGCGGTAACCGATCACCACTGCCGCGTCAGTGAGGCCGACCTCGGCGAAGTTGGCGAGCGTCAGGTCCATCACCGTGCGATCACCATCCACGGGCACCAACGCTTTGGGCAGTGTGTCCGTATATGGGCGCAGTCTACGACCCGCCCCGGCGGCGAGGATAAGCCCGATCATGGTTCCTGTTCCGCGTTATTCGATGTAGCTAGCGACTAGTGCGTGCTATGCATCATGGCGCATGCGCCAGCCGGCCCACGCGGAGGCCACCATATCCGCGATGTCGTGCTGCGCGGACCACCCGAGCTCAGCCTTGATGCGGTCGGCCGAGGCGATCGAACGCGCGCCGTCGCCGGGACGCCGCGGCGCGATCTCGGGAACCAGGTCACTGCCGGCGTGCTCGAGGATACGGTCGACCAACTCGCGGACTGAGACGCCTTCGCCGCGGCCGATGTTGAGCGTGAGCGCGGCGTGCTCGTCCTGCGTCAGGCGGCGAGCGGCGGCGACGTGCGCGCTGGCGATGTCGCTGACGTGGATGTAATCGCGGATCGTGGTGCCGTCCGGGGTGTCGTAGTCGTCGCCGAAGATCCGCGGCGGCAGCCCGGCCTCGATGCGCTGGAAGACCATGGGCACGATGTTCAGCGCGGTCGGATCGCCGAGTTCGGGTGACGCGGCGCCGGCCACGTTGAAGTAGCGCAGATTGGCGTAAGCGAGGGCGTGCGCGGCGGCGACATCCCGGATCAGCCACTCGCCGACAAGCTTGGTCTCGCCGTAGGGCGACTGGGGTTCGCACGGCGTGTCCTCGGTGATCAGCGGCACGTCGGGCGAGCCGTAGACGGCCGCCGAGGAGGAGAAGACCAGCCGCCGCACTCCGGCCTCGACGATGGCCTCGAGCAGGGTGCGCAAGCCGTCGACGTTCTCCTCGTAGTACCAGAGCGGTTTCTCGACCGACTCGCCGACCTGCTTCTTCGCCGCGATGTGCACGACGCCGCTGATCTGGTGCTCGGCGAGCACGCGGTCAACAGTCGCGCGGTCTCGCACCGAGCCGATCTCCAGCGGGACGCCGTCGGGCACTCGGCTCTTGTCTCCGGTGGACAGGTCGTCGAGGACGACCACGCGGGCACCGTCAGCGAGCAGAGCCCGCACCACGTGCGAACCGATGAATCCGGCGCCTCCGGTTACCAGCCATGTCATGGTCTCGACCCTATCCGAGCGGCCGCGACCGTTCGGCGATGATCGCGTAATACGTCGGTGACAGATCTGTCTCGCCCAGCCGGACCAGCGGCTGGTCAACGCCCAGCCTGCGGGGAGTGTCAGTCCTTTTCGTGAGCGGCTGATTTAACGTAAGACGAGGGTGATCATCCGCTCCCAGCGGTCCACGATTCGGTCCGGTGCGTAGGCGGCAACGCTTTCCAGCGCGGCCTTACCCATCGTCGCGCGCTCCCCCGCGTCGTCCATGAGACGGCCGAGGGCGGCGGCGAGGGCTTCGGTATTACCGGGCGGCGCCAGCAGTCCGTTCACGCCGTCGTGGACGAGTTCGCGGACACCGGGGGCGCAGTCGAAGGCCACACAGGGCAGCGCGCAAGCCATCGCTTCGAGCAGCGACATGGGGAAGCCTTCGGCGCGCGAGCCGCTCGCGAAAATCGAGCCCTCGACGAGCGCGGCCGCGATATCGCCGGTCTGGCCGGCGAAGTCGACGCTGGAATCCAGACCGAGGGTCCGCGCCTGTTCGAAGATTCCCTCTTGATCTGGGCCCGAGCCGTAGATGCGCAGGGTCCAACCGGGCCTGGTGAGGACCGCGTCGTGCCAGGCGTCCAGGAGGAGGTCGAAGCCTTTTTCCTGGGAGAGGCGCCCCGCCGCGACGACAACGCGGGCGGCCGGGTCGGCGCCGCCGAGAGCGGGGATCGGCAGCGGGTTCGGGATCGCGGCGGCATTGTTCATCCCGGCGCGGGTCCACTCATGCGCGTCCGCGTCGGTGAGGGAGACGAAGCGGGCGGCGGTGCGATACAGCTTGCGGACGCGTCGGCCGCGGCTCGACGCGTTAGCTGCCGCGTACGACTCGTGGCTCATCGCGATGATCGGCACGCCGCGCGGCGTAGCCTGGGCGACCCATTCCATCGCGTGCACCTGGGCGCAGATGACGACGACGTCTGCGGGGTCTGATGCGGCGGCGATGAGCGCGCGCAGGCGAGCGGCGCCGCTGCGCTGCACGGCTTGCCAGCGCTTGTATCGGGCATAGGCGAGCGGGTTGGCGATACGGGAGAGCAGCGCGGGTTTAGGCTTGCCGCCGTACAGGTCCGCGTGGATGACTGAAGCCTGATATGCCGGTTCGAGCCGTTCGCCGTCCGGACCGGTGGTGGTCAGTTCGTGCGGCTGCCGAACGGCGAAGACGCCGACGAGGCGCACGTTGTGCCCGCGTTCCGCGAGCAGCTCACCGACCCGGTGCGCCCAGCGCTGCACGCCGCCGAGTTCGTGGATCGTGTTGCAGACGATGAAGACGTCTGTCATCGCGCGCCGCCTTTGCCGCCGAAAAACCGCGCGACGACCTGATCGGCGGCGGTGCCGGTCTCGTATTCGCCGAATTCGTGTGCGAAATGCTTGCGGGCCTCGGAGTAGGGATCAGGGGCGCTGCCGTCTTGGGCGGCGAAGGCGGCGATCGCGGTGAAGAGTTCCTCCTGAGTAGTGGCGAACGGTCCGGGCGCCCGCTGCGCGAGATCGAAGTAGGTGCCGCGATCGTGCGCGTATGTTGCCGCGTCGGGCGCGAAGAACAGCAGCGGCCGGTCGAGCAGCGCGTAGTCGAACATCACGGAGGAGTAGTCGGTGAGCAGTCCGTCAGAAGCCAGCATCAGTTCCGTGACGTCAGGGTACGTCGACACGTCGCGGATCGCGTCGCCGGCCTCCTGCGGGACCTGCACGGTGTTGAGGTAGTGCGCGCGGACGAGGAGGAACACCTGGTCGCCGAAGCGGTGGGCGAACTCGGCAAAGTCGAATCCGGGAGCGAACGCGCCGGTGGTGTTCCGGAAGGTCGGCGCGTACAGCAGAACCCTGCGGTCGGTCGGAATGTCGAGCTTCTCGCGCAGTTGTGCGGCGCGCGCATCCCGGTCGGCGGCGAGGAGCGCGTCGTTGCGCGGGTAGCCGACGCGAAGCGGCTCGGCGCGTAGTTGGAAGGCTTCGAGCAGGGTCCTGACGTCGTACTCGGAGCGGACCAGGAAGTGATCGAACCGGCGCACCGCCTTGACCAGCTTCTTGCGGTCAGCGGCCAGCATCGCGCGGACCTGCGGCGTGTTCATGCCCATTCGCTTGAGCGCGGTGCCGTGCCACGTCTGAATGTACGTGGTGCCGCGCCGCTTGCCGATCCACTGCGGGAAGCCCTGGTTGTCGATCCAGAACTCGGCGCGGGCCAGGGCACGAAGATAGGCCCAGGAGTTGCGTTTGACGAGGGTGGCTTCTTTGGGGAAACCGGCCGTGGTGTTGGCGTAGGACCAGAAGACCTTGCCGCGGTGATTGGAGCGGCGCAACGCCTCGTAGATGTACTTGGGACTGTCGCTGTAAGAGCCGCCCATGTGCGACTCGAAGACGACCGAGCCGCGACGCACCGGCAGTCGAGTCAGCACTCGTGCATACAGTTCGCGCTTGATCCGCGGGTCGTTGACGATCTGCGCTCGCTTGTAGAGGCGCTGGGCGATGCGGAGAATTCGTGCGCTGCGCTGGCTCGCCCCGGACTGGGTGAAGGGAGCGGTGACGGCACGCGCGATCGGGTTGCGGGCGGTCAGGTTCAGCGTGAAGAGGCCGCGGTGGTTGATGCCCGCGACCCACGTGTCGCCGGCGGCGCGCGTAAGCAGGGGGCGGGCCGGAAGGGTGAGGGGCGCGCCGTGATCGTCCACTGCCGCGCTGGGCAACTTCAGCGCCGTGACCTTCGACTCCGTCGTGCCGAGCGCCCCGGCGGTCAAGCGCAGCCGGACCTCCCAGACCTGATCGACGATGCCGACCGGCTTGACGGTCTTGGTGGGGTTGAGTTCGACGGACCAGCGGATGCGGTTGCCTTCGTGCCTGACGTCCTTGGCCTTGACCCGGTACTTGCGGATCGCGCGGGCGACCGGCCGGAATTCGAAGGCCGCGGACAGCTCGGCGTCGGGTGGCACCCGGTCGAGCGGATTGACCGTCTCGCCTTCGATGCGAATCCGGCCGTTGCCGAGGGTACGCAGCCCGGTCAGGCGCGAAGCGAGGTTTGTCCGGCTGAACGGGACACGCGACCATCCGAGCCCTGTCACGTCGAGCGCGGCGCGGCCGGCCTGCGAGTCGAGATGCGCGTCACACCAGTACACCTGGCCGTCACGCTCGGCGAGATCGGAGGTGATCCTGGTGCGCTCCAACGCTTTCGCGCTCTCGCGAGTGCGGTCGAGCAGGTGCTCGCAGACCGTGACCAGGTTCGGCCAGTCGTCCTCGATCAGCAGGTACGCGCCTGCGACAGCGACCCGGTGCGGACAGCGGTCGAACGCTTCAGAGCGCAGAGTACGCAGATAATCGCGGAACATGGCGGTGAACTCGGCGACGTACCCAGGCTCCTGATAGGGCAGGTCGCGCAGGTAGAGGACGAGGTCGTGCTCGATGAACTTGGCGTCCTTGGCGATCTTCACCTCGGGATCGCCGCCGGCCCCGAGCCAGCCGGTGATCGCCTCGTCGATCATCCGATGGATCGCGATCCGGTCACGCACATTGGAGATCTCGTCGCGCCGGTTGGAGATGGACTTCTGCGCCGCCCGGACGATGACGTTCCAGTGGTACACGGTCTGCGGGATCAGCACCATGCGACGGGCCGCGAGGTAAGCCTTCGCCGAGAAAAGCAGGTCCTCGTAGTGAAAGCCGACCGGGAAGCGCAGCGCGTGCTCGTTCAGGAAGGAACGCCGGTAGCACTTGTTGGTGGAGAGTGTGTCGCGCAAGAGATCAGGCATCTGCGACACGCCGTCGACGACGCGGCGTTCGGCGTAGATCTCGGGCCACCACGGCACATTCTCGGTTAGCCCGGAGCGGTTGTGGTGCACGCGCACGCACACGCCGGAGACCAAGTCCGCGTCGTGCTCCTCCGCTGCCTCAAGCATGTTGAGGCAGGCGTGCATGTCCAGCGTGTCATCGGAGTCCAGGAACATCACGTAGGTGCCGAGGGCGGCCTCGATCCCGGCGTTGCGGGGAGCGGAGCAACCGCCGCTGTTCTGCTCAAGCCGCAGGTATCGCACCCTCGGGTGCTCAGCGGCTAGGCGCGCGGCGACCTGCGGTGTCGAGTCGGTCGAGCAGTCGTCGACAACGATGATTTCGACGTTACGCAGGGTCTGCCGCAGGACGGAGTCGACGGCTGTGGGCAGTCGGGCCGCGTCGTTGTACACGATGACGACCACGCTGATGTCCGGGGCCACAGCGGCCACATCCGACGCGGAAGTCTCACTCGGCACGACGCGTCCTCACTACTTGCTCGGTCTCGACCCCCGCACCGGTCGCCCATCACGCCCGACGATCGCTGCACGATGGTAGCCGAACACGGTGAGGGACTACGGTTGCCGGGACTATGGTTGCCGCCGGGCCGGTGGTAGTGAACGGCCAGTGAGTATGAGCGGGCCAATGAGTGTGAAGAGGAAGGCCGCCGAGTGCGCATTCCCACGATCGCGGTGCTTACCGGACCCCAGCCAGTGGATGGGGACGGGCTGCTGCGCGCGGAGTTGTCCGCCCTAGGGGCGACTGTCGTGGACGCGGACGGTCCAGCGGCGGCGGCGCGGGCGGTCGCCAGCGCCTCGACAGTCGGCCGGGTGGCGTTGGTGGACCGGCGGCTGATCGCGCACCGGCACGCGCTGCGGTTGGCGATCGAAGACCCGCGCTGGGCGGCCGCGCACTCGACCGGCGTGCTCACGGTGTCCGGCCAGGCGCGCGAGCTGCTGGCGACTCAGCTGCGGACGCTGCCCGACCTCACGGCGCACCGCGTCGCGGGCGGATCTCCGGCGGCGAAGCTCACGGCTCCGCGTCCGCTGGTCCCGGACGTGTTGGCCACCCAGTTGGCGCACTCGCTGCCGATCCACGAAGTGGTCCTGCCGCCCGGTCTGATCGCGACGCTGGTCGATGCGCCTCTTTCCGCCCGGAAGGACGCGTACGACCGGGTGGCGCACATCGACGGCGAGGCGATCCGGCTGCGCAAGGCGGTGAAGGGCGACGACGGCCTATTCGCGACGATTTTCGTGTCGTCGTACTCGCGGTTCCTTGCCCGCTGGTGCGCGAGTCGCGGGCTGAGCCCCAATCTGGTCACGACGCTGTCGCTGCTGGTCGCCATCGTGGGCGCGATCACGGCGGCGACCGGCACGAGGGCCGGGTACATCGTCGCGGCGGTGGCGCTGTACATCTCCTTCGTCCTGGACTGCACCGACGGACAGTTGGCCCGCTACGCGCTGAACTTCTCCCGCGTCGGCTCCTGGCTCGACGCGACGTTTGACCGCGCGAAGGAATACGCCGTCTACGCGGGTCTGGCGTTCGGCTCGGCGCACAACGGCGACAACGTGTGGTTGCTGGCGGCGCTCGCTATGGCACTGCAAACGGTGCGGCACCACGTGGACTTCGCCTTCCATGAAGGGCAGCGTGGCGGCGGCGCGAACGACGGCAATACGCAGCCGCTGCCGACGGTGGCGGCGGAGAACAAGAACCTGAGCTACTGGGCCCGCAAGATCATCGTGCTGCCGATCGGCGAACGCTGGGCGCTGATCGCGTTGCTCACCGCGCTGACCAAGCCGCGCACGACGTTCACGGTGCTGCTTATCTGGGGTCTGATCGCCGCCGCCTACACGACGGCCGGCCGCGTCCAGCGCTCGCTCAGCCCGCAATCCGCGCCGCGCACCAGCGAAGCGACCGATGCGCTTTACTCGATGTCTGACATCCTCGCCCGGCCGCTGGCCGAGGCCCGCAGGCTCGGCTCGAAGCTGGGCTGGCTGGTCCCGCCGGTGTACCACGCGTTCGAATACGCCCTCGCGATCGCGCTGGCGGCGGAAGTCCACGGCGCGATGCCGGTCGCGTTTCTGTACCTCGCGGCCGTGATCTACCACCACTACGACATCGTGTACCGCATCCGTGCATCGGCGAGCGTACCCAGATGGCTGACAGTCGCGGGCGGCCTCGGGTTCGAGGGCCGCGTCGTGATCCTTGTGCTCGCGAGTTTCATCCCGACAAAGCCGGCACACCACGGACTCACGTACGCGTTCGTCGCGCTCTCGGTATACCTCTGGGCGCTCTTCCTCGCCGAATCAGTGCACTTCTGGTTGCGCCCGACCGCGACCGCCC
>NZ_DATNGK010000223.1:0-17933 GCF_035605935.1 Actinocrinis sp. | reverse complement strand
CGCCGTTGTCGATGATGAACGTCTCCAGGTCTGTGCCCGCCAGTGCCTGCGCCGCGGTGTACTGATCCACGCAGGTCTGACCGCAGTTCGCGAGCAGCAACGCCTGGTCGGACGCGGCAAGCGCCGGCTGGCCGGCCTGCTGGCTGGTGACCCGGTTGGCTGCCTCGGCGGCCGCCGCCGCCTGTTCCGCCGCGGCTGCGCTGGCTTGCGCGGCCGTCGCGTCGGCCTGCGCGGTGCTCGCGGCGGTGTTGGCATCGGACGCGTCCGCGGCGGCGGCGTTCGCGTCGGACTGCGCGGCGCCGGCGTCACTCGAAGCCGAGTCGGCCGCGGCCTGCGCCGCCGCCGCGTCGGTCTCGCTGGCGGTCGCCGCGGCCCGGGCCGCGGCCGCGGAGTCACCAGCCGCCTGTGCGGACGCGTGCGCGTTGGTCGCGTCGAGCTGGGCCTGCGCGTTCATCGCGTGGATCCGGTCATCGGACTGCTTGGTGGCCTGCGCATCCGCAGAGGCCTGAGCCGCCGACGCCATTGCCGCGGACGCCGAGGCGGCGGCCTTCGCGGCCGAGGAGGCGGCGTCGGCCGCGGCCTGCGCGGCCAGCTTTGCGTCGCCCGCGGCCGCGTTCGCCGCTGCCTGCGCCGCGGCGGCCAGTGATGCGGCCTGCGCCGCTTCGGCAGCCGCGACGTCAGCCTGCTGCTGCGCCATGGTCTTGGCCGATTCGGAGGAGAGCGAGGCGAGCCCGGCCGCCGAGTCGGTGGCCGCATACGGCGCGGCCAGGTCAATGGCCTGATCGGCAGGTGCGGCGACGGTGGCCGCCTCGGCCGCGGCGGCCTGGGCCGCCTGCGCGGTGGCCAGCGCCTGCCCGGTCGCGGTCGCGCTGTCGGACTGCGCGCCCGCCGCCTCAGTCTGTGCGGCCTCCGCGGCCGCCTTCGCGTTGTCGGCGTCAGTCTTCGCCTGAGCCGCCGTCGCTTGCGCTGCCGCGGAGTTCTGCGCGGCGACCCCGGCCTGCGCGATCGCGTTGGCGGCGAGCGAATCGGCCTTCGTCGCCGCCGCGTTGGTCTGCGCGGCGGCCGAGTCCGCCGCCGAGGCGTCCGAAACCGCCTTTTCGGCCGCCGCGGTTCCCTGCACGGCCGCGGCTTGCGCCGCCGCCGCATCGTTCGCGGCCTGCGACGCATTGGCGTTGGCCGCGTCAGCCGCGGCGCTGGCCGCGTCGGCGTCCGACTGCGCCTGGTTGGCCGCGGCGGTGGCGCCGGCGGCCGCGTCAGTTCCCTGATCGGCGGCGGCAACCGCGGCCAGCGCCTGCGCCTTCGCGGCAGCGGCGTTCTTCGCTTCCTGCGCCGCCGCGGCCTGGGCCCGGGCGGTCGAGGCGGTCGAGGCGGCCTGCTGCGCCGTGGCGTCCAGGCTCGCGGCGTTGGCCGCGGCGGTCGAGGCATTGGCCTCACTGGTCGCCGCCGTCGCGGCCTGCTGCTGCGCATTGGCGTTGGCCGCCGCGGCGTTGTTGCGCTGGGTCTGCGCGGTCGCTTCGGCATTCGCGGCGATGGTGGCCTGGTTCGCCGCGTCTGCAGCGGCGGCGTCCGCCCGAGCCTGGGCGTCCTTGGCCGTGGCCTCCACGGTGGCGATCTTCGCCTTGTCGGCGGCGACCACCTTGGCGGCGGCCGCTGCCGCAGTGGCCTGATTCGCTGCCTGGGTCGCCAGCGCGGAGGCCTGGGCCGCGTTGTCCTGCGCGGTCTCACGCAGGTACAGCGCCCGGGCCGCGTGTGCCTGCGCGCTGGCGTTCGCCAGCAGTGTTGCCGAGTCGGCGAGCGTCGCGTTGGTCGCCGCCACCGCGGTCTGCATCGCGTTCGAAGTCGCCTGCGCCGCGGCCGCTGCCGCCTGAGTGACTTGCGCGGACTGCACCGCGTAAGCCAGGCCTCTGCCTTCCGGCAATCCGGCCGACGTGGCGATCGCATAAGCCGCGTTGCGCTCGGCGACCGCCTTGTTCGCCGCGTCCTGCGCGATCGCCGCCTCGTTCTGCGCGGCCGAGGCCAGCGCGGCGACCTTCGCCTTGATCAGGCCGAGGTCGTGGGTGGCATGCGACATGTCCACGCTGGACCAACCGAAGACGTTGTTCGCCTTCTGGCCCTGAGCCCACAGGATCCCGCCGGCCGTCCACGCATAGTCCAGGCCGTCGTGCATGGTTTCGGCGCCTGCCTTGAGCGCGTCAAGGGCCTGCATCTCATCGGCGACGATGTTCGCGCGCGGCTGGGCCTGCGCGTTCAACTCGGCTTGCCATTCGGCCCAGGCCGTCTCCTCCGCGCCGAGCAGCACATGGTTCGGGTCGAGCGGGTTCGACGGGTCACCGCCGGCCCAGCGCGCCTTGAGCGATTCCACCTCGACCCGG
Organism: Actinocrinis sp.; assembly: GCF_035605935.1. GTDB lineage: Bacteria > Actinomycetota > Actinomycetes > Streptomycetales > Catenulisporaceae > Actinocrinis. The sequence goes on along the minus strand of NZ_DATNGK010000223.1, from coordinate 15,561 downwards.
AATTCGGGGGTGCCGGGGTCCGGCGCGACCGTGGGCCAGCCGTCGTACTGGATGAACCGGCGCACATCGTCGGCCGAGCCGTTGATCGCGTCGTCGCCGTACGTATTCCACTCCCACGCGTTGGCGGGATCCGCCGCCGCGTGCGTCGCCGCGATCGCCGTCACCTTGTCCTTGGCCGCCTGGTCGGCGTGGGTGACTGGAAGACTCGCGAAGACCGCGTCGGTGGCCAGCCAATACGTCGAGTCTTTTGACATGAAGTTCGTGACGTCGGCGTTGAAGTCCGGCTGCGAGCCGTAGCCGGACATCGGGTAGCCCCACAGGAAGTGGTCGATGCCGTCCGCGCGCTGCTGGCGGCTCTGGTCGGCGATCGCCGCGGCCGACACATCGTGCTGCAATGGGCTGCTCGGGTCGTTCACCCAGGTCGAGGAGTCCCAATTCGTCTCTGACCAATCGGTGGTCATGCCGGTGTCGGGGCCGGCGAGCACCTGCGCGACCGAACTGCGTACCGCCGTGCCGCCGGCGTGCAGCAGCAGCGCGAGATGCGCTTGGGTGTCACGGACGGTGGCCGCGGTGTTCATCGCCGCTATCCGAGTATTGATGTCGCCGGTACCCGGCGCGAGCGTCGAGGTGGTCGCAGTGACCGGGCCGGCGAAGGTGTGCCCGGCGTGCGGGATGTCCCACACCTGTGCGCCGGTGTTGTTGCAGGTCCAGATGTGCAGCTGGGTACCGTTGGTCGTCGTCGAGTTCGGATCGTCCAGGCACAGCCCTGAGTTCGGGTTCATCAGCCGCGGCCTGCTGCTCGTGTCGAATCCGACCACCCACTGCTCGTCCAGGCTGCCGGCGCAGGTGGAGAGCTGCACGAGCGTGCCGCTGGCGGTGACGCTCTCCCCGCCCTTGATGGCCAGGCACATTCCGCCGGCCATGAGCGTGCCGTCGGAGTGCAGCGCCCACGGAATCACCGGACCGGTGCTGTAGCCGACGCCGCAGTTGTAGAGCACGACGGCGGTGCCGTTGGCGGCTGCTGCGGTAGTCGACGCGGGGACGGCGCACTTGCTCATCACCGAATTGGTGATCGGACCGCTCGGCGGGAGCGGGCTGGTCGGCGGCGTGAAGCGCTGCGCGATGCTGCCGTTGCAGTTGTAGATCTGCAGCGCGACGCCGTCGGCCGTCGAGGAGTTCGGGGTGTCGACGCAGCGGCCCGAGGTCGGGTTGTACAGCTGAATGCTGCCGGTCTTGTCGTGCTGGAACAGCCACTGCTGGCTCTTCCAGCCCTGACAGTCGGACAGTACGACCGGCCGGCCGTTGGCCATGTCCGTGTTCAGGTCGCTCTCGGTGGTCCACGCCGTGGTCCCGATCCCGGTGCGCCCGTCCACGATGCCGCTGCTCAGGATGATCGCCTGCACGCCTCCGGCCCCGGCGGCGATCAGCGAGCCGAAGCCGCCGGAGGTGGCCGGGCCGCCCTCCTTGGTCCAGCCGTTGTACGCCACGCCCTTTCTGGCGTACACGTAGTTGTCGTTCGCGATCACCATCTGGGTGCCGTCGGAGCCGGCCGCGATGGCGGTGGTGAAGCTCGGGTCGGCGACCGGGATGCTGGTCTCCTTGGTCCAGCCGCCCAGCGCGATCCCGGTCCTGGCGTACGCATAGCCGTCGCTGCCGACGAGCATCTGCACGCCGCCGTTCGTGGCGATCGCCTTCGCGCCGGGGGCGAGTTCCTTGGTCCAGCCCCCGAGGCCGTTGGTGCCCGAGACCGCGCCGATGCTCGAACGCGCGTAGACGGCCCCGTCCGCGGCGATCATCATCTGGGTGCCGTCCGAGCCCACCGAGATCGCGGTAGCGCCGGGCGCGCTCTCCGCGGTCCAGCCGGCGGCGGCGCCGATCCCGTTGCGCGCGTACACGGTCCCGTCATCGCGGAGGTAGAGCTGGACGCCGTCGTTCGCGGAGATCGCCTTGGCCTCGTAGCTGCCCTCGTTGGTCCAGCCGCTCGCGCCGATCGTGTTGCGCGCGTAGATCGCACCGTCGGCGCCGACCATCATCTGGGTGCCGTCGGAGCCGGCCGCGATCCGCTGGACCTCGAAGTCGCTCTCCTTGGTCCAGCCGCCCAGCCCGACCCCGCTCTTCGCGTACACCTCGCCGGAGGTGGTCAGCATCATCTGCACCGCGCCGCCGACCGCGATGGACGCCGCCGCGCCGCCGTTGGCGCTGCCGATGTCGAGGCACTTACCGGGCGCGCTATCCAGCGTCACGGATCCGTAGAAGCCGAGGTCCCAGTAGTAGTCGCTGCCCGGGTTGAAGGTCCAGTTCTGGTTCGCCGAGCCGTTGCAGGCTGCGGAGTCCACGGTCGAACCGTTGGCGCTCTTACCGGAAAGGTCGTCCAGGCATTTGCCTAAGCCTGGATTGCGCACCACGCCGTCGGCCTGGGCGTTGATATTCGAGATCTGCGATGCCTCGGTGTTGCCGAGGTTCCAGTCCGGGCTCGCCGCTCTGGCAGCAGAGGCGTTGAGGGTCGTCAGCGCGAGGGCGAACGCCGTCGCCGCGGCCGTGGCCGCGATGGTTCTGCGGCGCTGGTAAAAGGAAACGGGCAGCAGCGAATTACGCACAGCGCGCGATGGCACTTATCCCCCATGTGAGACTCCTGACCCCCCGACGGAGTCATCCCGGATCAAGCGCTTGTGGGCGCGGCAAGATCCTGAGCAGACCGTAGCGATCCGCGCTCAGCCGCGCAAGAGCCAGTTCCCGGCCGACGTCGCGGGCTTCGCGGCCAGCGCCCGCGAAGAGACCGATCCGGTATCTTCGCGGGCGCTGATTTACGTCGGCTAGCGCAATTTGCCCCAGCTGCTATTTGACGCTGGCCGCGGTTCCGCCTGGCGTCCACTGGTAGGTGGCGATGCCGTGCGCGGGCAACGTGTCGCTGAACTGCTGCCCGGCCCAGCTCGTGCTGAACGACTGAGTCGAGCCGGAGGTGTTGTCGACAATCAGCACGAGGGAGCCGTTGGGGTTCTGGAACGCCACATCGTCCAGGTTCGCGGTGGTGGTCGAGGCGATACGCTTTGCGCCGGGCAGTACGAACTTGCTGAAGTGTCCGACGGAGTAATAGCCGGCGTCGTACGTCACGTTCCCCGTGCTCTGGTTGATCGTGACCAGCGGGGTGCACGCATTACAGCCGCCGGGGATGACCGGGCCGTTGTTCTGGTCCTCGGCGATATTCCACATCGTGGCTGACCGCGCCCAGTTGCGGGTGCTCTGGATGAAGGTCTCGATAGCGTTCTGCGGGTCGATGCCGTCGGAGCATTCGGTCTCGTAGTTGTCCTTGCTCGGGAAAGCCGAATGCATCGTGGACAGGGCACTGAGACCGCCTGCGTAGCAGTGCCATGCGGTACCGGCCAGGTACTTGTTGGCGCCGGAGTCCTGCATCAGCGGCTCGGCGTAGTTGCTCAGCACATTGGTGTTGAAGTCCGTGCCGAGTATCGCCGGCGAAAGGTTCGCCTGGGCCAGCGCCGGACCGAGATTGTTGGCGATGAAACTGGCCTCGCTCTGCTCGCTGAAGTTCATTCCGGGGTAGGCGGTGGCGTAGCTCGGCTCGTTTTGCGGGGTGATCGCGTAGATTGGGACGCCTTGCGCGGCGTAGCCCTGCAGGAACTTCACGAAATACTGCGCCAATGGCCCGTAACTCGAGGAGAGCAGCGTTCCGGCGTTGTTGACGTTGCTCATCTGGCCGTTCGACTTCATCCACCCCGGCGGGCTCCACGGATTGGCCATGAGCTTGAGGCCCGGGTTGAGCGCGAGCGCTTCCTTCAGATCCGGGATGATGTAGCCGAGGTCGTGCCCGATCGAGAAGCTCGCGAGCGTCGGGTCGGGGCGGCTCCAGGCCTGGTTGGTCGCGCCGGTGCAGGACCACAGCTGGACCGGCGAGCCGTTGGCGGTGGCCGCTCCGGAGACGTCGAGGCACAGGCCCGACTGCACGCCGGTGATCGTGCCGTTGCTGTTGAGCTTCCACTGCTGGTTCGTCTGGCCGTTGCACGTATAGAGGATGACCTTGGTGCCGTTGGTGGTGCCTCTGCCGTTGGCGTCCAAGCACTTGCCGGCGATCTGCAGCTGTGACCCGCTGGTGTAGGCGAATTGCTGGTTCGCGTTGCCGCTCGTGCAGTCCCAGATGTACACCTGCACGCCGTTCGCCGGGTTGCCGGTGTCGTCCAGGCAGCGGCCCGAAGCCGCGCCGACCGTCGTGCCGGTGGAGACGGAGAGGTTGTCATCGTAGGAATACGGCTGCGCGGTGGCGGAGAAGTCGGAGGAGCCCATCGGAATCCGCAGCCAGCTGATGCCGATGCCCTGGCTCGGGCTGAACAACGCGTTCATCAGGTTCGTGTGCGCGGTGCCGCTCAGCTTGTCAGACAACAGCCACGCCGAAGTGTCGGTCATCGCGGCACCGAAGCCCACGATGCTCTGGAATGTCTGGGTGCTGTCGATGCTGATGGCCGGCGTACCGGACGAGGCCGAGAATCCGAGGTTGGCCTGCTGCGTCAGGTGCTGGCTCAGATCCGAGGTGGTCAGCCACTTCTGGACCACTTCGTTGGCGGCCGAGGCGGGCGACGCCGGCACGGCCACCAGCGAGAGTCCGAGTGCGCTGGCCAAAGCGCCGAGCAAGCCGGCGCGTCGTAGAGCTCTCGACATCGGTGTCAAGCCTCTCGGTTGGCGGGTAAGAGATTTGTGAGCGCTAACATGGCCGCCCCCGACGTGGACCGAGCCCGGTGCCGGATTTGCGAGGGTGACATGGGATGTCTAAACGCCCTCGGTCGGCGTGTCAAGCCTCGACATCGTTGATCCCGCCAGAGTTGCGGATTGACGAATCGGTTCGAAGTTGTTCGATTGTGCTCGTCCGCGGGAACCGGGTACAGCTTCGGCGTCGCATGCAGAGCACTGCATCGCGTGATTGACCACTTGCAGCCATGATCGGCTGGTCAGATGAGTGCCTCATGACTGATCGAATGCCAAGCCGTTAAGTGGATGCGCGCTAGCCCATTGACACCTGCGAACGGCCGCGCTTTAGTTCTGACGAATCGGTTCGACAGTCGCGGCTCGCGCTCTTGCAAGTCGCGCGCGTCGATCGGTGCCCTGTTTCGTCATTTCGAAGGAGAAGTGACTTGGTACGCTTCAAGATCAAAAGCTGGCTGGCGGTCGGCGCGACCGCGACCCTCGCCCTGGTGGCCGTGCCGCCGAGCGCCAGCGCGTCCACCGAGTCGCTGGCGGTGAACCTGTCCGGCACCGCCGGGGCGATGACCGGTGTCGGGCAGGGCTTCCTCTACGGTCTTAGCCAGGACGGCAGTGCGCCCGGCGACAACTACCTTCAGCCCCTCAACCCCACGCTGATGCGGGGCGGCGGCGCGCGCATCGCGGGCGACGGCTGGATCGGCGACGGCTACAAGGCCGGCGCGGGCTACCAGGCGCGGATCACTTCCATCGTCGACCAGGCCAAGCGCGTCACCCAAGCGCCCTATCACGCCGAATACGTCCTGATGCTCAGCGACCTGTGGGGCGCCGACCTGACTCAGCCGAGCAACGCGCTCTACCCGTGTAACAACGGCGACTGCTCGAACTGGACCACGTTCATCGACGACACCATCGCCGCCATGCAATCCGCCGGCGTGACGGTCACCTACGAGCCCTACAACGAGCCCAACGGCGGCGGCTTCTTCCCGCCCGGCATCGGGACTCAGTACTGGAACATGTGGAACAGCGCCGTGCGGGAGATCCGCCGGCTGGCCCCCACCGCGCACATCGACGGCCCCGCATACGCGGGAGGGCCGACGAGCGCGTTCCAGACGTGGATCCAGACCGCGCAGGCCGCGGGCACCTTGCCCAACGTCATCAGTTATCACCTCGAAGGCGGCGGCACTGAGGACCCGGTCGCCGCGGTCGCCCAGGTCAACGGATATCTGTCCGCTGATGGCATCACCGGCATCACGCAGTCCGCGAACGAATACATCCCGCTGAACGTGCAGAACTCCGCCTACACCGCCTGGTCCCTGGACCGCTTCGCCCAGTCCGGGATGGCCACCGCCGCACGGGGGGAGTGGACGAACTGCTGCGCCTCTGGCGATCTCGGCGTCATCCTCACCAACACCGGCGGGAACCTGGTCCCCTCCGGCCAGTACTGGACCTACCGGGCGTACGCCGACCTGACCGGAACGCGCGTATCGACCACGGGGAGCGGCAACACCGCTATCACCGCAGCCGTCGACAGCACCAAGAAGCAGATGGCGGCGCTCATCGGCGACTCTGGCGGCTTCGTCGGGCAGGCGAACGTGTCCATCAGCGGATTCAGCGCGGATCCGTGGCTGGTCTCGGGCAGCGCGACGCACGTCGAGGTTGACCGGATCCCCGACGTGGCCTCACTCAACACCCCAGAGACGGTGTACAGCGGCAACGTCACCGTTTCTGGCGACGCGATCACCGTGCCCGTCACGCTCGGCGACGCCAACGGCGCGTACGTCGTATTCGTGACGCCGCCAGGCTCGGCCGCCGCGGACACCACCAGCGATGACACCGCCACCTCCGGCACCGACCATTTCTCCTACGGAGCGAACTGGGGCACCGCCACCGGCGTCTCCGACCTGTATCAGGGCACTGCCCACTGGAGCAACACCACCGGCGGCACCGCGACCTACACGTTCACCGGCAGTGGCGTCACCATCTGGGGCGTCAAGGACCATGATCAGGGCATCGCGGCATTCTCGGTCGACGGCGGACCAGTGACTTACGCCGACGACTACGCCAGCACCCGCACTGCTCAAGCACCGCTGTGGTCCAGCAGCGGTCTGGCCCCCGGCACCCATACCGTGACGATCAGCAACACCGGAACCAAGAACTCCGCCAGTGCCAACGACACCGTCGCACTCGACTACGCCACCGTGACCCCGGCCATCTCAACCATCGATGACGGCACGACGACCGGCACCACCTCCTTCGCTTACGGCAGTAACTGGGGGACTGCTACCGGAATCGGCGACCTCTACGAAGGAACCGCGCACTGGAACAGCACCGCCGGATCGACCGCGACGCTGGCCTTCACCGGTACCGGCGCGGTCATCTACGGAGTCAAGGATGTGGACCAGGGCATCGTCACCTTCTCGGTCGACGGTGGCACCGCACGCACCGTCGATGACTACAGCGCCACCCGCGTCCCCGGAGCGAGCCTGTTCACGGTGTCCGGCCTGAGCACGGGAAGCCACACCGTCACCATCACCGTGACCGGAACCAAGAACAGCGCGAGCTCGAACGACATCATCGCGCTGGACTCGGCAACCATCTTCTGAGTTCAGGACGCCGGCAAGCCAAATGGCCGGCTAAGACGCGAACTGGACCCAGTTGTCGGCCCGTCAGTGCGGGTGACAGCTGGGTCCAGGTCGAACGGTGTCTAGATGGGACAGGTTATAGACGGGTCAGTGTCTAGACGGGACAGTCAGTGCGCAATCAGGAGGTCACGCCCAAGGCGATCAAGTCCGCGAGACCGTTGTACGCGCTTGAGATGTAGTAGTTGGTGACGTCTTTGCCGCGCGCGAGCAGGAGCGTGTCGTAGCCGTACGGGATGTACACGGCGTCGGACATGACTTGAGTGTCAAGGCGACCAGCCAGCGCGGAGGCCTCGCTCGTCGTCTTGGCCGCCTTCATCTGGTCGAGCAGGCTGTTGACCGTCGGGTCATTGAGCCGGCCGTAGTTCGAGCCGCTGCTGGTCGCCGAGAGCAGGCGGCCATCGGTGATCTGCGAGAAGAAGGCGAAGCTGGTCGGCCAGTCGGGGCCCCAACCGGACAGCGCGAGGCCGTAGCCCTTGCTCTTCATCACGTCGGGACGCTGCAGGTTCTGGCTGTAGTACTTCGAGCCCTCGACCTGCGCGATGTTCGTGGAGATGCCGACCCGCGCCAGCGCGCTCTGCAACGCGATCGCCCCGCCCGGACCCTTGCCGGTGTTTACCGTGATGATGCCGGTCGCGAAACCGTTGGGCTTGCCGCAGGCCGCCAGTTCCGCCTTGGCCTTGGCCACGTCGCCCTTGCTGTCCGGACCGGTCGGGTAGGGATTGGCGTTCGAGTGACCCGGCACTCCCGGGGGCAGCATCGTGTTGCCGATCTTGGCGCCCGCGATCTCGCCGCCGCGCGCGTTGACCAGGTCCACCTTGTTCAGCGCGTAGGCCACCGCCTTGCGGCAGTGGACGTTGTCGAACGGCGCCACGTCCTGGTTGATCGTGATGTAGCGGGTGGTGTTCGCGCCCGGGTTGTCCGTGTACTTCTTCTTCGCCGGATTGCTCAACACCGTGGCCACGTCGGCGGTCTGCAGACCGCTGCCGGCGTAGTCGGCTTCCACGGTGCCGGCCAGGATCGCCTGGTCCAGTTGGGTCGCGTCCCAGTCGGTCTTGACCGTGATCTTGTCGGGCAGCGCGGGGTCGTTCGGGTCGCTCGCCGCCGACCAATTCGGATTGCGCGTGAGCGTGATGTTCTTTCCCGCCGTGTAGGCCGAGATCACGTACGCGCCGGAGGAGACCACGTTGGTCCCGGTGTAGTGCAGCCCGCCGGTTGCCGAGTTCTGATCCACATCGATCGGGACCGGCGCGGTCTGCGGCATCGTCAGCACGTACGGAAAGTCGTTGTACGGCGAGACCAGGTGGAACACCAGGGTGGTGTCATCCGGCGTGTCCACACCGGTCAGCCCGAGATGGTCGGCCGACTTGTCCTTGTAAGGGCCGAGGTAGCTGCCGCCGGTCAACACCGCCTTGAAGTATTCGGGGCCGGCCGTGTTGACGCTGTCCACCGCATACGAGCGCTCGATCGCGTACTTGACCTCTTTCGACGTGATGTTCTCTCCGTTGGAGAACTTCAGCCCCGAGCGGATCTTCACCGTCCACGTCTTGCCGTCCGCGGATGCCGTCGGCGCGGCGGAGGCCAGCCCGGGGACCAGTTGAATCGACGCAGGGCCGGGCGCGCCGACCTTGTAGGTCATCAAGGTGCGCGCGTAATACCGCGAGAAATCCCACGCGTATGCGTAGTACTGGTTGACCGGATCCACTGAGTCCAGATCCTGGGTTCCGCCCAGAACGAGCGTGCCGCCCTTGTGGGTCGAGGGATTGACGACGCCGGTGAGCGCGTAGTTCGCCGAGATGCTGTCGCCCCCGTGGGCGGCCGGCCCGGCCGAGCTGCCGCCGCCGCACGCGGCCGCGGTTCCGACCGCCAGCGCGGCGGAGGCCGCCGCTGCGGTCCTGATCGTACGTGGAATGCGTCTGCTACCTCGCGTGCTCCGCACTGCGCGCAAACCCCCAATGCCATTGGTTGATGTCGCCGTGATTCGTCTCATGGCGTGCCGGCTGCCGATTCGGGTTTGAACCTGCCGGTCAGTTCGTGGCCCTCGAAGTTCTTTCCGATCACCCAGCCCCGTTGCAGCGGCGGTCGCTGCCGGGTGATCCACCAGGCCCCAATCCAGTGATAGAACCCGGGATGTTGATTGGCACCGGTGCTCGGTGTTCGCCAATCAATGCCGAACAACATGGCCTAGGTCTCGCCGGCGGGCCGGCCGAGGCGGGTGAACGGCGCCTCACAGCCAACTGACATGAGTCGTGCGGATTGGTAGCGTGGTGAGGGCGGTGGCGGTGCGGGCCGGACGTTTTGCATGGCGCGCTTGATCACGGCCTGTGGCGTAGTTCGCTCTCAGGGGGCTTGGCATGCCGCGCAACGAGGAGTTCCTGGATCCGGGCGCCGGACCGTTGGCGACTTTCGCTTGGGATCTGCGCGCCCTGCGGGAGTCGGCGGGGAAGGTGCCCTACCGGGTGCTGGCCAAACGCGCCGGATTCTGCGCCAGCACGCTGTCCGTGGCCGCATCAGGAGCGAAGCTGCCTTCCCTGGACGTGACTTTGGCCTACGTCCAGGCCTGCGGCGGCGACGCTGAGATCTGGCGGGCACGCTGGCAGGCGCTGGCCGTACAACACCCGCCGGTACCCGCCACCCCGAACGGGCAGTCCGGCCTGCACGTCGCGCCGCCGTACGATGCCGACGAGCACGAGGAGCACGAGGAGCCGTCGCAGCTCGACGCGGTAACGCTCAGCCCACAGCCGGACAGCGGCCGGCCAAGCTCGCGGCGCGGCTCCAGACGCGCGATGCTGCCGCTCAGTCGTATGGCCACGCTCGCGCTCACCGTGATCACCGCGGTCCTGGGCATGAAGGTGTTGGCCGAAGGCTCAGGCAACACTCCGGCGGCCGGTCCGAACGCGCCTCGAGCCTCCGCGAGCCCTGCCGATTCGCCGATGCAGCAGGCTGATGAGCTGTACCTGCTCATCTACCAGTTCGCGCCGATGCGCTCGGATACGAACGACGCCATCTGGGACCTCAACGGCTGCCGCAACCTGTCCAACGCGCAAAGCAAGCTGCGCGCGATCGCGCGCAAACGACAGGAGCAAGTCGAGCAGCTCACCGCGCTGAACGTGTCAAGAGTCCCCGACCATGACCAGCTGGTCGCGGCGCTGAGACACGCGTGGCTCACCTCCGCGCAATCCGACACCGCTTACGCGAACATCGCCGCCGACCTGCAAACCGGCTGCACCTCCGGAGCGATCCAAACAGACCCGAACTACCAGCAGGCGGACAACTACGCTCAAGCCGCCACGGCAGCGAAAGCTGAAGCGACCCGGGTGTGGAACAACAACGCCGACGCGTTGGGCCAACTGCGGATCTTCGACGCCGAGCTCTGACCACTGAGCCGGGCCCAAGCGCGCAGGTGGCGTCCCGCGACAAGGCCACAGGGCATCACTCACCCAGTAAGGCTCGTCACGTATCTCGGGTTGGACTGCGTGCGTCGGCGCAGTTCCGCCGCCGCGACGGGATGATCGATCAGCAGGAAATCCTTGCTCTCGAAGCTGTTGTCGAAATCGAAGTACACCAGTGCCTTGATCGTCTTCGGGTAGCGTTCGGCCCAGTCGAGCACGAGGTCGACCGATGCCGCGGTGTCCGGGTGCGGCAGCTGCGGCGCCCATTCGGCGAGCATCAGGGGTTTGCCGTGCGCGGCGGCGAACTGGGCCATCGGTTCCATGGCGTCCGGGCCGTGCAGCAGGTAGTCCGGCGCGGCGCCCTGCGGGTAGGCGTCGAGTCCGACCCAGTCGACCGCGTCGTCCCCGGGGTACCACGCCGAATCGTCCACGCCATTCGGGCCGCTCCAGACAGTGGGGCACCACACGAACGCCGCGTTGCTCGCGCCCGCGGACTTGAAGAGCTGGTCGACATGCCGCCAGGCCGCGATGAACGCCTGGGGCGTGACGGCCGGCGGATTCCAGCGCGGATACCAGTCGGCGTTCATCTCCCAGTCCAGCCGGATGAACACCGGTCCGCCATACGCCTTGACTGCTGCCGCCTGATCCCAGAGATAGCCGTCCTCGCGGCCCGCCGCGACGGCGCCGTCGGCGAGCGGCAGGTTCCACGAAGCCATCGCAGCCATGCCCGGGCGGGTGCGGGCATCGTCGAGAATCGGCTGGAGTGAGCCGTTCGGGGTCGTCCATCTGTTGTAGATCGCCGGATGTGCGGCGATGCCTGCCGCTTGGTCGAACGCGTCGAGACGGTATAGGTCGGTGGAAACACCGAGCAGAATCGTCCCGTCCGGCGGCGTGAACGGCCCCGAACTCAACCGCCCAGGCACCGCGACCGCACCGTGGATGGGAGTGGCGGCAGGATCCGGCGCCGATCGCGCCACCGCCAGCCGATGATCTCTGGGCATCGAGCGATGCTGCGCGCCGGCCACTGCCATCGAAACGCACACGCCCAGGCACAGCGCGGTCGCCGCCCGCCTGCGATATCGCGCTCCGGCGTAATTCTGCACGGGCTCAAGGCTCGCACAACCGTGCAACGGCGATTCACCGCTGGACGGGTGTGCTGATCAATGCGCGCCTGCTTTACTGATCCACAATCGACATCCCGACATCCGGTCTGGTGCCCTCCCCGGAGTTTGGGCCCGCACCAGCCTTTCGCTATGCCCGATTGCGTACGATCGCGGCACGATCCGCCCTTCGAAGGAGACCGCCAGTGCTCATCGGAGTGACCCGCGAGCCGGTCGGGGAGACCCGCGTGGCCGCGACACCCGCGACCGTCAGACAGCTGATCGGCCTCGGATACGACGTGGTCGTAGAGGCCGGTGCCGGTGCGCTGTCCGCCTTCCCCGACGCGGCCTACACCGAGGCCGGCGCGGTCGTCGCGGCCGCTGAAGACGCCTGGGGCGCGGACGTGATCCTGCGCGTCAACGGCCCCTCGCCCGACGAGATCGGCAAGCCCCGGGACGGCGCCTACCTAGTCTCGACGCTGGCCCCGGCGCTTAACCCAGACCTCGTCGACGCGCTCACCGAACGCGACATCACCGTGCTGGCCATGGACGCCGTGCCGCGTATCAGCCGCGCCCAGTCCCTGGACGTCCTGTCCAGCATGGCCAACATCGCCGGCTATCGCGCGGTGGTCGAGGCCGCCCATGAGTTCGGCCGGTTCTTCACTGGCCAGGTGACCGCGGCGGGCAAGGTCCCGCCGGCGAAGGTGCTGGTGGCCGGGGCGGGGGTCGCGGGCCTCGCCGCGATCGGCGCCGCCTCCAGCCTCGGTGCCGTGGTGCGCGCCACCGACCCGCGGCCCGAGGTCGCCGACCAGGTGAAGTCGCTGGGCGGGGAGTTCCTTCCCGTCGTCGTCGACGAGGCGGCCCAGCAGTCCGCAGACGGCTACGCCAAGGCGACCTCGGATCAGTACAACGAGGCCGCGGCGAAGCTCTACTCCGCGCAGGCCGCCGACGTGGACATCATCATCACCACCGCGCTGATCCCGGGCCGCCCGGCGCCGAAGCTGATCACGGCGGCCGACGTCGCCTCGATGAAGCCGGGCTCGGTGATCGTCGACATGGCCGCGGGTATGGGCGGAAACGTCGAAGGCAGCGTCGCGGGCCGCAAGACCGTCACCGACAACGGCGTGACCATCCTCGGCTACACCGACCTGGCCGGCCGGCTGCCCACTCAAGCCAGCCAGCTGTACGGCACCAACCTGGTGAACCTGATCAAGCTGCTGACTCCGGAGAAGGACGGCAAGGTCGTGCTCGACCTCGACGACGTCGTCCAGCGCGCCGTCACCGTCGTGCGCGCCACCGGGTCCGGCCGCGGTGAGAAGCTGTGGCCGCCGCCACCGGTCCAGGTCAGCGCGGCCCCCGCGGCTGCGCCGACCGCGCCGGCGCTGGCCAAACCCGAGAAGAAGAAGCTGTCGGCCACCGCGAAGCTCACCCTGGTCTTCTCCGGGATCGCGTTGTTCTGGCTGGTGACCGCATTCGCGCCGGCGCCGATTCCGCAGCACTTCACCGTGCTGACCCTGGCGATCGTCGTCGGCTACTACGTCATCGGCAAGGTCCACCACGCGCTGCACACACCCCTGATGAGCGTCACCAACGCCATCTCCGGCGTGATCGTGGTCGGCGCGCTGGTCCAGATCGGGCTCGGCGTGCGACCGGTCCAGATCTTGGCCGGGATCGCGCTGCTGCTGGCCTCCATCAACATCTTCGGCGGCTTCGCGGTGACCCGCCGCATGCTCGCCATGTTCAGCAAGGGGAACTGACGTGTCCGCCGCCTCGATCGCCACCGCGGCGTACCTCGTCGCCGCGCTGCTGTTCATCCTGTCCTTGGCGGGTCTGAGCAAGCACGAGACCGCGAAGCAGGGCTGGGTCTTCGGCGTGGCCGGCATGGTCATCGCGCTGGCCGCCACCATCGGCCTGTCCGTTCACGACAGCTCAGTGCGCGGCACCACCGCGCTGATCGTCGCCGTCGCGACGGTCATCGGCGCCGTTGTCGGCCTGTGGCGTGCCCGCATCGTGCAGATGACCGGCATGCCGGAACTGATCGCGCTGCTGCACTCCTTCGTCGGTCTCGCCGCCGTGCTGGTCGGCTGGGCCTCGTATGTCGAGGTCGAAGACAAGGGCTTGGGCTCATTCGCCGGCTCACTGCTGCGCATCCATCACGCCGAGGTGTTCATCGGCATCTTCATCGGCGCGGTCACCTTCACCGGCTCGATCGTCGCGAACCTGAAGCTGAGCGCGCGCATCAAGTCCGCGCCGCTGGTGCTTCCCGGCAAGAACCTGCTCAACCTGTCCGCGCTGCTCGCCTTCGCGATCCTGACCGTGGTGTTCGTGCTGCACCCCGCGCTGTGGTCGATCTCGGCGGTGACCGCGGTGGCGCTGCTGTTCGGCTGGCACCTGGTCGCCTCGATCGGCGGCGGCGACATGCCGGTGGTGGTCTCGATGCTCAACAGCTACTCCGGCTGGGCGGCCGCAGCCAGCGGCTTCCTGCTCGACAACGACCTGTTGATCGTCACCGGGGCGCTGGTGGGCTCCTCAGGCGCCTACCTCTCCTACATCATGTGCCAGGCGATGAACCGCTCCTTCATCTCCGTCATCGCCGGCGGCTTCGGCATCGAGGCGCCCAGCGGCGCAGGTGAGGGGGAGTACGGCGAGCACCGCGAGACCTCGGCCGAGCAGACCGCCGAACTGCTCGCCGCCGCGTCCACCGTGGTGATCACACCTGGCTACGGTATGGCGGTGGCGCAGGCGCAGTATCCGGTGGCCGAGCTGACTCGAGCCTTGCGCGCGCGGGGCGTCGACGTGCGGTTCGGTATCCACCCGGTCGCCGGGCGCCTGCCGGGCCACATGAACGTGCTGCTGGCCGAGGCGAAGGTGCCCTACGACATCGTGCTGGAGATGGATGAGATCAACGACGACCTCGCCGGCACGGATGTCGTCCTGGTCATCGGCGCCAACGACACGGTTAACCCGGCCGCCGCCGAGGACCCCAGCAGCCCCATCGCGGGCATGCCGGTGCTGCGGGTATGGGAGGCCGAGCACGTCGTGGTCTTCAAGCGCTCCATGGCCAGCGGATACGCCGGAGTCCAAAACCCGCTGTTCTACCGCGAGAACGCCGCGATGCTCTTCGGTGACGCCAAGACCAAGGTCGACGAGATCGTCGCGGCGCTGGCCGCGCAGCCGGCCGTTCCCGTTCCCGCATAGTCCTCGCGCAGCGGATCCGCCAGCCGGATCCGGCCCAGCGACAGCGGCCGCCGCGCGCCTTTGCGCACGGCGGCCGCGTCAGTTCTGTCCGTTCCAGGGGCCGACTCGGGTAGCGGCCTTGCCATCGAAGGCCGCCTCGACGGTCACGGCCTCCAATTCGCGGGCGCAGGCCTCGATGTCACGCGGAGCGAGCGCGTGCGTGTCGGCCCAGATGGCGAAGTAGACCGCCGGCTGCTGCTGTTCTTCGGGAACGAGCCGGCCGGGGACATTAGCGTCGGGAGCGGAGTCGACCTGCAGGAAGAATGAGCCGTCGAAGATCGGTTGTTTGCGATCCCAGCGCAGCCTGGTACGGGGGAGGGCGGCGCGCAGTTCGTCCTCGGTCGGCGGGGGTTCTTCGGGCGCGACGACGCGGCGATCGTTCACGAAGCAGGAGAGGTCGATCTTTTCGCCGCGCCGGCCGGCGATGTCGTCCAGCAGCGCCTGATGGGCGTCGCCGTCGTAGTAGCCGTGCAGCGAAGCGCCTGC
>NZ_DATNGK010000222.1:0-56021 GCF_035605935.1 Actinocrinis sp. | reverse complement strand
GGGCCGCGACGCCTGCCACGCACGCTCGCTGCGTTGGCGAAGCGTCCGCAGATGCCCGATATGAGGACGCTCCGCCGCCTTGCGATCGCACGCGCCAGACGCCGCGGCCTTGTCCGACGCTACTTCTTACACACGGCCTAGCCGTCGGCGATACGCCAAGTGCATGGTTTTGCGGTGCGCTGAGGCCGGTTCTGCGGACATGATCCGCGAGAATCGAAGCATGTTGAGCATCGGAACCGTAGTCGTGGGCGTGTCGGATATGCGTCGCGCGGTTGAATTCTGGACGAAGGCTCTCGGCTATGAGCCGCGGGACGAGGTGACGGACGGCTGGACGTTCCTCGTGCCGCCGAGCGGTAAATCAGGACCCGGACTGGGACTCCAGCCGAGCGAGGCGCCGGTGGAGCATCACCCGCGCATCCACCTCGACCTGTACGCCGGCGACGCGGCCGACCAGGCAGCCGAGGTCGAGCGGCTGGTCTCGCTCGGCGCGCAACGCGTCGACTGGGACATGTACCCGGAAGATCCGGACTTCGTGGTGCTGGCGGACCCGGACGGCAACCGGTTCTGCGTCATCGACACCAGCCGCGGCTAAGCGTCGGTAAGACGTAGCGCGCTGTCCGTTTGGACGAGACACAGTCCCCTGACTTAGTTCACATCTCAATCCCGCAACGGCGGGCCGAACCTCACCGGTACGCCGGGGGAGTACAAGACGCTGTCCGGCGGCCGGATCGGCGCGGGAAGTCCGGCCGCCGCGACCAGGTTCTCACGCAGGTCCAGAATCTCGGCACGATGCAGTGACCAGCGCGGATGCTCGTTCGGCAGGTACAACGTGCGCCGGAGCGGCGCGTAGTGCAGACCCCAGCGCGCGGTCATGAAGTGCTCGGCCGCGGTCGGCTCCTCGACGCGCTCGCCGATCCTCACCGTGAGTTGCGACCGCGCCGATGACTTACCCGGCCAATGCCTTCGGCTCGCGTACTCGAACACATCGTCCCCGCGCCGCCGCACCGACATGCGTGACCACACATACGGCAACTTGAAGCCGATCCGCGCGGCGAGCACGGGCAGCAGCCGCGCCGCGTCCAACGACAGGAACACGACCGCTCGTCGGCCTGCCTCGTCCACCGAGTACAGGCGCACGTTCGTCTCCGGGAAGGTACCGATCCACGGCATCCCCGGAAGCCCCAGCCAGCCGATGCGGTACATCCGGAACGCGATGAGCCCGATGTACGTCTGGCCGTCGATCACGTCCGCCTGCGTACCCGTGGGCAGAAACGGCTGTACCACCTCGGGCGCGACGGCCCAATGCAGGAATGTCAGGTCCAGCCACGACTGCGTCAACAGAGCGCGCCGCACTGCCCTAGCCGCATCAGGCGTAACTGGTTCGATTACCGCAGGTAGAGGCACCGAGCCAGCATCGCATAGGCCGCTGCTCACCGCAGGCAACCAGACTCCAAATCGATCTTGACTCCGCTGCCGCCTACGCCCTGCCTCTGCCCTGCCTCTACGTGCGCCGCGCGGGCGAGACAGCCTCCAGATACCGCGCCGACGACTTCTCCCACGAGAGCTCCGCCTCGAAGATCTCGTGCAGCCGCTCGCCGATCGCCGTGCGCTCCTTCTCCGGCAATCCGACCATCGTCTCCAGCGCATCCGCGAAAGCCGGCAGGCTCAGGTCTTTCGCGACCACCCCGGAATCCGCGACCAGCCGCGAGTTCTCGCGCAGCGGCCGCAACACGACCGGGATGCCGCGCGCCATCGCGTGCGTGACCTTGTTCATCGCGCAGTAGTGGTTGAACTCGATATCCGGATCCGGCACCGTCATCGCGTCGATCTCATCGAGGAACGGGCCGATCTGCTCCGGACCGAGCCAGCCGCGCAACCGCACCAACTCATCGAGCCCGCGCTGCGTTACCTGCTCACGCACGCCAGCCAGCGCGGGACCGTCGCCCGCGATCTCCACGCGGAACCCGGTGACACCGCGCTCACGCAGCATGTCGACCGCCTCAACCAGATCTCCGACGCCATCCTGCTCGCCGATCACGCCGAGATACCCGAGTACGGTCGCGCTTCCGTCCTGCCGCACCTCCGTGCGTTCCCCGGCAACAACCGATGCGGTACGCACCACCACTGCGTCGCGGTCGTACATTTTCCGCAGCCGCTCGACCTGCGCCGAACTCGGCGTCAGGACCACGTCTGCCGCTGCGACGGTTTTGCGCTCACATGCGAGAAACAGCGGCTCGAGCTTCTGGAACGCGGGCCGCGAACCTGCCAGCGCTGGCACCACGTCGTGCTGGTCATACACCGTCCAGCAGCCGCGCCGCCGCGCCCAACGCAGCAACCGGAACAGCATGTCCGGCGGATTACACACCTGAACCATGCGTGTACTCGCCGGTTGCCGTAACGCACGCCGCGCTGCACGCGTCGAGGCGAACGTCGTCCACGCCCCTTCGACAATCGTGCCAAGTCGCCCCGCGCCCTCGAACGACGGGAAGTACACCACGTCTATGCCGTCGATCTTGACCGTACCAGGCCGCTTGTCCCGAATTGCCGGACACACGACCGTCACCGTCACGCCGTCATCGCGCAAGGCTTGCGCCTGAGCCCACACTCGGTGGTCATCAGGCACCGGCAGGTTGAGTACGACGATCACGGCACGCGGCGCAGCGCCCGCCCGCGCAACGGCTCGCATCATCACGGCGCGTCGATTTCCGACAGCACGCCATCCTTCTCCAGGTACACAGCGCCAGTCTCCGGGCACACGAACCGTCCCGAACCCCGGCCTGCCTCGTCACCCTCGCCTTCCTCGACCAGCCGCACTCCGGCCCGGCCCACCCAGCCGACCTGCCGCGCCGGAACCCCGAGGACCAAAGCGAAATCAGGCACGTCCCGGGTCACCACGGCGCCCGCCGCGACCATCGCCCACCGCCCGATGGTCACCGGCGCGACGCACACCGCCCGCGCCCCGACCGAGCCACCCTCCAGCACGGTCACGCCGACCGCGTGCCAGTCGTCAGCGCTCTTCAGCCGCCCCTCTGGAGTCACCGAGCGCGGGTTGAGGTCGTTGGTGAAAACCACCGCCGGGCCGACGAACGCGCCGTCGCCGAGCACCGCCGGCTCGTATACAAGAGCATTGTTCTGGATCTTGACGTTGTCGCCGACGCGAACGCCCGGCCCGAGATACGCGCCTCTGCCTACGATGCATGAGCGTCCAAGTACGACGTCCTCACGCACAGCGGCGCCATGCCATACGGACGTTCCCTCGCCTAACACCGCAGTTGCGTGTACATCCGCGTCGGGTGCGATACGGGTGCCCGTCCTCGCATCGTTCTCTGCCGCACTCATACGGGCACCTTCTCCGACCTGTCCGCTCTGTCCGTATTTGCCTTACGTCGCTTGCCGGTGCCGTTCGCGGCTGCTCTGCGCGCGCGCCGGATCCTGCGCCCCATGTACCGGTCGTACCAATTCGGAAGCACGACGATCGCGATCGTTCCGAGTATCGCGACCCCGGCGAGCCCCCGAAGCTTCGAACCGTGCACCTGCACTACCGCCGGAGGAACAAGTTCCTGTGCGGTGATCCGAATCGATACCGGCACATCCGCGCGCGCCTGCATGTCGTCCAGCTCCGCGACGAACACCGCGGACAGCTTCGTCACGCTGGTCAGCACGGCATCCGGATCCGGCCCGGTGACGCTCAACTGCTCAGCGGGCACCGAGTATTTCGGGGTTTGCACCGTGCCGTTGTTACGCGGCGTCAGTGAATAATCGTTCGTCACCCCGGCCTTGCGCAGCCGGTCAGCCGACGTGCCGTCGCTCAGGATCGTGTCCACCATCAGGCCGGTTGCCGCGATCGACGGGGTGACCGCGGCCAGCGTGTTCGGCGAGCTGGGCGCCTGCGGCGGAACCAGCAGCAAGACCGTGGTGGCCTGGAAAACCCGTGCTGGGTGGTCCACTTTCCACCCCATGGCGAGCGTCAGCAACAGCGCCACCGCGGCGACATACCACCGCGCCAGCACCGTCTCGATCACTTCGCGAAACGACACCGCAGCCCCTCCCCTGGTCCGCGTCCCTCCCGCCCCACACCGTATAGCCGAACGGGCCGGGCGCGCACGAAAGTGCGGAACAAGAACCCAAGTCGCCCGAAGCGGTGGATGCATTGCCGCTACGGGCCCTATTCTCTACCCGTGGACGGTGCGTGTGGCACCGGCTCGGCAGGGAGACCGGGCGGTGGCACCGACGCACGCAAGGGGAGGGGTTCATGGACCTGGCAGAGGTCATCCGAGTCATACGCACACGTTGGTACGTGATGGTGCCGCTGTTGCTGCTCACCGTCGCGCTGACCGTTGGCGTGGACCGGTCCATACCCGCGAAGTACCAGTCGACGAGTGAAATCTCGCTGCTCGCCTCACAGTCCGCGATCGCCGGCACGGACAAGCTGCCGGGCACCGGCAATCCGTTCCTCAATTACGGCTCCTCGCTCAACGACACCGCCGACTTCCTGGTGCGCCGCCTCGGCTCGAACGACTCGGCCAGCGACCTGGCCAAGCTCGGCGTGACCGAGTCCTACGCCGTCGCGCTCGCCGCCGCGGCGCAGGGGCCGTTCATCACGCTCACGGTCACCGGGTCGAACCCAGAGCACATCCTGACCTCGATGAACACGCTCACCGACTACACGGTGCAGCAGCTGGCGAAGGTGCAGGAACAGGCCGGGGTCAAGCCCGTGGACATGATCCGCTCCATCGTGATCGTGTCGCCGAGCGCCCCCGCCGCGCAGACGAAGACCAAGACCCAGGACGTGCTCGGTACCGCGATCGGCGGACTGGTCATCGCCTTCCTGGCCACCTTCGTCGTCGAGAGCATCATCGCGTCGCGCCGTCGCCGTCGCCGCCGGGTGCCATTCGGCGCGGACAGCGACGAGGGCTTCGACGCCGACCCCGAGTCGGCCGCCGTCGAGACCGCACGCGACGAGGTGGACGACCGCCCGCATACCAACGGCGACAGCAACGGCCGCCCCGCCACCGCCGCGCAGACCTCCGCCTCGCGCTGGTACGGCATGGACGGAGCAGCCGACCTCGACCGTGATCCCTTCGAGCCGGCGCACCCGGAGTTGAGCGGCCGGGCACCGGGCACCCGCGACTAGTGTCCGCGCCGACCCTCGGCCTGCGCGGACTCGGTCCGGAGGCCGACCCCGCCGTCCGCAACGCCAGGCTGGGGATGAACCTGCGGCCACGTGCCCGGCAGGACGATCCCCGGCCCAAGCCCCGTCGCCGGCGCCACGGACTCGACGCCGTCGCGGTGCTCACCGTCTACGTCACGCTGCTCGAGCTGGTCCCGTCGAGCTGGACCGTCCCGTCACTCGGAGCGGCCGGTACGCCGGCGAACATCTACGCACTGCTGATGCTGATGTGGTACATCGCCTCGTGGCTGGGCGGCCGGCTGCTGCCGGCGCGAGGCACCCGCGCGGTCCGCATCGCGTTCCTGCTCTTCAGCGTCTGCATCCTCATCTCGTACACCGCCCTCGCCGAGAGCAGCCGCGCCCCGATCACCCTGGAGACCAGCGCCGCCGACCGCGGGCTGATCGGGTTGGTCGCCTGGACCGGGGTCGTGGTGGTCTCCTCGGGGGCGATCACCGACCTCGACCGGCTCAAGACGCTGCTGCGCAGGATGGTGGTCTTCGGCAGCTTCGTCGGCGCGCTCGGCATCCTCGAGTTCATGACCCGCAAGGACCTGCTGGCCAACATCCACGTGCCGGGGCTGCGCGTCAGCAGTGACATCAGTGGTCTGATGACGCGGGGAGCGTTCACCCGGCCCACCTCCACCGCCGCGCATCCGCTGGAACTGGCCGGTGTGCTGGCGATGCTGCTGCCGTTCGCGATCCAGCAGGCGCTCGACCCGGCGCGGCGGGAGAGTAGCTGGGCGCGCCGCTGGCTGCCGGTGATCCTGATCGGCGGCGCGCTACCGATGACGGTGTCGCGCACCTCGATGATCGGCCTGGTCGTGGTCCTGGTCGTGCTGATTCCGACCTGGAAACCGGCTCGGCGCTGGGCCGCGCTCGGATTCATCGTCCTCGGCGCCGGCGCACTGAAACTCGTCACGCACGGACTGCTCACCACGGTCCTGAACCTCTTCAGCGCGTTCCTCGGCGGCGGCGACAACAGCACGCAGGCGCGCACTATGGACTACGCGGGCGTCGCGCAGTACGTCGCGCAACGGCCGCTGTTCGGCCGCGGATTCCGGACCTTCATCCCGTCGCTCTACCGGTACACGGACAACCAGTACTTGCTTGCCGTCGTCGAAATCGGCATCATCGGCGCGCTTTCGATCATCGTGCTGTACTTCACCGGCATCCGTTGCGGCCGGCTCGGCCGGAAGCTGTGGAAGGACGAGCCGACGCGGGAACTCGGCCAGAGCTTCGTCGCCGCGATGGCCGCCGCGCTGGTGATGAGCGCGACCTTCGACACGCTCGGCTTCCCGATGTTCGCCGGGGTCATGTTCCTTCTGCTGGGCTGCTCAGGCGCGTACCTGGGCATCTCGCGGCGGGAGGGCGACCTGGTGCCGCGTCGCGACCCGGCCGCAGTGCTCGCCGGCATACCGCCCGCGTTCTTCTCGCTGCGCAAGCCCGCTGCGGCCGCGAGCACTCCGAACGCGTACATGCTCGACATGACCCGCCTGACCCGCACTCCGCACGCGATCGCGGCCACGCTGCGGCCGTGGTTCCCGCCGATGGAGGACGACACGCTCGTCCTGCCGATCTTCCGGGCGGTCGGCGTGCAGACTCGGCTGCCTACCGAGACCGGCGAGATTCCGGCCGTGAAGGCCACCGCGGATCCGAACGCCAAGATCGGCGGCGAGATCCGCAAGGGCGTGCGCTGGAGCTTCGTCAACACTGTGGTGATGCGGCTGGGCAACTTCCTGACCGGCGTCGTGCTGGCCCGCGGACTGCTCGGACCGCGCGACTGGGGCCTGTACGCCATCGGCCTGGTCGCGCTCGCCGTGCTCCTTTCCGCCAACGAACTCGGCGTCAGCCTGGCGATCGTGCGCTGGGACGAGAACCCCAAGCGGTTCGCGCCCACGGTCCTTACCCTCTCGGTCGTCTCCAGCGTCCTGCTCTATCTCGTCCTGTTCTTCGCCGCGCCCGAATTCGCCCGTTTGCTTGGCGCCGCCGACGCGACCGCGATGCTGCGTGTGCTCGGCATCGCGGTGATCATCGACGGCATCGCCTGCGTCCCGGCCGGAGTGCTCACCCGCAATTTCGCCCAACGCCAGCGCTTGTACATCGACGCGGGCAACTTCATCCTCAGCACCGGACTGACGATCGGCCTCGCGGTGGCCGGATTCGGCGCGATGAGCTTCGCCTGGGGCTCGATCGCGGGGAACGTGGTCGCCCTCGTCGGCTGCGCGATCGCCGCGCCCGGGTTCCTCAAGCCGGGCTGGAACCGGGAGCAGGCGCGCAAACTGCTGGCGTTCGGCGTGCCGCTGGCCGGCGCGAGCCTGCTCGTCCTCGCCATGCTCAACGTCGACTCCATCGTCGTCGGCGCGACTCTCGGACCGATCCAGCTCGGGCTGTACCAGATCGCGTTCAACATCTCGAGCTGGCCGGTGCGCAGCGTCTCGGAGATCGCCCGCCGGGTCTCGTTCGCCGGCTTCTCCCGCGTCGCCAACTCGAAAGCGGCCCTGTCCGACAGCTTCGGCCGGGGTCTGGCACTCCTCATGGCGGCCGCCGTTCCGGCATGCGCGCTGCTCGCGGTGATGCCCAAACCCCTGATTTACGCCATCTACGGCGAGCGCTGGACCGCCGCCTCGGGCGCCTTGCGTTTCCTCGCCCTGCTCGGCCTCCTGCGCGTCGCCTTCGAACTCGCCTACGACTGCATGGTCGCGTCCGGGCGTCGCAAAGCCCTGATCACCGTGCAGGGCTGGTGGTTGATCGCCCTCATCCCGACGCTGATCTTCACCGCGAGAGCGCGTGGTATCGCAGGTGTCGGACTCGGCCACATCCTGGTCGCCGGCCCACTTGTCGCCCCGATATTCCTGTGGGCGCTGTCCAAAGCCGGCATCTCGCCGCTTGTCATCGCGAAGGCCTGCGCGCGCCCCTTCCTCGGCGGGGCGCTCATGGTCGGCGTCGCGCTGGCGCTCGGCGAACTGCACCTGCCGCAGATCGCGTACCTTTTCGTGGCTGGGACGGCGGCCTTCGCAGTGTACGTACCCATCGTCTGGCCACTGCGGCACCTAGCCAAGCCGAGCCCGCCGCAGCCGGATCCCGCATCGTGCGTCGAACCCGTAGCAGCCGAGGCCGACGACCCCGTCAGAGTCTCCTGAGGCACCATCAACCGCACTAAGAACCGCGACAGCAAGGAAAGGCGAGTCATGATCCGGCGAACCGCCAAGCGGATTTTGCGGCGGCAATTCGGCTGGCTGCCGCTGTACGAGCTGCGCAACAAGGTGCTGCTGTCGCATACCGTGCCGAAGGTGTGGCTGTTCGAGACCTCGGAAGTACGCCGTCTGCGAAAGCTGCTGCAAGCCGCGCCGTCGTCGCTTGTCACCACCGTAATCCCGACCTATAAGCGGGCTGACGCGCTGCGCGCCGCGGTCGAATCGGCGCTCGCGCAGACGGTCGCCGACAACCTCGTCATCGTCGTCGATGACGGCGGCGGCCAGGTTCCACCGCTCCCCGACGACCCCCGAGTCGTCGCGGTCAGCCTCCGCAGGAACACGGCGGTCCTCGGCGTCGTGCGCAACGTCGGCGTGCGCCTGGCCAGATCACCCTTCGTCGCGTTCCTCGACGACGACAACACGTGGGAGCCGGAACACCTCGCCACGGCGCTCGCAGCCCTCGAAGCCCGGCCGAAAGAGCCCTCTTACCGCCTCGACGGTGTGTACACAGCCCTGCGCCGAGTCACGCCGGACGGCCGCGAGATGGACGTCCTGTCAGTGCCCTACGACCGGAAACTGGCCCGCGAAAAGGCATTCCTCGACGCGAATGCGTTCGTCGCGCGACGATCCAGAGCGCTGCGATTCAGCCGTCTGCGACGCGATAAGGGCGTTCTCCCGCGTGAAGACTGGGCCTCGTTTTACCGGTACGCGCGCCACCACCGCATCGCGCACGTGCCCGTCCCGACCGTGCGCTACCTGGTGAATCCGGACACGTACTACACGGTCTGGGACTGATCCTTGCCGGAGTGCTCCCCGTGCGACGCCTCGTTTGATTCCGGGGCAGTGCTGCCGCGCCTCTTCGCCAGCTAACTACCCGGCATAATCCACACCGTGGTCTCAGTGTGGATGATCAGGTTGCCGTCGTCGACGGCGGTGACGCTGATGATCGCGATCAGGCCACTGGACGTTTCCACGCACACGACCGATCCGGGATGAACTGAGACGCCCCCGGTGACTGATTGGGTCTGATCCAACGTCAAACACTGCTGCGGGGTAGGCGTTCCGGTGTTCGGCCACAGCGCGAGTTTCGTCGACGGTCCGACTCCGGAGAGGCCGCCGCCGTCGAACACGTCGCCCGGTCCTGCGTCGTCATTCGGCGGGATGCTGCCTAGATCAGTGCCGTTGTTCGTGATCAACATCGCACCGGGACCCCATTGGATGCGTGGTCCGGCCGCGGTCACGCCCGTGCTCGTCGCACTCGTCGGCGTGCCCGATGATCCTGAGCCAGATGAGCTGGCCGATCCACCGCCGTTACCGCCGCTGCCGCCGCCGCTCAACGTGGCCACAATCGTGGCCGTCGCGGTAACCACGGCGGCCAGCCCGGTCATGAAGCCGGGGAGGGTGGTGAAGAATCGGCGTATCCGCTGAGCCCACGTGGCCCGCTTCGCGGGCGCGTCCGGTCCGGATCCGTCGCTCGCCCCGTTTGACATCCGCCCGCTCCGCCAGGGATTGGAAACCAGAGGGCTGAAAGTCTCGCACAGCGCAGCACGGATTTGCAGGCCGTGGCCACATCTCTGTGCTCTCACATGCCGATGCGGCCGTCGATCCGTTCGCGCAGGAGGTCGGCGTGGCCGTTGTGGCGCGCGTACTCCTCGACCATGTGGATCAGGATCTCGCGCAGGGAGATGCGGCCGTCCTTGTTCGGATCCGGCCCGGTGATTTCGAGATCCGGCGCGGTAGCGATGAAGTGGTCTGCGAAGGCGACTTCCGCGTGCCAGGCCTTCCACGCCTCGGCGACGGCGGCGGCATCAGGTGTCGCGCCATCGAAATCGCCGTCCGGCGCCTCGGCTGAGCGGTACAGGGACGGCACGTCTTGCCCGGCGAGGCAGCGGCGGAACCAGATCCGCTCCACCTCCGCCAGATGCCGGACCAGACCGAGCAGCGAGAGGGTGGAGGGCTCGACGGCGCGGCGGGCGAGCTGCTCGGCGTCGAGGCCGGCGCACTTGAGCTTGAGCGTTTCACGTTGGCGCCGCAGAAACTCGGCGAGCGTCGAGCGTTCGCCGCTCGGTTGCGGGCCGTTTTCGCGAGGGTCTTGATCGGTCGGCAGGAACATCTCCGCGCGCTGTCGGGCAGGCGTGTCCGTCGTCACGTGCGGCGCTCTCGCCAGGCGGCGATGGCCTGCTCCACGTCAACGCTCGGAATGACGACCGACGGGCCGGGGTGCGGGCGGCGGCGGGCCTTTTCCGCGCGCGCGTTGTAGTCCGCGACCATCTTGCGCAGCTCGCGCTCGCTGCGCGCCTTCGTCAGCCCCGCGGTGAGGTCCTGGGCCTCGCGGCGCAGCGCCAGCGGGACGGGGAGCGCGTACGGACCGACTTCCTCGCGTTTGGCTAGTTCCTTGAGCCACCAGTCCTCGTCGTACGGGCCGGCGTCCGCGAGCGGCTTTCCGCGGCCCGGCAACTCGTCGAAGGAACCGCGTGCGGCGGCTTCGCGGATCTTCTTTTCGATCAGCGTCTCGAAGCGGGTTTCGAAGCCACTCATCTCTCCATGGTCGCGGGGGAGCGCGAGATAGGCAAGATCGGTCAGATGCCGGTACGTCGCCAGCTGCGCCACCACAGGCGTTCGCGAGCGTGATGCGCATACGCGGTGACGACGAGCGGCTGGAGGTACGGCATGGTCTTCGTGCCGATTCGGCGGCGTACGCAGAGGCCGGCGAATTCCGGCAGGCGCTGGTAGGCCGGGTGACAGGCCGCTGCGAAGGCGACGAGTTCGTCGACGGGGACCTGCTCGGTGCGGCCGCGGTCGTAGGCGCGCGCGGCCCGCCAGAGGGCCTGGCGGGCGAGCTTGCGGTTCACGGTGGCGGCGAGGCGGTCGCGGTCGGCGGCCGGCAACTGCGCGGCATGTTCGAGCACTGCGTCGTAGGCCGCCTTGCGCTGGCGAAGGTCGTCGAGCTGACCGGAGAAGTCCGTCTGGGACATGCTCGCGCTGTGCACGCGGTAGTACGCCTGGTCGACGCCCTTGAGGTAGCCGACGTCCGCGTGCGCCGCGAACCGCATCCACATCTCGATGTCGCCGGAGTGCGGCAGGCGCGGGTCGTATCCGCCGAGCTTGCGCTGCAGGTCCGTGCGGACCACCACCTCGGGGGAGGTGATGCAGCCGTGGCCGGCTTTGAAGCGTCGCTCAAGCCACCACTTGCCCGGCCAGACGGACCAGCCCCCGCCCTCCGTTCGCGCGGGAGGCAGGGGCTGGTCCGCTGCAAAACGCAGCGGATGGCCGTACACGAAGCCGACGTTGGGATGCGCGTCGAGAAGGGCGGCGGCGCGGACGAGGGCGCCCGGGGTCAGTCTGTCGTCGGCGGACAACAGCACGGTGTAGTCGCCGTCCGCCCACTCCAGCAGGCCCTCGTTGTAGGTCGCCAGGTGGCCCTTGTTGCGTTCGTGGACCAGGACCTCGACCCGCGAGTCCGCCTTGGCCAGCCGGTGGGCGGCTTCGGCGGAGTCGTCGGGCGAGGCGTCGTCGATGATCAGGACTTTGACGTCGACCCCGTCCTGCTCGGTCAGCGCGCTGCCCACGGACTGCTCCAGGAAATGCCCGTAGCGGTAACAGGGGATGACGACGCTGACCGAGCTCATAGGGCGGGGCCTCCTGCTCCTAATCTGACACTGTCTTCGTGTTCTTATCGGTTAGACATCGGTCGGGGGCACCGGGTCGGTGCGCCGCCAGCTGTCGCCCTCGGTGCTGAGCGCGACGACCTGCGGCACCTGGCCGTTCGGCGGGATCTTCGGCAGGTGGGCCGGAGCCGCGCTGCCCGGGAC
Organism: Actinocrinis sp.; assembly: GCF_035605935.1. Lineage (GTDB taxonomy): Bacteria > Actinomycetota > Actinomycetes > Streptomycetales > Catenulisporaceae > Actinocrinis. The sequence continues at coordinate 43,845 of NZ_DATNGK010000222.1, read as the reverse complement.
AGCCTGGCGGAAGGTCCAGTCGATCGGCGCGATCGCCTTGCCGGTCAAGCCGTTCGCCGTCGCCACCGCCCGGTAGATCGCACCGGGACGCAGCGGCGCGTCCGGCCGGAACGAAGCCGTCTGAGTCGCCGGGTTGTAAGACAGCGTACCGGCTACCGACGTGCCCGCAGGCGATTCAGTGCCCTGCGTTCCCTCGGTGGTGACCACCTTGATCCGCAGGCTCTGCGGCGCGATCGGCTCCGCGAACGTCACCGTCGGCGGGTGTACGGCGTCTGCGACACCCGTCGTCGAGGTGACGATGTCGTCCTTGTCCGGGCCGAGCGCATCTACCGCCGGGGTCACCGAGCCGTCGGACGTTGCCGCCGCCGTCGAGGCACCACCGCTGGAACCGCTGGGCGGCGTCGTCGTGAAGCTCACGTCCACCCAGTAGTTCGTGGCGTTGAAGCTGTTGCTCGGCGGCTGAGTCGAGCCGGCCTCGTACAGGTAGAGACCGTTGCCCGAAGTCGACGTGGACTGCAGGGCGGTCAGCGGATAGGAGGTGATGGCCGAGGTGAAGTACGCGCCGCTCGACGAGTAGTAGCCGACCGGTGCGTGGTAGGACGCGATGTAGGTCGTGTTGGCCGTGATCGCGACCGGCGAGGAGAACGTGAGCGTCTGCCAGCCGGAGGCCGACTCACCGGTGAAGGTGCCGCTCGCCAGCAGGCTGCCGGAGGCGCTCCACAGGCTGCCGGTGTGCGTGCCGGTGTTCTTCGAGCCCTTATAGAAGTTCACCCCGGTCACGTAGCCGGCGACCGCGGACTGGAACTTGACGCCCACCTCGACCGACTTGGCATCGCTGGTGTTCACGTTCGCCGGGGCCCCCGCGCCGTTGAAGATCGAGCACGGGCAGGTGAAGGCCGGCGGCGTGTTCGCCGTGGTGAAGGACCACGTGTACGGGCTCGTCATCGCGTTGCCCCACAGGTCCGTGGCGCTCACGGTGGCCGTGTACGTGGTGCTCATCGCCAGTTGGCCGTTCGGCGTGAAGGTCGCCACGTGCCCGACCGGGTCGTAGCTGGCCGAGCCGGACTGCGTCACGCCGTTCTGGTCCTTGAGCGTGAACTTCAGCGTACTGGCGTTGATGCCCTCGCTCAGCGACGCGGTGATCGGGGCGTTGACCGGGACCGCCGTCGCGCCGGAAGCCGGCTGTGTCGAGGTCACCGTCGGCGGGGTGGTGCTGGTGACGTTCGACTGGAACACCGCGTCTACGTAGTAGTTCGTGTTGTTGAACCCGGTGCTCGGGAACGCCGTGCCGGCGCCGTACTTGTAGATGCCGTTCGGTGACGGGCCGGTGGCCTGGAGCGCCGTGATGGGCGCGAGGCCGGCGTTCTGGTTGCTGAAGTAGTTCGCGTCGGCGGAGTAGTGCCCGCTGGGCGCGAGGTAGGAGACCACGTACGTGGTGTTCGCGCTGACCGGGATCGGTTGCCCGAACGAGGCGGTCTGCCAGCCGGAGGCCGTCTCGTTGCTGAACGTCACGCTGCCGAGCAGGGTGCCGGTGGAGGTCCACAGGCTGCCGGTGTGCGTGCCGACATTGGTGCTCGCCTTGTAGAAGCGCACACCTGTCACCGCGCCAGACACGGTGGTCGCGAACTTCACGCCGACGTTGACCGAGGTTCCGTCACCACTGTCCGGCTTGGTCGGCGTGGCGGAGTTCGGGAAGATCGAGCACGGGCAGCTCTGCGGGCCGACGGTCACCGGGATGTTGACCGTGCTGCCGACGTTGTCGCTGTCGTCCTCGGCGCGTACCTGGATGGTGAAGTTGCCGGTCTGGGTCGGCGTCCAGCTGTAGCTCCAGTTGCCGAGACCGGTGGCCGGCAGCCAGGTGGTGCCGTTGTCGACGGAGACCTCGACCCGCGCGACCACGCCGCCGCCGTTGTCGGTGGCGGTGCCGCTGACGGTAACCGGAGACATCGCCGGGACGGTGGAGCCGGAGCTCGGCGAGGCCACGTTGACGGTCGGGCCGGAGGTGTCAGCGGACTGGCTCGCCCCGACCAGAGTGGATTGCAAGGTGACCGGCTGCACGCCCATGTCGGCGAGCAGGTTCACGGTCGCCTGCTCCTGCACCGGGTCCTCGTTAGTGGCGAGGTCGAAGTGCGTCGTGCCCAGACCCCAGGCCCACTGCACGGTGCCGGAGCTGAAGACCAGGGCGCCGGACGGATCGCGGTACTCGGTCAGGCTGTGCGTCGCGGTGCCGTTGCCGTAGACGTTGCCGTAGTCCTTCAGCAGCGTGCCGTTGGTGAGGTTGACCGTCGTCGAGGACATGTCGATCTCGCCGGACGGCCGCACCGAGTTCTGTACGTCGCTGTCCCACTCGTAGCCCAGCGTTCCGGTCTGCATCGTGTAGGTCTGACCTGGCTGGAGCGACGCGGCCTGCGTGTTACGCCACAACCGGTCGGTGCTGTACGGGTAGGCGACCGTGATCGCCTCGGCGTTGTAGCCGTTCACGTCGAACAGCGTGCCGGTCAGCTGGTTCTGCGGCAGGTTGCCGCCGATGCCCGCCCCCGCCGGGTCCATCCAGGTTCCGGTCCACTGGCCGCTGGGGTCCGCGATGCCGTCCGGCTGCGGGAACTCCATCTTGGTCATCTTGTACGAGACCACGGTGCGGTTGGCCGCGCTGTCCACGTTGCTGGCCGCGAGCCTGGTCTTCCAGAAGACGTCGTTGCCGGCGAAGAAGGCGAGGTTGACCCCGGCGTGCTTGGCCGCGGTCACCGCGTCCCACTGCGCCTGGTTCCAGTACTCGTCGTGGCCAGAGGACATGAAGACCTTGTGGTTGAGCAGCAGACTGCCCTGCGTGGACACGTCGACGCCGCTCAGGTAGCTCACGTCGTAGCCGTTGCGCTCCAGCCACTGCAGCATCGGGTACTCGGACCCGAAGATCCCGTTCGAGCCGGAGACGTTCAGCGGCCGGTTGTAGCTGACCGCGTACGCGCGGCCGTCGGGCGCCGGGCCGTTGCCCTGGTACAGGTCGTCGCCGCCGTACATGTTGTACGCCTGCCACGTCTGGTCCGAGGTCTGCACCACGATGTTGGAGTGGCTGCTGGGGTTCGTGACCACGAACGGGTACGGCATGAGGCCCTTGCCGTCGGTCTGGTCGAGTTCAGCCAGGTACACCCCGGAGACCGCGTCGGATGGCACGTTCCATGTCGCGGTTACGGTCCAGTTGGCGCAGTCGGTCAGCCCGGTGGCGGACTCGCGGGCGCAGGTTGGCTGGGTGATCGCCGGGAAGGCCGTGGTGGGCGAGGACGGCATGAGCCTGGCCCCGTCGCCGCCGTACCAGCCGAGCCGGAAGATCTCCACCTGGTAGCTGGCCGGCGAGCTGACCTTGAAGCTGATGGTCTGCCCCGGCTGCACACTCTCGGCGGTCGAGAAGCCCTGGATGTCGCCATACGCGCTGGGGGAGTACCACTGGCTCATCGGCGTGCCCGGCTGCGAGTTCTCGCAGACGATCGGGTTCGAGCCGGAGCCGCAGGGGTCCGTCGCCTGCGCCACGATCGCGGGTCCGGCCAGCGCGGCCAGCACGCCGAGGATCACCGCGGGAATCAGAATTCTGTTTCTGGCCCTTGCGCGACGGTACTTTTCGAAGAATACTGATAATAGCTTAGCGTGCATTGCCCACCCCGGGCCTAGAAAAGATGAATGGAAGGTCCTCGCCACACACATACAGTGCTAAAGATAGCGACGGTTTTCGATATTGACAGCCAAACGCGGACATTGTTGCGAGACCTTCATCTGGTGCTTGGATTTCGTCACCGTGGGTGTGCCCGGTGACCGTTATCAGTCGCTTTGAGTGATGAGGGCTAGGCGGGCGCTACCGCCGAGCCGTTACGGAACGTGTTGCCGGCCCACACGTTTCCGGATCCGGCGGCGTTCCAATAAGTGATGGCGCCGTAGTAGCCGCACTCCGGCCAGTACTCGTCCGAGAAGACGTTGCCGGAGACTGTGATTCGCGCCGAGCTGTTCCCGCCGGCGTACAGCGCGTACGCGCCGCCCGCCATCCAGTTGTTCTTGATGCTGGTGTCGGTCACCGCGCCGGAGTCCGAGTAAAGGCCGATGACCGAGGACGCCCCGTGGTTGACGTCGATCGGATTGAGCAGCGTGTTGTGCTCGATGCGCAGGCCGCCGGTATCGCCGCCCTCACTGATTATCGTGTCAGTGTGCTCATAATTTCCGTTCCTGGCGATGAACGGCACCAGGTCGTGCACATAATTATCATGGATATAGCCGTGGCCAACCGAAAGTGTGTTCCCCATAACCGACAGGTTGCTCCAGCCGACTTCCACGGATCCGTCACTCATGTTCGAGACCGCGTAGTCCTCGCCGCCGTTGTCAGGACCTTTTCCGGGAGTACCGGTGATGAGGGTGTGCAGAATACGCAGGCCGCTATGACCAGGGCGCAGGTTGATGCCCCACCAGTTGGTCGTGTCGATCTTGCTGTCGATGACGGTGACGTTGTCCGCGTAGATGTCCAGCGAGCCGTTCAGATTCCAGCCGCTGATGGTCGTTCCGTTGTCCCGGATCGAGATGTTGCCGGAATGCGAGGAAAACGACGCGGTGCGCGGTCCGGTGTTGGCAGCGGCCGGGAATCCGCACGCGGCGGGGCTGGTGCAGCCGGCCCCCGCTGCTTTGCCGGCGCCAAGCGTCGCCGAACCGGAAACCTTGGGCGCGGCGTGGGCGGAGGGGGATCGCGGCGAGCTCGCGCGCGGCGGGTTCGGCGTGGGCGACGAGGTGTGAGCGGCGGCCGACGCCGTCGATGCGGCGATCGGCGTGGTGCCACCGCCGCCGGAGCCGAGGGTCGCGGCGAGGGCGCCGCCGGTACCGATCAAGACGCCCGCGACGACGAGTATCAGTACTCGCTTACGCCCTAACCGCCGCCTGTGCGTACTCACCACTGCTTGTCTCCTCAGCCGATCCGATTCAGCGCGATCCAATTAGCCCAGCGCCGCCGTGAAGGCCTCGGCCACGCGTTCTTGTTGTGCGGCGGTGAGGTGCGGATGGAGCGGGAGCGAGACGATGCGTGCGGCGGCGGCTTCCGCGTTGGGGAAGCTGCCGACCGGATAACCCAGATGGGAGAAGGCCGGGGTCAGGTGCAGGGCGGCTGGGTAGTGCACGCCGGCGCCGATGCCCTGGGCGTTGAGGTTCGCGACGAGGGCGTCGCGCCGGTCGCGGTCGCCGTCGAAAGCGTCGATGCGCACGACGTAGAGGTGCCAGACGTGTTCGTTGTCTGCCAAGGTCGCCGGAAGCGCGATGCCGGGCACGTCCGCAAGCAGCTCGGCGTAACGCGCTGCGGCGGCGCGGCGGGCGGCGTTCCAAGCTGGAAGCTTGCGCAGCTTCAGGCGCAGCACGACGGCCTGGAGCGCGTCGAGCCTGCTGTTGAAGCCGACCAGGTCGTGGCTGTATTTGGTTAGGCCGCCGTGGTTCGCGATTGCCCTGACGGTCTTGGCCATGTCGGCGTCATCGGTGACGACTGCGCCGCCGTCGCCATACGCGCCGAGATTCTTGCCGGGATAGAAGCTCGTCGCGGCGATCGCGCCGGTGCCCGATCCCGCGCCCCGCCCGCCGCGGGTCGCCCCCTGGCATTGCGCGGCGTCCTCGACCACGCGCACGTTGCTGCCGGCCAGCTTCTCGGTCAGCTCCTCGACCGGCGCGTGCTGGCCGTAAAGGTGCACCGGGAGGACCGCGGCCGTGCGCGGGCCGACCGCGGCGACCGCGGCCTGCACGTCGATCAGATAGCTGTCCGGATCGCAGTCCACGAGTACCGGCACCGCACCGACCCGCGCCACCGCGCCAGCGCTCGCGATGAAGGTGTTCGCGGGCAGCACGACCTCGTCGCCCTGCCGCACGCCGGCCGCGCGCAACGCCAGCTCGACCGCGTCGGTGCCGTTGGCGACGCCGACGCAGTGCCGCACCCCGCTGAACGCCGCGAACTCCTCTTCGAAGGCCGCGACCTGCGGCCCGCCGATGAAACCGGTGGTGGCAAGCACCTTCTCGAAGCCCGCCGCGACCTCGTCGGCGATCTCGGCATGCGCCGATTTGAGATCCACCAACGGGATCGGGTCTGCCTGAGCCATCGCCTAAGCCAGCCTTTCGGGGATGTCGACCGCGATGTCGCGGAGTTTGCGTGCGGGGTTGCCGACCCACACCTGTCCGTCCGGGATGTCCTGCAGGACGACCGAACCCATGCCGACTTGTGACCAGGCGCCGATCTTGACCTGCTCGCGGATCAGCGCCCCGGAACCGAGGTACGCCCCGCGCTGCACGCGCACGCCGCCGCCGAACCGCACGCCCGAGGCGATCGTCGCGAAGTCGTCTACCGTCACGTCGTGCGTGAGGACGGCGTGCGGCATGACGGCGACGTGCGCGCTAACAGTGACTGCGGCGGTCAACACCGCCTGAGCGAGAAGCACGCTACCGGGGCCGATGACGCTGTCGCCCGAGATATCGGCGGAAGGATGCAGAATCGTGGCATAGCGATCGGCCGGAAGACCGAGCCGTTCGACGATGCGGGCACGGGTGAGGTAGTTGCGGGGATTGCCGACGCACACGACGACGCGCGCATTCGGCAGTGAGTACACCAGATCCGTGCCACCGATCACCGGCAGCCCGTCGACCCGCCGCCCGTGCAGCAGCGGGTCGTCGTCCAGGAAACCGTGCAGCCGCCAAGTCGGCCGCACGGCGTTGATCGCGGCCACGGCCTGCGCGGTCTCCCGCGCGAAGCCGCCGGCGCCGACGATCAACAATTCACTGGTGGCGGTCATGGCCTTGATCCCTATGCCGCGTCGTCCGCGGGCTTGCGCAGCACGTCGACGACGTGTTCCTGCTGTGCCTCGGTCAGTGCGTGGAAGAGCGGCAGGATCAGCGAGTCGCGGGTCAGCCGCTCGGTGTTCGGCAGCGGGATGTGATCAGCCCCCTGATACGCGGGCTCCAGGTGCGAGGCCATGATTCCGCGCCGCGCCGAGACGCCCGCGGCCGCGAGCCGGTGCAGCGTGGCGTCGCGGCTGCCGCCCGGGAACTGCGCCGGATCGAGCAGCACCCAGAACGACTGGAAGTTGCTGCGGCCGTACTCCGGATCGCGCACCGGGCTCAGCCCCGGGATGCCGGCCAGCAGCTCGTAGTAGCGACTCGCCAGCTGGCGGCGGCGCTCGACCATGGCGTCCAGCTTCTCCAACTGCACCAGGCCGACCGCCGCCTGAATGTCCGTCATCCGGTAGTTGAAGCCGGTCTCCAGGTAGCTCTCGAACGTCGGACCCGCACTGGCGTGGCGAGCCGCGGCCGACAGATCCATGGCGTGCTCACGCAGCCGGCGCAGGCGTTGCGCCCAGTCCTCCCGATCCAGCGTCAGCATGCCGCCTTCGCCGGTGGTCAGCAGTTTGCGCGGGTGGAAAGACCAGGCCGCGATCGCCGAACCGGCGCCGACCGGCTTGCCTAGATACTGCGAGCCGATCGCGCAGGCCGCGTCCTCCACCAACTCCAGATCGTGCCGGATGCACAGCGTGCGCATCGCGTCCACGTCGGCAGGCATGCCGCCCTGATGCACCAGCAGCACGGCGCGGGAACGGTCGGTGAGCACCGGCTCGACCGTCTCCGGCGTCAGGTTGCCGGTTTCCAGGTCTACATCGGCGAAAACCGGGGTGGCGCCTACGTAGCGCACCGCGTTGGCCGTCGCGATGAACGAGAACGAGGGCACGATCACCTCGTCGCCCGGCCCGATCCCGCAAGCCACCAGCGCCAGGTGCAGCGCCGTGGTGCACGAACTGACCGCGACACCATGCCGCGCACCGACCCGCGCCGCGAACTCCACCTCGAAGCGCGCGACCCGCGGCCCCTGCGCGACCCAGCCGGAGAGCACGGCCTCAGCCGCGGCGTCGGCCTCGGCCTTGCCCAGCCAGGGGATCATCACCGGGATGCGGTCGCCCGCCGCTGCGCCGGTCATCAGGGTGTTTCCGTCGATCGCTGAGCTTCCGATGATCGCTGCGCCCGCCACCACTCGACCAGGTCACGCAGGCCCTGATCCAAACCGATCTCGGCCCGGAAGCCCAGCTTCTGCTCGGCCGCCGAGATGTCGGCCAGCCGCCGGGTCACGCCGTTGACCGCGCGCTCGGGGCCGTGCTCGACGTCGAGGCCGTCCGCGTCCATGGCGCGCAGCAGCGCGGCGGCCAGTTCCTTGAGGCTGGTCTCCTCGCCGCGGGCCACGTTGAAGACCTCGTCGGTCAGCGGGGAGCGGGCGGCCAGCAGGTTCGCCCGCGCGATGTCCCGCACGTCCACGAAGTCCATCGTCTGCTCGCCGTCGCCGAAGATCAACGGCGGCTGGCCGGCCTCGATCCGCTCCATCCAGCGGATCAGCACCTCGGTGTACTTGCCGTGCGCGTCCATCCGCGGGCCGTACACGTTGAAGTACCGCAGCGCGAGATAGTCGAGCCCGTACATCGAGTGGAAGCTGCGCAGCATGCCCTCGTTGAAGGCCTTGGCCGCGCCGTAGAAGGTGTCGTTGTTGTAGGGGTGGTGGTTCTCGGCCGTAGGGAAGGACTCGGCGAGCCCATACACCGAGGCCGAGGACGAGGCGATCACCTTGCGCACGCCGTAGGCCGCCGCGGCCTCGAGCACGTTGAACGTGCCGTCGACCAGGACCTCGTTGGCCAGCCGCGGCTCCTGCGCGCACTGGGTGATCCGGATGGCGGCCAGGTGGAAGACCAGGTCAGCGCCCTGAGTCGACTCGTGAACCAGCTTCGCGTCCCGGATGTCGCCCTCGATCACCCGCACTGAGCTGTGGTATGCCGCGCCGTTCTGCATCGCCCAGGCCAGGTTCTCCCGGCGGCCGCGGGTGAAGTCGTCGAGCACCCGGATCTCGCTGGCGCCCTCCCGGACCAGCAGGTCCACCAGGTTTGACCCGATCGTGCCCGCGCCGCCGGTCACCAGGACCCGGCCGAGCGCTTCTTGCTGCGTCACGTTGTTCTACTCCCACCCTTTGAGGCCGATCACGGCGCCCTGGAACTCCAGGCTGCGCGAGGCCGCTTCCAACACGTCAAGCACCCGCAGGCCTGCGCGGCCGTCGGTCAGCGGCCGGCGTCCGGTGCGGATCGCGGCGGCGTACTCCTCGACCATCGCGCCCAGCGCCTCGCGCTCCAGCAGCGCCGGGGCGGTCATGTCGCCGGCCCGGTACGAGATCTGCATCTCCCGCCGCGCCTCGGCGCCGATCTCGCTGACATTGGCCAGGTCCACGCCCCGGTCGAAGACCGCGACGCGCTGCGCGGGGTTCAGATCGTCCCACACCAGCGTCCGCTTCGAACCGCCGATGATCGTGGTGCGCACCTTGGTCGGCGAGAGCCAGTTGACGTGCACGTGCGCGATCGCGCCGCCGGTCAGGCGCAGCGTCAGATACGCGACGCAGGCGCGCCCGGCGCCGATCGGGTCCGCGCCGTGCGCCGCGACCGCCACCGGCTCGACGCCTTCGGGCAGCACCGAGTCCAGGATCGACAGGTCGTGCGGGGCCAGGTCCCACAGCACGTCCACGTCCCGCTGCACCAGGCCGAGGTTGATCCGCACCGAGTCGAAGAAGTGCAACTCGCCGAGGGAGCCCTCGTGAATCAGCTCCCTGATCTTGGTGACCGCGGGCGTGTAGCAGTAGGTGTGGTCGCACATCAGGGTCAGCCCGCGCCGTTCGGCCGCCTCGACCAGGATCTTGCCATCGGCGTAGGTCGCGGCGAGGGGCTTCTCGATCAGCACGTGCTTGCCGGCCTCGAGCGCGGCGAGCGCGAGATCCTTGTGCGTGGCCGCGGGTGTGGCGATAGCGACCGCGGTGACGGTCTCGTCGGCCAGCACCTTCGCGTAGTCGGCGGTGGTCTCTACCGTCGAGTAGTTGCCGAGCACCTTGCGCGCCCGGTTGACGTCCAGGTCGCACAGCCAGCGCAGCCGGAACGAGGACGAGGCCTGGAAGTTGCGCACCAGGTTCGGGCCCCAGTAGCCGGCGCCGATCACGGCGACCCCAAGCGGCTCCGGCGGCGTGTCAGATTGTCCGGTGGAACGGGTCACTAGCTTTCCCCCCAAGGATTTTGGAACAGCTCTTCAGCGTCAGAACGCGCCGGTGCCGCGCACCACCGCCGAGGTCGTGCGCAGCAGGATCTTGGCGTCCAGCTGCGGCGACCAGTTCTCCACGTAGCTCAGGTCAAGGCGCACCGATTCGTCCCAGGACAGCATCGAGCGGCCGCTGACCTGCCACAGCCCGGTGATTCCGGGCTTGACCGCCAGCCGGTGGCGCACCTCTTCGGTGTACTGCGCGACCTCTTCGGGCAGCGGCGGGCGCGGACCCACCAGGGACATCTCACCGCGCAGCACATTGATCAGCTGCGGCAGCTCGTCCAGCGAGCACTTGCGCAGGATCCGGCCCACTTTGGTGATCCGCGGGTCGCGCCGGATCTTGAACAGCACGCCGTCGCTTTTCTCGTTCAGGTGCTCGAGCTGCTCGCGCAACCGCTCCGCGTCGGCGACCATCGTGCGGAATTTCAGGCAGACGAACTCCGCGCCATTGAGCCCCACCCGCACCTGGCGGAAGAAGGCCGGACCCGCGCTGGTGACCCGCACCGTGACGGCGAGCGCCAGCATGAGTGGCGAAAGCAAGAGTAGGGCGACGGCCGCGATCGCGCGCTCGATCCCCTCCATGACGGCGCGCACCGGGCCGGCCAGGATCGGCGCGCGGATGTGCATCAGCGGCAGGCCGTCGACGTTGTCCACCAGGATCCGCTCGGCGGCGACGCCCACGAGCACCGGCACCATGGCCAGGTCGATGCCCTGATCGTGTAGCCGCCAGGACAGCTCGCGCAGCGCCGGGCCGTCCACCTCCGGGCAGTTGAGCACTACCACCGCGTCGCATTCCATCGCCGTCGCGGTCTCGATGACCGAGCTGAGGTCCCCCTGGACGCTGATCGCCAGGTTCTCCTCCTCCTCGGGCTCGGTCGGACCGACCAGGCACGCGCCGACGATGCGGAGCCAGGGCGCCCGGTTCGGCCGCACCTGCGCCGCGAATCCGGCCACCGACCTGGCATGCCCGACCAGCAGAACCTTGCGTTGCTCCACATTCAGCCCAGCCCGGGACAAACCGGCCCGAGCCGCCGTGCGGGCGATCGGGGTCAGCGCCGCCGCCAGCGGGATCGCGACGATCACCTGGCGGAACAACGACATGCTGTCCACCAGCAGCGCGCTGGCCGCCAGCCCGGCGGCCAGCAATCCGGACGCGCCGAGCACCTTTCGGTAGAGTTCCGCGTCCATGCCGACCCGCCGTCGGTCGTACGCGCGCTGCAGCCACAGGGCCAGCGCCCAGAACACCGGCATCAGCACCACGGCGAGCCGCAGCGGGAGTATGGAAAAATTCGCCGAGTCGCTGCCATCAGGATGCAGCGCGTAGGCCACCAGCGCCCCCACCAGCGCCGCGACCGCATCCGCGAAAAGCAGGGTCCTCAAATAGACCCTGGTGCGCTCGTAGCGCCCGGTACGCACGTCCTGGCTGGTTCTTCGCTCGGACGTCAAAACGTTCAGGACCGTCACCGGTCTCCCCCCACACATGCTTCAGCGCGGGCGATCGCCACGCGCAGTCGTCAAGAACACTGCACAGCAAGCCCTGCCGGCTCCCACCACCTAACACCCACCTACACGAACCCCGGTTCAGCGAACCTCGGTCCGGCGATGCCCAACATAGCGTGATCGAACAGAATTCGTAGTCCCCGCCGCAAATTGACCGGAAGTTCTCCGCACCTCAGCGGGCGCGCGCCGCAGCCGGACACGCGCCGGAGCCGACCGGCAAGCGCACAGTGATTTTCGGCAACGCGTGGACAAGCCATGACGCGCCACTGATACTGCCTTCTGTGATAAGCGTGGTAGTGCCCGCACACAACGAGGCCGCAGTGCTGGGACGACTCCTTTCGGGTCTGGTTGCCGACAGTCTGTCGGAGCTGTCTGCCCAGGCAGATGGCCTAGAAGTCCTTGTGGTGGCTAACGGTTGCAGCGACGAGACGGTGGAAGTCGCCGCAAAATACCCTAATGTGCGGGTAATCGAGACACCGGTGCCGAACAAGCACCGCGCCCTGCGCCTCGGCGACGAACACGCGGCCGGATTTCCACGGCTGTATGTGGATGCTGACGTTGAGTTAACCACTGATGCCGTGTTGTCGCTGGCCAGAGCAGTTTCGCAGCCGGGTGTTCACGCTGCGGCACCAAAGCGGATCACGCCGTTGGACGGTTGCCCGTGGACGGTGCGCTGGTACTACCAGATCTGGGAACGGTTACCGGTGGTGCAGCAAGGACTTTTCGGGCGCGGCGTGATCGCGTTGTCCGCGCAGGGCCACGCCCGGATCGCCGCGTTGCCGGAACTGATGGGCGATGATCTCGCCGCGTCGCTGTCCTTCACGCCGCAGGAACGCAGCGTGGTCGAGCGTGCGCAAGTTGTAGTCTATCCGCCGCGTACGCTTGGAGATCTCCTGCGGCGGCGGGTGCGCTCGATGACGGTCACCACCCAGGCGGCCGACCAGACGCAGCTGCCCGGGTCGCGCACCAGCAAGGCGGATCTCAGAGATCTGCTTCGCGAGGCGCCGCTGCGCAACGGACCGCGGTTGGCGTGGTTCGTGATCGTGACGGCGATCGCCAGGTCGCGCGCCCGGCGGGCGGTCAAGGCCGGGGATTTCACCACCTGGCTGCGGGACGAGAGCAGCCGCGCGGCGGCGGCCGCGGCGACGGAACGGAAATAGGGGAGCGGCGCATGCCGGCAATCGCGGTCCTGGTGGTCACCTGGAACAGCGCGAAGGTGATCGACGGCCTGCTCGCGTCGCTGCGGCCTGGACTTGAGGGTCTGGACTGGCATTTGGTGGTCGCGGACAATGACTCCGCGGACGACACCACCGCGCGGGTCGAGCGGTGGGCGAACGAGAATTGCGAGCTGCGCTGCCAGGTCGTGAACACCGGCGGAAATCTCGGCTACGCGGGCGGGATCAACGCGGCGCTGGCGCAGTCCGAGAAATTCGACGCGGCGCTGGTGCTGAATCCGGATATCCGCTTGCATCCGGGCGCCGTCGCGGCGATGTACGAGTTCGTCGATAGTGCGGCGTCGGCCGGTGATGGGGCCGGGCCGCGCACCGGCATCGTGGTTCCGCGCATCGTGGACGAGGAGGGCAACCTCGCGCACTCGCTGCGCCGCGAGCCGACGCTGCTGCGCGCCCTTGGTGAGGCTACGCTCGGCGCCCGGGCCGGCCGGTTCGCGCCGCTCGGAGAGTTGGTCATGGACGAGTCGTCTTATCAGCGTCCTGCGGTGGCGGACTGGGCGACGGGTGCGATCATGCTCATCTCAGCGGCCTGTCTTGACGCGTGCGGGTCCTGGGACGAGTCCTTCTTCCTCTATTCGGAGGAAACGGAATTCGCCTTGCGGGCCAGGGATCGCGGGTTCCTCACCCGGCTCGCGCCGAAGGCGGCGGCGACACATATCGGCGGTGAATCAAAGGTGTCACCCGAGTTGTGGACGCTGCTGATGAGCAATCGGGTCAAGCTCTACCGCCGCCGGCACGCGCTGCCCGCCTCAGTGGCCTATTGGGGTGCGGCGCTGCTGCGCGAGGCCCCGCGCGCCGCGCTTGGGCAGCAACGCAGCCGTAGCGCCGTCAAAGCTCTGCTAAACACGAAGGTACTGAGCGGCTGACAACCACGCGCGCCGCGTCGATTAATTCGCAACCCGAGCTATTTCCCGCACCGATCCACTGCCGGGCCAATCCATTTCACCCGCCGAATTGTTTGGTAACCGGCTGTCTCGCATATTGAGCGGCTGAGCTGCGCATCTAGGCAGCGCTTAAGGCGCCTGCTAGCGTCTTGGGCATGGTTTCCCAGGCCGCCAGACTTACTTCGCGGCGCTACGTCGACTTTCGGCGTCAGTGCGCTGCGATCTGTCCGCCTCCGAATTAGGCGGCCCGGAGCCTCCCGGCTTCGGCCGCCGACCATGTCGGCGCCGCAGCGACAGTCGGAGGCAAACCAAATGAATCGTCGGGATCCCAGCTACCGCCGGGGCGTGAGCGCAGGTTCGATACTGCGCACCGTCCTCGAACACGGCCCGGTCGCGCGCAGCACCATCGCGAGGCTGACCGGTCTTTCCCCCGCATCGGTGACCGGGCACACCGCGGAACTCGCGCAACAGTGCTTCATCCGCGAGCTTCCGCAGACCACCCGGTCCAAGGGCGTCGGGCGGCCGCACATGCCGGTCGACCTCGACATATCTGGGTACTTGGTCGCGGCCGTGCACGTCGCGGTAGCGCACACCACCATCGCTCTGCTCGATCTGCGTGGCCGCGTACTTGTGCAACACCAGGAGCCGCACTCGGAGGCTGAGCCACTGGCCGTAGTCTCGCGGGCCAGCGAAATCCTCGCGCGGCTGCTCGAGGAGCACTCGGCGGGCAGAGTTCCGCTTGGTCTCGGCGTCGCCACTGGGGGCTGGGTCGACCGCGAAGCCGGAACACTTGTGGAGCACCGATTACTCGGCTGGCGGGACGTGCCGTTGCGAGAACTCTTCGCAGAGCGCACCGGGCTGCTGGTCGAAGTAGACGGGCACTCGCGCGCACTGTTGCAGGCGGAGCGGTTGTTCGGCGTCGCTCGCGGCCGCAACAGCGTGATGCATTTGTTCATCGGGAACGTCGTCGACGCGGCGTTCGCGGCGGGCGAGTCGGTGCACTACGGCCCGCGCTCGCAGGCCGGCGCGATCGCGCACCTGCCTTTGGCGGGCAACACCGAACCCTGCTTCTGCGGCCGCGCCGGCTGCCTTCAGGCGGCTCTTTCCGAGCCGACCCTAGCGCGACGCGCGTTCGACGAGGGCATCATCACGGAGCCCGAGTTCCCGCTCCTGCTGGAGACGGCCCGATACGGCGACCCCGGCGCGCTGCGGCTGTTCGCCGAGCGAGCCCGCGACATCGGCCGAGCGACGGCGATGCTCACCGACGTGTTCGGCCCCGAACTCGTCGTGGTCGTCGAACCCGGGGTCATGCTCCTCGACGGCAACCTCAGTGTTCTGCGCGACGAGGTACGCACGCGTGCCTGGTCGTCCCTGGCGGATGTCACACAGACCGTTGTGCCGACTGGCTTCGCCCCCGACTCAATCCTCGCCATCGCCGGCGGCTCGGTGATTCTCGACGCCCTCTACCGCGATCCGCTCGCGCTCCTGGCAGCGTGCGAAGATGCCCGATCCGCGCAAAGCAGCGGTATTCATGCATAAACCTGACTTACTTTGATCTGCACTGACTTATTTCAAGAGAACCGAATGTTGACAGGTTTGTCCCAGGGCCGCGAGCATGGTCACATGAGCAGCGTGACGACAGTTTCGCCGGTCGGCCGGGCGCCTCAGCGCCGCGGTTTCCCGACCGCCGCGCCGTCGCGTGCGCTCCCGCCCCGGCAGCTCGGCCTGACCAAGCGCCGTGTCATCGACCTGATGCGCGTCGGCCGCACCTTCTGTTGCCGCTGAACCCGTTCTGCGCGGTCTGATCGGGTCACCTTCAGCCTGATCCACTTGTGCCGCGGTACTTCGCCGCACCCATCACCCGACTTGTTCGGGTTCCACGCCTGCTCGCTGCCGCCCTGCGGCGCGGGATCCGGCATGCCCTCCGCTGCATTTACTTGTCCACGTAAGGACCCTTCCTTGTCGAGCCGTGCCTTCTCCGAGATCTCTGCGACCCGGCCTTCTGGGGCCCGACCAGCCGCGCCGAAACCGGGCATCATGCAACGGCGCGCTTTCCTCCAGGCGCTGCTGGGAACCGGCGCCGCGCTCAGCCTCAGCTCCTGCGCCGTGGCCGCCGCCGAGGGAACGCCGCTGGCCACCAACTCTCCGCTGGCCTCGTCCGTACCGGCTGGAACCAGCCTGAGCATCGCGTCTTACACCGGTCTGCAGCAGCTCCAGCTCAAGCTCGCCGGGCTGCTGACCAACCTGCCGTTCACCGCCTCCGCGTGGCCGAGCATCGGCGCCGGACCCGACGTGATCAACGCCTTTCGCGCCCGGTCGCTGGAAGTGGCCAACAACGCCGGCATTCCGCCCATCCAAGCGCACTATCAGGGTTTTGACGCGAGGATCGTGGCCGTCGACCTGACCCGCAAACCGGCCTACATCTTCGCCACCAAGCCAGGCAGCGATATCCGCGCTGTGGCCGACTTCCGCGGCAAGCGACTCGCCTTCTCCCAGGGCCAGGCACAAGGCGTCGTGTTGCTGCGCGCGCTGAAGAAGGCCGGGCTCAAGTACTCCGACGTCACGTTGGTGAATCTGACCAGCAACCAGTTCCTGACCGCATTGCAGGCCGGGCAGGTCGACATCGCGCCGTTGGCGATTTCTCAGGTCCCTTCGTACCTGAGCCGGTACGCGTCCGACGGCGCTCGCGCCATCTCCACCGACGTGGTGGACCTTCTCAACATCCTGTGGGCGCCGGCGTCCGTGCTGGCCGACAAGGGCAAGGCCGCCGCGATCGCCGCCTACATCCCGCTGTGGGCCAAGGGCCAGGTCTGGGCGTGGGAGAACCCTGAGACCTGGGAGGAGGAGTACTACGTCAAGACGCAGAACATCACCTTGGCGCAGGCCAAGGGGATCATCGCGCTGACCAGCAAGCCACTGTTCCCGCCGAGCTGGGACGAGGCCATCGCCTGGGAGCAGGAGACCATCGACCTGCTCGCCGAGGGCGGCTTCGTCAAGTCCTTCAAGGCGGACGTGCTCTTCGACCGCCGCTTCGAGCATCTCGCGTCCGACGCCGTCGCCGCCCAGTACCGGAGCTGATCCACGTGACCGAACTGATCTCCCCGCAACTGGCCGCGCCGCCGACCGCGCGCCCGGCCACTGCTGCGGCTAACCTCGCCTCGTCCGCCGCCGCCGTTAGTGCCACCAGCCGGCCCGCCCGGACCCGGTCTGTACGCCGCCTCGGCCCCGGACGCCGCCTGCCCTACGCCAATCTGCTCGGGCCGCTGCTGCTGCTCGCCGTCTGGTCGATAGCGAGCGGAGCGGGCCTGCTCGACCCACGCGTGCTGCCGGCGCCATGGACCGTGGTGCACACCGGCGTCGACCGCTGGCTGCACGGCACCCTGCGCGCCGACACCACCGACTCGCTCTGGCGAGCAGCTCAGGGCTTTGCGATCGGCCTCATCGTCGGCGTGGCCCTCGCGCTCATCGCCGGCCTCAGCCGAATCGGCGAGGCGGTGATCGACGGCACCGTCCAGATCAACCGCTCGGTGCCGACCCTCGGCCTGATCCCGCTGTTCATCCTGTGGCTCGGCATCGGCGAGACCTTCAAGGTGGCGATCATCGCGATCGTCGTCTACATCCCGATCTACCTGAACCTGCACGCGGCCCTGAGCGGCATCGACGGCCGCTTCGTCGAACTGGCCGAGGTGCTCGGCCTGAGCCGATGGCAGTTCATCCGGCAGATCGTCATTCCCGGCGCGCTGCCCGGTTTCTTCGTCGGCCTGCGGCTCGGTGTCACAGGATCCTGGCTCTCCCTGGTCGTGCTCGAGCAGATCAATGCGACCAGCGGACTCGGCTACATGATGTTCCAGGCGCAGAACTACGGACAGACCGACGTCATCGTGCTTGGCCTCTTGATATACGGCTTCTTCGGATTCGTCTCGGACGGCATCGTCCGCCTCATCGAACGGAGGGTGCTGACATGGCGGCGCTCGCTCAGCAGTTGAACCCCGGCACTTCGAGCACTGCGCAACTGAACCGGCCCGCCGTACACCTCGGCGCGCTGACCCGGGCCTTCGGTGACCGGACGGTGCTGGACAGCATCGACCTGGACATCCCGGCCGGACAGTTCGTCGCGCTGCTCGGGCACAGCGGCTCGGGTAAAAGCACCCTGCTGCGGGCTATCGCAGGGCTCGATCACGATGTCACCGGATCCGGCGAGATCCAGGCACCAAACCGCATTTCCGTCGCCTTCCAGGACTCTCGGCTGCTGCCCTGGCGCCGACTGCTTGAGAACGTCGTGCTCGGCGCGCCAGGCGGCGGCAGGGAATCGGCGTCACGCGGCCGCGCCGCGCTGAGCGAGGTGGGCCTGTCAGGACGCGAACGCGCCTGGCCGCGCGAGCTTTCCGGCGGCGAGGCTCAGCGCGCCGCCCTGGCCCGTTCCCTGGTCTGGGAGCCGGAACTGCTGCTCGCGGACGAACCGTTCGGCGCGCTCGACGCACTGACCCGGATCAAAATGCACGCCCTGCTGCGCGAATTGTGGGAGCGGCACCGGCCCTCAGTGCTCTTAGTAACCCACGACGTCGACGAGGCCATCGTGCTCGCCGACCGGGTCCTGGTGCTTGACCGCGGCCGCCTGAGCCTGGACCTGCCCGTCGAACTCCCGCATCCGCGCACCTACCGCGACCCGCAGTTGGCCGAGTACCGCGAGCGGTTGCTCGCCGCGCTCGGCGTGAAGGAGAACTGACCGTGTCCGAATCCCCGTCCCGCTCCTCCCGCTCCCTGCACCTGAACGCGTTCTTGATGAGCACCGGCCATCACGAGGCGTCCTGGCGGCTGGCGGAGAGCGACCCGCATGCCAATGTGGACATCGAGCACTACAAACGACTGGCCCGGATCGCCGAGCGCGGAACCTTCGACTCGCTGTTCCTCGCCGACGGTCCGGTGCTTTTCGAGGATGTGGCGCAGCGGCCCGCCGGCGTGATCGAGCCGCTGACCCTGCTCACCGTGCTGGCAACGGCTACCGAGCACATCGGCCTGATCGCGACCGCGTCGACGTCCTACAACTCGCCGTACAACCTGGCCCGCAGGTTCGGCTCGCTCGACCACATCAGCGCGGGCCGGGCCGGCTGGAACATCGTGACCACCGCCGGAGCCGCCGCCGCGCGCAACTTCGGGCTCGATGACGCCCCCGCGCACGCCGAGCGATACGAGCGCGCCGCGGAGTTCTTGGACGTAGCGCTCAAGCTGTGGGACAGCTGGGAGGACGACGTCTACGTTGGCGACAAGGAAACCGGGACCTGGGGTGAGAACGACAAGATCCACCCGCCTCGGCATCGCGGCCGGTTCTTCTCGGTCGAGGGCGCGCTGAACGTGCCGCGTACGCCGCAGGGCTATCCGCTGTTGGTGCAGGCAGGTTCCTCCGCGGACGGCAAGGACTTCGCGGCCCGTTACGCCGAAGCCGTGTTCACCGCGCAGCAGACCCTTGAGGATGCCCAATCGTTCTACGCCGACCTCAAAGCCCGTACCAGAGCGCTCGGCCGTGATCCGGAGGGAATCAAGGTTCTACCAGGCATCGTGCCCGTCATCGCCGACACCGAGGCCGAGGCGCGCCGCCGCGAGCAGGAACTCGATGACCTGATCGTGCCCTGGCACGCTCAGCGCCGCCTCGCCGAACTGCTCCAGGTCCCGATCGAACGGCTCGCTCTCGACGCGCAACTGCCCGCCGACCTGCCGCCTGAGACGCACATTCAGGGCGCGCAGAGCCGATACGCGCTGATCGTGGACCTGGCCCGCCGCGAGCGGCTGACCGTCAGGCAGCTGATCGGCAGGCTCGGCGGCGGCCGCGGTCACCGTACGTTCACCGGCACGCCCGAGCAGGTCGCCGACGCCATTGAGTCCTGGTTCGAGAGCGGCGCCGCGGACGGCTTCAACATCATGCCGGCGGTGCTTCCGTCAGGCCTCGAACTCTTCGTCGATCACGTTGTCCCGCTGCTGCGTGCCCGCGGCCTGTTCCGCACCGAATACGTGCCCGGACAAACCCTGCGCGAGCGATATGGCTTGCCGCGCCCCGTCAACCAGCACGTCGCGCTCCGCGATCCGGTAGCCGCGGCGATCGGTACCAGTGCTGCCGACCCCGCTCTTGTTCCCGCCTGATCAGCCCGAAAGGATCAACCGACCATGACTGTCACGCTTTCCACCCCCACCGGCAGTGCCCTCTCGTCAACCACTCCCGACGCCTCCGCTCGCTCCGGCCCGGCTGCCGCGGCCGCCGCCAACCTGACCGTCCGCAAGGTCACCGCCCACATTGGCGCCGAGATCTCAGGACTCGATCTCGCTCAGCCTCTCGGTTCGGAGACCGTGGCCGCGATCCGCGCCGCACTCAACGAGCACAAGGCGCTGGTGTTCACCGGAGTCGATCTGGACGACGAGGGCCAGCAGCGCTTCGCCCGGCAGTTCGGCGAGCTGACCACGGCGCACCCGACCGTGCCCGCCGTCGAGGGCGCGCCGAACGTGCTACCGGTAGACAGCGAGCAGGGCGTCGCGAACCACTGGCACACGGACGTGACCTTCGTGCTCAACCCGCCGCAGGTCAGCACCCTGCGAAGCATCGTGGTCCCGCCGTACGGCGGCGAAACGCTGATCGCCAACGCCGCGGCGGCATACCGTGACCTGCCCGAGCCGCTGCGCGCGTTCGCCGACACGCTCTGGGCCGTGCACACCAACGACTACGACTACGCCGTGCCGCAGGAATCCCTCGACGAAGAGGCCCGCCAGCGCCGCGAGGTGTTCACCTCGATCAAGTACCAGACGGCCCACCCGGTCGTGCGCGTGCACCCGCTGACCGGCGAGCGCGGCCTGTTCATCGGCGGCTTCGCGCAGCGGATCGTAGGCCTCTCGGTCAGCGAGTCGCGCAAGATCCTCGACCTGCTGCAGGCATACGTCACCCGTCCGGAGAACATCCTGCGCTGGCGGTGGTCGCCCAACCAGTTGGTCCTGTTCGACAACCGCATCACGCAGCACTACGCGGTGGACAACTACGACGGTTTGCCCCGCCGCCTCAACCGAGTGACGGTCGCCGGCGACATCCCATTCGGCATCGAGGGCAAGCCGAGCTACTCGATCAAGGGTGACGCCTCGCACTACTCGCCCGTCGCCGAAGTGGCCGCGGTCGGGCCCGCCGCTTAGCTGGCTCCGGCCTCTTGCGGGCGGACCTGCATTCCGTCGCTAAGGCCGCCGGCGTCCGGGGAGAGCGGACGGCCGGCGGCCTGTTCGGCGACCGTTAGGACAGGCGGCGGTCAGCCGATTTCGAGGGCGGGGTCGGCTGCCGCGACGACGGCGCCCTCCGCCTGGCCTGCATCCGGGGCGCCCTGCGGCGCGCCGCCGAGGCCGCGGAAGGTGAAGAAACCGTTGAGCATGCTCAGGCCGAGGAACACCGCCAGGACGATGAATGCGCGGCTCAGGCCGTGGACCAGCGCCGTCTGGTACGGCTGGCCCGCCTCCAGCAGGTGGGAGACCCGGCTGTTGAGCACCGTGACGCTGATCGCGATGCCGAAGCCCGCGCCGATCTGCGTCGAGGCGTTGAGCAGCGCCGAGGTCGTGCCCGCGTCCTGCTCAGTGGCCTGAGACGTGCCGACGATCGGGGTCGGGATGAGACACAGCACCAGTCCCAGCCCGAACAGCGCCGAGAGCGGCAGCATGAAGCGCGCGTAGCCGCCGTGCAGCGGGATGCCGATCGCCAGCGCGACCACCGCGACCAGCACGCCGGTTCCGGCCAGGTACATCGTGCGCGGGCCGGTCTTCATGATCAGCTTCGGCGCGAAGCTCGCGAAGATCATGATGCCGAGGCTGGTCGGCAGCCAAGCCAGACCGGTCTTGAGCGGGCTGTATCCCTGCACTTCTTGCATGTAGAGCGGCAGCATGAAGAACAGCGGCATCATCAGCGCCGCGGTCAGGAACTCGCCCATCCCGCCGGCCAGCACCGCCCGCGAACGGAACAGCCTCAGCGGAACCAGCGGCGCCTTGCTGCGGCTCTCGATGAACACGAACGCGACCAGGAGCACCGCGGAGACCGCGAAGCTGGTCACGGTGGCGGTCGCGGTCCAACTGTGGATGCTGCTGTTGATGATGCCGTAGACCAGCAGCAGCAGGCCGCCGGTCGCGGTGAGCGCGCCGAGCAGGTCGGTCGACGGACGCTTGCCGCTCGGCCGCGGGATGTGCACCCAGGCGAAGGTGCCCGCCGCGACGATCACACCGATCGGCACGTTCAGCCAGAACGCCCACCGCCAGTCGGCGTCGGCGATCGCGCCGCCCAGCAGCGTGCCCATGCTCGCCCCGACGCCGATGATCGTGCCCCACACGCCGAAGGCCTTTTTGCGCTCGTTCGGATCTGGGAAGACCGTCACGACGATCGACAGCGAGGCCGGGGACAGCGCCGCGGCGGCCAGGCCCTGCACCGCGCGCGCCGCCAGCAGCTCGGACTCGGTGTGTGAGAGACCGGCCGCGAACGAGGCCGCGGTGAAGACCAGCAGGCCGATCAGGAAGATCTGCTTGCGGCCGATCACGTCCGCGAGCCGCCCGCCGAGCAGCAGCAGCCCGCCGAACAGCAGCACGTAGATGTTCATCACCCATTGCAGGCCGGTGGTCGAAAGACCGATGGCCTCCTTCAGCCGCGGGCCCATCACGTTCACGATCGACCCGTCGATGGCGAGTACGAACTGTGCGAAGGACACGATGACGAGGATCCACCAGCGCCTCGGATCCGCTGCGGCGCGTGGCACCATGGCAGAGTCAGTAGTCACAGCTACTCCTTTTCGGAAGACCGGCCCGGTGCCGGTCCCGCAGGTTGGGAGCGGTGTCGCCGCACCTCGCGCACGACGCTAGGCGGGGCGGCTTTAGTAGCGCTTAGGTCGCTTGGGGATGATTCGTCGTCCGCAACATGAGTCCCACCGGTGTCACCAGGTGACATGCAGGGAGCTGACGCCGTGCACGAGGCGTCCGGTGGGGCGGCTGATCTCGGTGGCCGCAGCGGCCAGGCGCAGTGACGGGAACCGGCGTAGCAGGGAGCTGAGAGCGATCTGGAGTTCCGCGCGGGCGAGACCGGATCCGAGGCAATAGTGCGCCCCGTGACCGAAGGTCAGATGCGGATTCGTCCCCCGGTCGGTATCCAGTTTATCGGCGTCAGGGTACTGAGCGCCATCTCTATTCGCGGAGCTGAGGGAGGGTAGGACGGCGGAGCCTGCCGGGATCAGGGTGCCGCCGAGCGGCACGTCTTCGAGGGTGATGCGCAGCAGCGCCTCATCGCCCGGAGGGTACATCCGCAGTAGTTCCTCGACGGCGGGCTCGACCGTTTCCGGGTTCTGCAATTCCGCGCGCAGGTCCTGGTATTCGTGCCGAGCGAGCAGGGCGAAGACGCTATTCGAGATCTGGTTCGCGGTCGTTTCGTGCCCGGCGACCAGCAGGCTGATACCGAGGAAGATCAGTTCCTCCTCGCTCAGCCGGCCGTCGTCTTCGTCGTGCACGGCGACCAGGGCGGAGAGCAGGTCGTCGCCGGGTTCGTCACGCTTGCCGGCGACCAGGGATGCCATGTAGTCGCGCAGCGCGACTTGCGCGGCCAGGATTTCGGTGGCAGGCAGTGCGGTGGTGGACAGGAACGCGGCTGACCAGCCGGTGAACAGCTTGCGGTCCTCGAACGGGATGCCGAGCAGCTCGCAGATCACTGAGATAGGCAGCGGGAAGGAGAGCGCCGAGACGAGGTCGACGGGCGTCTCGGCCGCTTCCATGGCGTCGAGCAGGGCGTCGGTGTGCTCCTGGATGCGCGGGCGCAGGGCGGCGACTCGGCGCGAGGTGAACTCGCGGGAGACGAGTCTGCGCACGCGGGTGTGCTCCGGCGGATCCATGTTCAGCAGGCTTTTGAATTGCTGCGGGGCCGCGGAGATACGGGGCGCGTCTGGGCGGGTTGTCGCTTTGCGGCTGAACCGGGGGTCGGACAGCGCGGTGCGCACGCCGTCGTAGCTGGCGACGAGGAAGGCGGGGTCACCGCTCGGCATGGTGACCTGCGCGACTGGGCAACGGGACCGCAGTTCGGCGTATTCGGGGCTGGGATCGAGGGCGGAGGGGCGGGCGAAGGGATAGGCGAGGGGAGCGGAAGAGACAGCAAGTGGGGGAGTCGGGGTGAGCTGGAGTGATTCCTGGCCGGTGGCGATGGCGGACTGGAGACCGTAGTAGACGCCTGTCATGATCCGCCGCTTCAGGAAATCGCTGCGGTTGACCAGCCGATACGCCGCCTTGCGCAGCACGATCCCGAGCGGCGTGGAAATGGCGAACGCGCGCTCCTGGCGCAGTTGGATCTCGCGGGAGATCTTGACGGAGGGCTCGCGCCGTCGTTGGAAGGTCAGGGTGGCGTTGTCCAGCGCGAGGGAGGGGTTCGGGGAGCTGACGGCCTCGGCGACGAGCGGCGCGAGGGTCACCGCGTCAAGCAACGCGTGGTTGACGCCCTGGCCGAGGATCGGGGTCAGGGTGTGCGCGGCGTCGCCGGTCAGCACCAGGCCCGGCACTGACCAGCGCGGCACCACCGTGGTGAAGATGTCCAGCATCGAGGTGCCCGACCAGCTCGTGACGTGCTCGCGCACCGCCTCGGACAGCTCGGGCGCCAACTCGTCGATCCGCTCGTGCAGCGCGCCGATGCCGCGCCGTCGCAGTTCCTTGAGTTCGCCCTTCGGGATGTTGAACCCGATGCGGATCTGGTCCGGAACGGTCGGCATGAACACGCAGTGACGGCCAGCGAGGAGGCTGACACGGTATGTGTGCGGATCCCACGAGGACGGCAGCGGAATTTTGAACCAGATGAAGTCGCGCTCCAGCGGCAGCTTCTGGTAGGGGATGGCGGCGAGCTCGCGGATCTTGCTGAACCGGCCGTCCGCGGCGACGGTCAGCGCGGCGCGCACCTCGACCGGCCCGTCAGGACCTTGACAGCTCACGCCGATCACCCGGCCGGTCCCGTCACGCAGCAGATCGGTGGCGGTGGTGCGGCGTGCCAGCGTGAAGGAAGGCAGCCGGGCGGCGTCCTCGGCGAGCGCGGTCAGCAGCGGGGGCTGCGGCAGTTCGGTCGGGTAGGGGCAGGGGAAGCCGATGGTGGTGAAGTCGGTCGCGAGCACGATGTCGCCGCCGTCGCGCACCTCCATCCGCCGCGTCGGGAGGGTGTGTTCCTTGACGCGTTCGAAGATGCCGAGTTGTTCGAGGATCCAGACCGAGTCGGGAGAGATCGCCTCGCCGCGAAATGAGCGCTCGAAGTGACCGCTCTGTTCGAGCACCACCACCTCGCAGCCGAGCTTCGCCAGCTCCAGGCCCAGCGTTAGCCCGGCGGGCCCCGCCCCGACGACGCACACCCCCGTGTGAATACGCGTGCTCACTCCCCGCTCCTCTCGCTATATACAGTCCTTGGGCAGAGTGGGTTCGGCGGCTAAAGGGGGACTTGTTCGGTTGGTCCGTGTCAGCGCTCGTACGCCCGGATCGTTGCGGATGTCAGCCGTCAAAGGAGCCGACGACCCAGATGCCCGGCCGTGCCTCCACGGCCTGCGGCGCCCACTGTTCGCGCGGGTCGGACCAGTCGACGGCGCGCTCTAGGATCCAGGCCCGGGTACGGTGCGCGAACTGGATCCACCGCCGGTCGCCGAGCTGTTCGGCCGCCTCCGCGAACGCCGCGAAAGTTTGCAGCGACTGTTCGGCGCGTCCACACTGCAGTTCGACCACGGCCAGGCCGCGCAGCGCGTCCGCGCGCCCGCGCTCATCGCCCGTCTGCGCACACTGACCGAGCGCGTCCGCGTAGGTTTTCGCGGCCGACTGCGGATCTCCCTCGCTCAGCTGCACATCGCCGAGGCCGATAAGGCAGCGTGCGGCGCCGCCATGATCGCGTGCGGCGAGGAACAGCGTCCGCGCGACCTCGTAGTGCATCGCGGCCTGCCGAACCCGCTGCTGCTGCCAGGCCAGATCGCCGAGCGAGCGCAGCACCGCCGCCTCGGCCAGCGCGTTGCGTTCGCGGCGCGCCGCGTCGAGGGCGAGCGTATGCGTCTCGGACCACTCCGGCCAAGCCGCCCGCGCGTCAAAGTACCCTGACAGGCATTCGGCGAGCTGCCAGGTCAGCGGCCACAAGCCGGCGGCGTGCGCGCGGCGTACCGCATCGACGAGACCAGGCCCCTCCTCCTGGAACCAGTGCACCGGCGTGGAACCGACCAACTGTGCGACGTTATCGAAGGACTCGGATACGACCGTGCCGTATCGCGCCTCGTATGGGACCCGGCCCGGCGTGAGCATCGCGTCGGCGTGCCTGGCGACCGCGAGGCAGGCCGTACATAGCCGCTCGATGGCGGCGGTGACCGTGATCGGGTCGTCCCCGCCGAGTAGCTCAAGTGCGAGCGCTCTCAGCAGCCTGTGATAGCCGTAGCGCAGCGGGTACTCGCGCGCTGACTGCCGCACCTCAAGCAGATACGACTGGAGCAGTTGATCGACGATGCGCTCGGTGCGCGGCAGCGTGTCGTTGAGCAATGCGGCGGCGCTCCACAACGCGAAGCTGGGAACTGGCGCGAGCGCCAGCAACCGGAACGCCCACTGATGCGCGGGATCGGCCTCGCGGTAACCGACGAGCAGACTGGCGCGCACGTCGAGGTCGCCGGCCACCAGCTCGGCGAGCCCGGCGCCCTCGCCGTCGAGACGTTGCGCGAGCGCCGCGGCGGTCCAGTGCGGACGGGCCGCGAGTCCGGCCCCCGCGACACGCAACCCGAGCGGCAGGTACCCGCAGAGCCGCGCGATCTCCAATGCGGACTCCGGGTCGTCGGTGATGCGCGAGCCGGCGATTTCCTCAAGCAGCTGCTGGGCTTCCTTCGGCTTGAGCACATCGAGCACGAGGTGCCGAGCACCGTCGAGCCCAGCGAGCGTGCGCCGCGTGGTCATCAGGACGAACACGCCGGGTACCGCCGCGAGCAGGGGTCTGACTTGCTCCTCGGTGGCGACGTCGTCGAGGATCAGCAGCATTCTGCGACCGCGGGTGAGCCGCTGGAGTCGATCGGCGGCCGGTTCGGTGGAAGGGCCGGCGTCGGCGGCGTCGGCGTTGGCGTCGGGGGGCGTCGCGGAGGCGTTCGCGTCTGCGGATGCGGCTTGATCGAGGCGATGCAGCACCTGCGCGATCACCTCGTCGGGTTCCAGCGCCATGCCCTGCGGTCCGCGCAGCTGGACGAAGACCCGGCCGTGCGGGAACACGTCGGCAGCCCGGCGCGCCAGCTCGACGGCGAGCGTCGTCTTGCCGACCCCGGCCCGGCCGTCGAGCACCAGGATCGGTGCGGCGGCTCGTCCGGTGCGGTCCGGGAAGGCCCGCAGCGCCGTGGCGATCGCCTCCTCCCGGCCGACGAAGTCCGGCAGCGAAGGCGGAAGCCACACCACCGGAGTGACTGAGGGCGCTGCGACCGCGGCCGGCTCGCGCCACAACAGGTTCGGGTCACTACGCAGCACCCGCTCATGCAGGTGCCGCAGCCCGGGCCCCGGCTCAATACCCAGCTCGTCGACGAGCGAGCGGCGGATGCGCGCGAAGGTCTTGAGCGCGTCCGACTGCCGGTCGGAGCGGAACAGCGCCACCATCAGGTGCGCGTGCAGGGTCTCGCGCAGTGGGTGCTCGCTGGTCAACGCCATCAGCTCACCGGTCAGCTCCTTGTGCCTGCCCAGGCGCAGATCGGCGGTGAGCCGCTGTTCGAGCGCTGTCATGCGCAGCTCTTCCAGGCGCACGGCGGCGGCTGAAAGCGTGTAGCCGTGCGGGATACCGGACAGCGCGACGCCGCTCCACAGGCCGAGCGCTTCCTCTAGCAGGCTCGACGCGGTGGCGAAATCGCCGCGCTCGTAAGCCGCCTTTCCGGCACGGTGTAAGGCCTCGAACCTGGTCAGGTCGAGGTCGTCCTGCGCGACTTGGAGGCAGTAACCCGGCGGGAGCGTGAGCAACTGGCGGCCATGCGCCCCCGCCGCGGGATCCCCCTCCAGCAGGATGCGGCGCAGTTGGGAGATGTAGACCTGGAGCGTGGTACCCGCCGTGCGTGGCGGAGAGTTGTCCCACAGCTCGTCGATCAGGCTCTCGGTGGACACGGTCTCGTTCGCCCGCACCAGAAGTACCGCCAGCACCACCCGCACTTTCGCGGCGGTCGGCGTCCTCGGTGCCACCGTCACCGGTCCCAGCACGCGGAACCTCATGTCGGTGCCCTCCCTTCCGGGCCTTTCCCCGTTAGTAGTCCTGCAGCACCGTGACCCCCACCGTCGCGATCTCGCGGGACCCCTGTGCGAAGGTCAGCGTGACCGGGAAGGCGGGATGGCCGCCGGGCCCGCGTCCGAGCGGGTCGGCGGCGATGGTGCAGTGAAGTGGCAGGTCGATTTCCGCGAAGCCGCGGAACCGCGCGTTCCACTGTGTCAATACGCAAGTCGCGGCGGAGAAGCCGTGCAGCTCCCCGGCGGCGAGGAACGCCGCCTGCCGCGACGCTTCGAGCAGCACCACCGGCGGCACGTGATCGGTGGCGTTCGCGGTGAAGACCGGATGCGCGGCGTCGGGCACGACCTGCACGCGCAGCGTCCCATCCTCCTGCGCCTGTGGCAGGCCGATGACTACGTTGTGCGGGTCAGCGCGGCCGACCGCCTCGGGCCGCGGCCGTGCCTGGCCGTGCCCGTGTCCGTCGCTGAACACGCCGGACTTCTCGGCGCGGCTCGCCGCCCGTCCGCGGGCGCGATGGTTCTGGTAGACCTTCGGCATTAGGAACACGGTGCGCGCCTTCGCCGTGCCGCAACGCAGGCCGTCGATCGCCAGTTCGGCCTCGCAGCGCAGCCCGCGCGGCACTCCGTTGACCACGTCGACCGGGTACAGCGCCATGTCGACGGCGATGTGCGCGGTGTGCCCGTTACGCCGCCACGCCTCCAGGCCGGTGATGCCGACCTCGCTGGAGGCGAGCACCACAGGACGCTGCGACGGCACCCGGAAGTACTGGTGCGCGACGAAGAGCACTGACTGACGCATCGCCTCGAGGGCGAAGTTCGGGTCGTGGAACGCGCCGGGCCCGTCGTTGAACAGCGGATGCGCGTCGGGCAGCGCGGCCGAGAGGGTGAAGTCCTGCGGCACCGGCGCGACCGTCCCGAGCATCAGGCCCTCGGCGGTACTCGGCCGGTGCAGCAGGTGGTGAGCCAGGCCGTGCACGGTGATCGGTGGTGCGGCCGTGGCGATGCCGCCGCCGTCGCCCGGCGCCGCATCGGCGGCGTCGGTCCACTGCCTCGCGGAAATCTCGATCGACACGTCGTCTCCTTCACGAACCGCGAACCCGCCGTGATCAATGCGATTGGTGGGTCCGAAGGGTCTGGCGATTCGATCCTCTCAGCGCCCTGTCAAGTGCCGACCAAGCGGCGGCCAAGCGGGCCGCCGACCGGGCCCAGGGCGCGATTCGCGGGTCGGGGACCCGGGAATGCCCGATCGCATCAACCGCTCTGGTGAGGAAGGCGAACCGTCGTGGCTCCGTTCAAGGCGTTCAATCTGCTCGTTCTGCTCGTGATCGAACTCGCCGTGCTGGCCGCGGCCGTGGCGTTCGGCTGGCACCTGCACGCGCCGGTCGCCGCGCGGCTCGCCATCGGCGTCGTGCTGGCGCTGGTGTTCGCGACCGCCTGGGGACTGGCCGCCGCGCCGCGCGCCAAGAACCGGCTCGCCGGACTGCGGCTGGCCGGCTTCGAAGTGCTCTGGTTCGCGGCCGGCGCCGCGCTGCTGCTCGCCGCCGGGCATCCGGTCTGGGCCGCGGCGCTGGCCGTGCTGACGCTGGGCTCGAAGGGGCTGGCGCTGGCCTGGGATCAGTAAGGGCGCTGCGAGGCATGGCCGGATGGCGTCGTGGCGAGGGGGCTTAATCCGTCACGCCGTGCCCGGTTTAGCCGTGCGCAAGAGGGCGTTCCTAGCTTGGGTCCATCGGTAGATCGCCGCCGCCGTCTGCACCGGCCCGCGGGGTGCGGGGCAGGTGGACTCCAGTAAGGACCTGATCCCTGTGAGAATCATCGGCCTGAGCGAGGTGCTGCCGGGGGCGCCGGTCACGAACCGGGACCTCGCGGAGCGCTTCGGACTGCACGAGAAGTGGCTGGACCGGATGACCGGCAACCGGCACCGGTTCTTCTGCGATCCTTCGAGCGCTGACGGCACGCCGAAGAACACCGGTGACCTGGCCACCGAGGCCGCGCTGCGCGCGCTGGCCGCGTCCGGGGTCCCCGCCTCGTCACTGGACTTCCTGATCCTGACCACCGGGTCGCCGGACATGCTGATGCCCGCCACCGTGAACGTGGTGGCCGATCGGCTCGGGATCAACGACCTGCCGACCTTCCAGCTGACCTCCGGCTGCGCCGGCGCGTTGCAGGGTCTTTACACCGCGCGGGCGCTGCTGGCCGGCGGCCTGAGCCGCGGCCTGGTGATCGGCGCGGACAGCGTGATCAAGCTGTGGCCCGCCGACTACGACGTCAAGAGGGTCAATCCGGCCGAACTGGCCAACTTCGCGCTGTTCGGCGACGGCGCCGGGGCCGCCGTGGTCGACGCCGACGACGACGGGCCCGGCCTGCTCGTGGACCACCTGCTGCTGCGGACCGTGGGGCGCGGGCTCAAGCCGGCGCAGGTCGTGCACTG
The DNA here is from genome assembly GCF_035605935.1 of Actinocrinis sp. Classification (GTDB taxonomy): domain Bacteria; phylum Actinomycetota; class Actinomycetes; order Streptomycetales; family Catenulisporaceae; genus Actinocrinis. The sequence goes on along the minus strand of NZ_DATNGK010000222.1, from coordinate 13,474 downwards.
GTACGGGGCCGACGGCGCGCCGACCGTGACCGGGACCGACGGAAGGCCGGTCCGTGAGCCGATGGGCCAGGAGGACTACAAGGCCATCGAGCAGCGGGTGCCGGAGCTGTCGGCGCAGGTCCTCAAGGAGTTGGAAGAAGTCACCGGATGGAACGTCGGTGATGTCGACCACGTACTCACTCCGCAGCTGAACGGCGCCATGGCGGAGAAGATCCGCGAAGGGCTCGGCGTGCGCGAGGAGCAGGCCGTCTCGTGCGTCGCGGAAACCGGGAACAACGGCAACGCGCTGCCCTTCATCCAGCTCTACCGCGCCGTGCAGGGGCTTAGGGCACGCGGCGCGGACTCGGCGCGGGTGTTCGGGATCACCATCGAGTCGTCGAAGTGGATCATCGCTGGCTTGGCGCTGCGCTACCTCGCGGGGGAGGGCGTCGGATGAGCGTCGACGTGGGGCACGCGTCGCAGACGGCGGCGAAGAGTCTCAGTCCTCTGAGCGAGCTGCGTGCACTCAAGCGGGAAGGGCTTGAGGGCAAGCATGCGCGGGTGCGGCAGCTGCTCGACGCGCTGCTCGCGGCCGGCGACCCGCTGGACATCGAGGCGGCCGGGATGATGCTCGGCGGCGCGGCGCAACGTGAGCAGTTGGCGGCGGCTGACGGCGCGTTCCTGACGCAGCGGGTCGCACTGCTCGGCAGTTCGACCCTTGACTCGCTTCCGCATCAGCTGACCGCTGCGCTGATAGCCGGTGGCATCTTGCCGGAGGTCCGCTCGGCCGGTTTCAACCAGTGGCAGTTCGAGATCCGGGCTGGCGCGCCCAACTTGGCCGACCTTGCCCCGGGTGTCAGCGCTTTGCTGCTCGATGACGCGGCCGTGTACGAGGAGGTCGTCAATCCGCTGGATCTGGACGAGGTCGAGGCGCGGTGCGCGGCGTTCCCGACGAGCTTGGGGGAGTGGGCGGACGCGGCCCGGCAGGTGCTCGGCGGTTTGATCGTGCTCACGACGATCCCGCTCAGCGCGCTGCGGCGCGACAGCGTCATCGACTATGGCCGAAAGGCCCGGCTGGAAGCCGCCTGGGACGCGATGAACGCGGGAATCCTGCGGCTGGCGGCGCAGAAGCAGGGCGTGGCCGTGCTTTCCGCGGCGGCGATCCAGGGCAGGGTGAGCACCACATTCGCGGCAGACCGGATGCGGCACGTCGCAGGGCACATATTCAGCGCGGAATTCCAGCGCGAGTACGCAGCCGAGCTGGCGCGCGTGGTGCGAGCCGGGCTCGGCCGCGCCGCCAAGTGCCTCGTATTCGACCTCGATAACACGCTGTGGGGCGGAATCGTCGGCGACGACGGCGCGGCCGCGCTCAAGATCGGCGGCGCCTACCCGGGCTCCGCGCACCTGGAGCTGCAAAAGTACGGCCGTGACCTGGTCGCGCAGGGCGTGATGCTCGCGGTGGCGTCGAAGAACGACGAGGACGTGGCGCTGGACGCGATCGCCAACCACCCCGAGATGGCGCTGCGGCCGCACTCCTTCGTCGCGGTGCGCGCGAACTGGGATCCGAAGCCGGGCAATGTCAGACAGCTGGCTACCTCGCTCAACATCGGCGTCGACTCAATGGTCTTCGTCGATGACAATCCGGTGGAGCGCGGGCTCATGCGTGAGCTGCTGCCACAGGTCACGACGGTCGAGCTGCCGAACGATCCGGCCGGTTACGCGGCGACCGTCGCGCGCCGCGGCGATTTCAATCTGCTGACTCTCACGGATGAGGACCTGAACCGCACCGCGATGTACCGCGCGCAGGTGCAGCGGGAGGAATTGCAAAGCGGGTCCGGGACCCTCGAGGAGTACCTGCTCGGGCTTCACTCCCAGCTGACCGTCGAGCGGCTCGGCGAGTTCAACGCGGCGCGGATCGTGCAGCTGTTCGGGAAGACCAACCAGTTCAACCTGACCGGCATCCGCTACACCGAGGAGGAGGTGCGGCGGCGCTCGCAGAGCGGCGAGGCCGCGTTCTTCGGGGGCCGGCTCAAGGACCGCTTCGGTGACAACGGGCTGATCGCCGCGTGGGCAGTGACCCGCGACGGCGGCGGCAGCGGCAGCGCCTGGGGTGTCGAGAACTTCGTGATGAGCTGCCGGGTCTTCTCCCGCAATGTCGAGGACGCGGTCGTCGGGCTGATCCTGCGCGCCGCGAAGGCGGCCGGGGCCGGCGAGGTGCGCGCCGCCTTCGTTCCGACGGCGAAGAACGCGAAGTTCGCCGGTTTCTATCCCGCCCTCGGTTTCGAGCGGGTCGAGGCAGCGGAGCAACACGCAGATGGGCAGGGGCCGGCGCAGTACCGACACACCCTGCGAGACCTCGCCGAGCTGCCTACCTGGATCGGCGTCACCCGGGAAGAGGAGATCGACAATGCCTTCTGAGACTGCGCCTTCTGTGGAGCTTGTGCAGGAAGTCGTCGGGCAGCTGCTCGACGTGGAGCCCGGCACCCTGACCGCCGAGCGGCGCTTCGCCGAGATCGAGGGCTGGGATTCCGTCAACGCTCTGCGCATCCTGGTCTATTTGGAGCGTGAGGTCGGCGGCTCGGTCGACTTCGAGCGCTTCACAAAGGCGGACACGGTCGGCGAGCTGGCGGCGGTCGTGCACGACGCGCAGACGGCTGCGGCATGAGCGCCGCAGCGGCTAACGGCACGACCGTCGCCGCGTTCCCGGCAGCGCGTAAGGGCACGTACACGTTCCTCAAGGACGCCCGCGGCACCGCGCACGTGTACCTGATGACCGACGTCGACGCGACACGAATCAAGCAGGCGCGCAAGGATGCCGGCTCGAAGATCAGCTTCGTCAGCTACGTGGTCAAGGCCGCGGCGCAGGTGATCGCGAGCAGCCCGGAGGCACGTGCCGTGCTGCGGCCCGGCCTGCGGCTCAAGGTCGCGACCGTCGGCGACGTGCACGCGAAGGTGTTGTTCGACAAGCGGACCGCGGACGGCCAGCGCTGCGTCGTATCAGGGACCGTCTTTCGCGCCGAGCAGGCCGAAGTCGAAGAGATCCAGCAGATCATCGACACGTACAAGAACGCTGATCTGGAGGATCCAAGCGGTCCCTGGGCGCAACTGGCGAAGGTGCAGCGGCTGCCATTGCCGGTGGCCCGCCTGGCCTATCGCGCGGTCACCCGCAAGCCGGAGCGGCGTACCGCGCTGCAAGGCGTCTTCTCGGTCACCTCGGTCGGCCAGGAGCCGGTGCGCGCGATCTTCCCGATGATCAACGGCGCGCTCGGGTTCGGCGTCGGGCGGATCGTGGACTCCCCAGTGGTGCGCGGCGGCGAGATCGCGATCGCCCCACTGTTCACGCTCTCGCTCGCGTTCGACCACCGCTTGCTGGACGGGGCGCAGGCCGCCGAACTGCTGGCCGCGACGAAGAACGTACTGGAGAACTGGGGAAGCGAATGAGCACGCTGAGTACCGGCACGCTGCACAGTACCGATCAGGTGCCGGGGGAGACCGAGGTCCTCATCGTCGGCGGCGGCCCGGCCGGAGCGCTGCTCGGCTGCCTGCTCGCGCGGCGCGGCGTCGACGTCGTCGTGGTGGAGAAGCAGGCCGACTTGGAGCGCGAATTCCGCGGCGAGTCGCTGGCCGCCCCCTCCGTGGTCACCCTCGGCAAGCTCGGCTTCGGCCCGGCGCTGCGCGAACACGGCTTCCTGGAGACCTCCGGAATCAGCATGCGCATGGAGGGGCGGACGGTCTTCCACATCGACTACCGCCGCTTCCCGCTCGGCGCGCTGCCGATCGACATCCCGCAGCCGGCCCTGATCGGCATCTTCCACGCCGCGGCGGCCAACTTCCCCAACCACGCCTATGTCCCCGGCACCGCCTTCAGCTCCCTGATTGAGGAGGGCGGCGAGGTACGCGGCGCGGTCCTCAAGCGTAAGGACGGCAGCCGCGCCCACGTCAGGGCTCGGCTGGTGGTCGGCGCGGACGGCCGATTCTCCAAGGTACGCAAGGCCGCCGGGCTGGCCGCCGACGTCCAGCCGATGGAGCGCGACTTCCTCTCCTTTAAGCTGCCGCGCCCCGCGCACTGGGGCGACGCCGCCGAACTGGTCGCGGTCGCGGACAAGCACGTGCTGGTCGTGCCCACCTTCCCCGACTTCCTGCGGATCGGCCACAACCTGCCCAAGCGCGGGCTCGGTGACCTGCGCGCGCAAGGCTTCGAGGCTTTCCGCGACGGCATCGCAGCCATCGATCCCCGGCTCGGGCCGCTGCTGCGCGCGCACCTGACCTCGTGGGATGACACCAGCTTCCTGGAGATCTTCACCGCGCAGGTGCCGCGCTGGTCCCGGGACGGCCTGGTCCTGGTCGGCGACGCCTCGCACACCGTCACCCCGATCCTCGGCCAGGGCGTGAACCTGGCCATCCAGGACGTGGTGTGCGCGACGCCGGTGATCGTCCGGGCGCTCAGCGAGACTAAGGGCTCTGTCCCGGCGGCGCGATTCACCGCGTTCGAGGAGGAGCGGCGTCAGCACAAGACGCTGGTCACCAAGCACCAGCGGATGCAGGAGCGGGCGCTGTCCAAGACCGGCGCCGTGGCGCTGGCCGCCCGGCGCGCACGGTACCAGCTTCTCAACTCCTTGCCGAACAAGTACCGGATGCTCGACAAGGTGATCAACGCGCAGCACACCATCGATCCGATCGACCTGCGGGCTGCGAATCAGCAGGCTGCGACGGTGGCCTGAAACCGAGGGGACAGCCGAGCGAAGATGACTTCCGAAGCCGTAGTGGACGGGCACGACCCCGACCAGCTGATCGCCGTCGTCGGCGTGGCCGGGCGCTTTCCCGGAGCCCCGGACACCGACGCGTTCTGGCGGTTGCTGACCGAGCGCGGCGACGCGATCCGCCCGGTCCCGGCCGACCGCTGGGACGCGGCGGCGCAACTCGACCCGGAGAAGTCGATCCAGGCGGTCGGCGGCTTCCTGGAGGAGGTCGACCGGTTCGATCCGACCTTCTTCGGCATCTCCCCGCGCGAGGCCGAGGATATCGACCCGCAGCACCGGCTGATGCTTGAGGCGAGCTGGCGGGCGCTTGAGGACGCTGGTCAGCAGGCCTCGAAGTTGAGCGCGACCAGGACGGGCGTGTACGTCGGCGCCTCCTGGCACGACTACGAGATCGTGCGCAAGGAACGCGGCGCTGGAGCGACGCAGCACAGCGCGGTCGGCAACGCGCTCGACGTGGCCGCGGCGCGCGTCTCCTATTTCCTGAGGCTGCGCGGCCCGAGTCTCGCGGTCGAAACAGGGTGCTCATCCGGTCTCGTCGCGCTGCATCTGGCCGCGCAGGCATTGCGGCAAAAGGAGATCGACGGCGCGATCGTCGGCAGCGTCAACCTCATCCTCGACCCCTTCGTCTCGATCAACCTCACCCACTTCGGCGGCCTCTCACCGACCGGCCGCTGCCACGCGTTCTCGGCGAAGGCCGATGGTTTCGTGCGCGGCGAGGGAGTCGTCGCGCTCTACATCAAGACGCTGTCACAAGCGCTGGCGGACGGCGACCGGATCCACGGCGTGATCGTGCGCACCGTGGTCAACAACGACGGCGGCGGCGAAAGCCTGGTCACGCCGAGCGCCGAAGGCCAGGAAGAGCTGCTGAAGCTGGCCTACGGCGATGGCGCGATCCCGTTGGACCGCCTGGCGTACATCGAGGCGCACGGGACCGGCACCCGCCGCGGCGACCCGGTTGAGGCGACCGGAGTCGGTCGAATCCTTGGACAGGGCCGGGATCGCGCGCTCGGCCCGATCGGGATCGGCTCGGTGAAGACGAACATCGGGCACCTGGAAGCCTCGGCTGGTCTGGCCGGCCTGGTGAAGGCGGTGCTCTCGCTGGAGCACCGGGTCGTTCCGCCGACCTTGCATGCCGACGAGCTGAACCCTGATATCCCGTTCGATGAGCTGAACCTGCGCGTGGTGCGCGAGCCGCTGGAGTTGCCGCAGGACGGTCCCGTGTATGTCGGCGTGAACTCCTTCGGCTGGGGCGGCACGAACGCGCACGCAGTGCTGATGACCGCGCCGCCGAGTGTCACGCCGGTGCCGAAGGTGGATCTGGGGGCTGACAAGCAGGCGCCGGTCCTGCTGCCGTGGTCAGCTCAGCGCGAGGACGTGCTCAAGCAGCGCGCCGCCGACCTGCTCGCCACGCTTCCCGAGACGCCCGCGGACCTGCGTGCCCTGGCCGGCACTCTCGCGCACCGCCGGGACCACTTCCCGATGCGGGCCGCCTTCGCCGGCGCCGCTCAGGACGTCGGCGCGGCGTTGGCGCGGTTCGCCGCGGATCCGGAAGCCGAGATCCCGACCGTGGTGAGCGGTCGCGCCCGCGAGCGCGGCAAGGTCGCGTTCGTATTCCCTGGCCAGGGCGCGCAATGGTCCGGCATGGGCCGCGAGCTGTACGCGAACAACCCGACGTTCAAGGCCGTGATTCACCGCTGCGCCGACGCGCTCAAGCCGTACTTCGCCTGGGACCTGCCCGCGATCATCGCCGGTGAGTCAGATGAGGAATGGCTTACGCGTATCGACATGCTCCAACCGGTGCTGTGGGCGATGTCTCTCGGCCTGGCCGAGCTGTGGCGTGAAGCAGGGGTCGAACCCGACGTCGTGATCGGCCACAGCCAGGGCGAGGTGACCGCAGCGACACTCGCCGGGATCCTCTCCTACGAGGACGGGGCGCTGGCGATGGCCCGGCGCAGCTCGATCGCGCGCCGCACCTCGGGCAAGGGCCGGATGCTCGCGGTCGACCTGGACGTCAAGGGTGCCCGCGAGGCTCTGGCAGGGTTCGAGGAACTGGTCTCGCTCGCCGTGAACAACGGCCCGAGTTCGTGTGTGCTCTCCGGCGAGACCGACGCCGTGCTCACGCTCAAGGAGATTCTGGACGCCGAGGGCGTCTTCTGCCGCCTGGTGAACGTCGACTACGCCTCGCACAGCCCGCAGATGGACGAGTTGCGGCCCGATCTGCTCACGGCCCTCGAACCGATGCGGCCGCGCAAGGGCGGCATAGCCCTGATGTCCACGGTGAGGGTCGAGATGCTAAACGGCTCCGAGATGGACGCCGAGTACTGGACGGACAACCTGCGCCGTCCGGTGATGTTCGCCGACTCGATGGCGAAGCTCTTCGACGACGGGGTAACTCACGTCGTCGAGATCAGCCCGCACCCGATCCTGGCCCCGGCGATCGAGCAGCTGGCCGCACTGCGCTCTGAGCCGCCGGCGGTCCTGTCCACGCTGCGCCGGGACACCGGTTCCGCGGCTGACTTCGCGCTGGCGCTGGCGCGGGGCTACGTCGCAGGGCTCGAACCTTTCGCCGCGGTACCGGTCGGCCGAGCGATTCCGGCGCCGCCCTATCCGTGGCAGAAGTCGAGCTACTGGGTTGCGGCGGGACGACGGCGCGCCGGCGCGCCCGGCGCACTGGAATTCGCGCTGGCTCCGGCGGTCTCGGAGCAGGACACCTGGCACGGCACGCTGGACCTCGGCGTTGATGAGCAGCCATGGTTGAGCGACCACAAGGTGCACGACGCGGTGGTCGTGCCCGGCGCGGCGATGATGGCGCTCGCGTTGAGCGCGGCTCGCGCGAGGGCTGGATCAGTTCCCGGCTCGCTGGACGGGTTCGCGTTCCGCAGTGATCTGACACTAGCGGGCGAGCCGGCGAAGCTCAGCGCGGTGTGGCGGGATGACGTGACCGAAGGTGGCAGCTTCATCCTCAAGTCGCTGACGCCGGGTGCCGCGCAGTGGACCGAGCACGCCTCGGCCCGAATCCGGCAGCCACGATCCGATTCGCCCCTGGCCCGGGACTTCCCCGAGCGACTGGCAGGTGGCGGCGAGACGACCGAAATCGACGTCACGCAGTTCTACGACGCCTGCGCTGCACGCGGGCTCAACTACGGTCCGGCGTTCCAGGGCGTGCACAGCCTGCGGATTGACGACGCAGACGGCGTGGCGCTCGGCGAGATCCGGCTGCCCGACCGCTGCCGCGCCGGCGCCCGCGCACACAACCTGCACCCGGCTTTGTGGGATGCCGCGCTTCAGGTCTCATTGGCGTTGGTTGACGGCGATGCGACGGTCGTGCCCGTCGCGGTCGAGCGCGTACATGTAATCCAGGATTTGGCCGAGCCGGTGCTGGACGCGTGGTCCTATGCGGTGCGCCGGGACGAGACGCATATCGACGTGTTCGTGTACGACGCGAACCGCCAGCCGTTGCTCACGATGGAGGGTCTGACGCTCCAGGCCTTGAAGTCGGCGACCTCGGATGACAGCGACGCCGAGCGTGTGCATCGGCTTGCTTTCCGAGCCGACGCTCTGCCCGCTGCGGAGGAAAGCGAAGCGCGGCCTGCGGAACCGGGCAACTGGAGCGTCGCAGAGGTCTGTGACGGCGCTGGTCTCGGCTCGCCACTGGCCGCAGCGCTGTCCGCTGCTGGACAGAGCGCCGTTGTAGTCGCACTGACCGGCGAGCGTGCCCAGGACGGCGCTGCCTGGAGCGAGAAGCTGAGCGCTAGCGGTCAACCGAGCGGCATCGTATTCATCGCGCCGCCGGCCGCGGCCGGGCTGATCGAGCAACGCAAAGCCCTGCTGGCGCTGACGGCACTGATCCGCGCCGCGCTTGAGCTGCCGCTCCCACCGCGCCTGGCCGTACTCACCACTGATGCTCAAGCCGTGACCGCGTCCGATCAACCGGACCCCGGTGCGGCACTGTACTGGGGCTTCACCAGGGTGCTGCGACGCGAGCACGCTGAGCTGCAACCCTGCCTGCTTGACGTGTCAGCGTCCGATGACGCTGAGACCGCAGCCCGAGCCCTCGCGACGGAGCTGCTCGCCGATTCCGGTGAGGACCAGATCGCGTTGCGCGGCGAGCGGCGTTACGTCGGCAGGTTGGAGCGCGGCGAGGCCGTGGCATACGACGAGGATGACGCGCCGCCTGTGCCGTGGCGCACCGTTGCGCAACCTTTCCGCCTTGCCGCGTCGCGGCCTGGTTTCTGGGACGGCATGGTCTACCGGCCGCTGACCCGGCGGGTGCCCGGCCCGGGCGAGATCGAGGTCGAAGTCACTGCCACCGCGCTGAACTTCATCGACGTGATGAAGGCGATGGGCACGTACCCGGACCCGTCAGGCGGTGCGGACTTGCTCGGCGGCGAAGCCGCCGGACGCGTCACCGCGCTCGGTGAGGGCGTATCCGAGTTCGAAGTCGGTGACCGAGTCGTCGCTTGCGCCTTCGGCGCCGCCGCCTCGCACGTCACCGTGCGCGCCGACCACGCGCGGCCCATCCCTGCGGGGATCCAGGACGCCGAGGCCGCCGCGCTGCCGTTGGTCGTCACGACCGCTTGGTACGGCCTGGTCGATCTGGCCAGGCTGGAACCCGGCGAGTCGGTGCTGATCCATTCGGCAGCGGGCGGTCTCGGTCTGGCCGCGGTCCGCATCGCGCAGCGAATCGGCGCGCGGATTGTGGCCACCGCGGGCAGTGAACCCAAGCGCGAGTTCCTGCGCGGTCTCGGCATCGCAGATGTCTTCGACTCGCGCAGCCTGGACTGGGGCGAGGACGTGCTCGCGGCGACCGGCGGACGAGGCGTCGACGTGGTGCTCAACTCGCTGACCGGCGCGGCGATCCCACTTGGCCTGGACGTTCTGGCCGAGGACGGGCGCTTCGTCGAGGTCGGAAAGAAAGACATCTACAACGGCCGTGCCATCGCGCTGACCGCGTTCAAGAAGGGGCTCAGCCTGGCCACGGTGGACCTCGCCGGACTGATGGCTCGCCGGCCGCTGCGCTTCGCCCGGCTGCTGTCCGACGTGTGGGACCTCGTCGCGGACGGCGGCATCGAGCCACTGCCGACCATCCCGTACAGCTTTGCCGAGGCGGGCGAAGCGCTGCGGGCCATGTCGCACGGTTCGCACATCGGCAAGTTCGTGCTTGTCGATCCCGCAACGGTGACGTCGGTCGCGCCCGAGCCGTTGCCGGCCGGGCGATTCCGCGCCGATGGCACGTACGTCCTCAGCGGTGGACTCGGCGCGCTCGGTCTCTCGCTCGCGCAATACCTGGCTGACCGCGGCGCAGGTGCCATCGCCCTGCTGGGCCGATCCGCGCCGAGTGCGCAGGCGGCCGAGCGCATCAGCGCTCTGCGAGAGCGGGGCGTGAACGTGCGAACGGTCGCCGTCGACGTCACCGATGCGGCTGCCCTCGACGCCGCGCTTGCCGAACTGCGCACCGAATTGCCGCCGCTGCGCGGAGTTTTCCACGCGGCCGGCCTGCTCGACGACGCGACGATCCTCAACCTCCAGCCCGAGCAGTTGGACCGAGTGATCGCGCCGAAGGTCGACGGAGCGCGCAATCTGGACCAGGCCACCTGCGCCGACCCGCTGGACCTATTCGTCTTGTTCTCTTCCGCCGCCGCGCTGATCGGCAACGCGGGTCAGGCTGCTTACGCGGCCGGGAATGCGTACATGGACACACTCGCGGAGGCGAGGCGCCGACGCGGGCTGCCGGGTTTGAGCGTGCAGTGGGGACCGTTTGAGGACATCGGCTTGGCCGCCGCCGACGTCAACCGTGGCGCGCGGCTCTCGGATCGGGGCATGGGCGGATTCACCGCTGAGGAAGCATGGCCCGCTCTTGCCCGCTTCCTCGACCGCGACCAGCAGGTGGTCGGCTACGTGCCGCTCAACCTGCGGCAGTGGTTCGACGCCTATCCCGAGACCGCCGCGCAGAAGAGCTGGTCCACATTGCGCCAAGCGGCGCAGGACGGCGGCGGCGCGACGAGCGGCAGCAGCGAGTTCCTGAGTGCGCTGCTCGCGGCGGCCCCCGAGGACCGGCCGGCGCTCGCCGAGACCAAGGTGCGTGAGCTGGCCGGCCGCGTGCTGCGGCTCGAACCGGCCGCGATCGACCGGGAGACCCCGTTCAAGGCGCTGGGCCTCGATTCGCTGATGGGCCTTGAGCTGCGAAACCGCCTGGAGGCGGCGTTCGGGCTCAAGCTCTCGCCGACGCTGCTGTGGACCTACGGCAGCACCCGCGCCCTTTCCGAAGTGCTCTGCGAAAGGCTGCCCGAACCCGCGGCCGCCTGACCGGGCCGGACCGAACCTGCTCAAGACGTAACAGGCATCTGATGCCTGACACACCGCACCCGCACCGCTGAAGACGAGGACTGTGTCAGCCATGGAACCGAGCACCAGCACCGAGAACGGCTCGGCGAGCGCCGTCACCCCGCTGTCCCGCGCCCTGGACACCATAAAGAGGCTGCGCGCCCAGCTCGACGCCGGTCAGGGTGGCAAATCGCCGATCGCGGTCGTCGGCGCCGGTCTGCGGCTGCCCGGCGGCATTCATGACCTCGACAGCTATTGGGCCGCGCTGGAGGAAGGCAGAGACCTGATCCGGCCGCGGCCGCAGCAGCGCCTCGCGCCTTTCGCGCAACAGTGGGCGAAACTGCCGAACTTGGGCAGCTTCCTCGACGAGGTGCTCGGCTTCGACGCGGACTTCTTCGGCATCAGCCCGCGGGAGGCCCGCGCGATCGACCCGCAGCACCGGCTGATGCTGGAGGTCGCGTGGGAGGCGCTGGAGGATGCGGCGCTCCCACCGGACAACCTGCGTGACGCGCGGGTCGGCGTTTACGTCGGCATCACCGGCCGACAGGACTATCAGGACTGGAAGAGCAGCGGGCCGGACGCGTACTGGGCGACCGGCAACGGCCACAGCTTCGCGGCGGGCCGTATCGCGTACGTACTCGGATTCACTGGTCCGGCCGTAGCGCTCGACACCGCGTGTTCTTCGTCACTGACCGCGATCCACCAGGCAGTGCGAGCCCTGCGACACGGGGAGATCGACGTCGCGCTAGCCGGCGGCGTGAACCTCGTGCTCTCGCCAGGCTCCACTGAGCTCATCGCGCAGACCCGCTCGCTCGCTCCCGACGGCCGATGCAAGACCTTCGACGCACGCGCGAACGGCTACGTGCGCGGCGAGGGCGCCGGCGTCATCGCGCTGAAGCGACTGGACCAGGCAATACGCGATGGCGACCGTATCCACGCGGTGATCAAGGGTTCCGCGACGAATCAGGACGGTCGCTCGTCGGGTTTCACCGCGCCGAATGTGCTGGCGCAGATAGCGGTCCTGGAGGCGGCCCTCGCGGACGCCGAGCTGACTGCGGCCGACATCGGCCTGATCGAGGCGCACGGCACCGGCACGGCGCTCGGCGACCCGATCGAGATGGACGCGATCGTCGCGGCGCTCGGCCGCAAGAACGGCGGCGCGCCGCTGCATGTGGGCTCGGTGAAGGCGAACATCGGTCACCTGGAGGCCGCGTCGGGGATCGCCGGGATACTCAAGGCGATCCTCGTGCTGCGTGAGGGAATCGTCCCGCCGCTGGTGCACTTCGGGACCCTGAACCCGCGCATCGATCTCGACGGCACGGGCGTCACTGTCTCGGCGAGCGCGCAGCCGTGGGAGCGCGCAGCAGCAGGAAGCCATGTGGGCGTCAGCTCGTTCGGCATCGTGGGCACGAACGCGCACGTGATCCTGGGCCCGGCTGACGCGGCGGGTCCGGCTGCCGCCCGATCCGGGGCTGGCGGCGCGACAGGTGGCGTCGCAGGCTTCGAGCTCTCGGCGAAGAGTGAGGGCGCGCTGCGTGATCTCGCCGGCCGCCTGGCCGAACGTCTCGCAGATCTGCCGAGTGACGAGTATGCGGCGTTCGCATACACGAGCACACACGGCCGAACCCGTCACCCGGTCGTGGCGCGTATCGCTGCGACGACTCCGGCGAAGGCACTGACCGCGCTGCGGGCGCTCGCGGCCGGCAAGAACTCGAAGGCGGTGACGGTCGGCGAGGGTGCGGCGGCGGCGCAGTTGCCGGAGGTGGCGGGGCTGGCCGAGCTGCCGCGCCAGGTGATCACGCTGCCGAGCTATCCGTGGCAGCGCGAGATCCTGGGGCCGGAAGGCGTGCCGCTGCTGATCAGCGGCGGCGGTGCCGGTGCCGGTCACCTGGACGTGGCGGCAGCCGCGCCGGAACCGGCGGTCTTGGCGGATGCGGAGTTGGCTGTCCAGCTCAGCGAGACATCCGCAGTCCCCATGTACGAACTGGGATGGCAGGAGTTGTCCCGCTCAGTGGGACAACTGCAAGTCGCAGGAGGCTCGGACCGGCGCGAACTGTCCCGCTCAGTGGGGCAAGTGGATGGCGCGGCCCGGGAAATCGTCCTGGCGGGCGACGATGCCGAGCTGATTGAGCTATTGGCTGCCAGCGCTGAGGCAAATGGATTAACACATGCGATTATCGCCCCGACGGACCCCGACTGGTCCGCGGTCTGGGCGGAGCGGTCGCAGGCTGGCGCTCAGGACACTGAGGGCGTCGCAAAGCCGGTCAGTCTCGTGTTGGTTCAGAAGGCGACGGCGCTACCAGAGTCGTCCGACGCCCCTGACGTCTCAGGCACCACCGCAGCAGGCGCTGAACTGTGCGCGTCGGTCACCAGCGCAGTGCGGGCGTTCGCCGATTCCGGACTGCCCGGCC
>NZ_DATNGK010000221.1:0-2153 GCF_035605935.1 Actinocrinis sp. | reverse complement strand
GACGGTACCTCTGGTCATCAGCCAGCCCGTTCCGGCCGTCACCACCGTCTCCGCAAACAGCGGCTTCGACTGGACTGACGCCGGCATCGGTGCCGCCGTGGCCGCACTGCTGCTGATCCTGGCAGGCTTCGCCGCGACGCGGGTGCGACCGCGCCAGACCGCGGCTCTGTAAGGGCTGAGCTCGCGCCCGGTGGGGGTTGTCGGGACCCCCACCGGGCGCTGGGGTGGTCCGGCCCAGAACCGGACAAGGTGTAAGATCGCTCCCGATGCGACCAAGGCTCCTTCTGCTGATCGTGGCCGCTGCTGTGGTCGCCCTGCTGTCGGGGACGAGCCGTGCCGGCGCCGGCACCGCCGCCTGCACCGCGACGGCCACGGGCAAGCACGTACGCACCCAGCTGCTGAAGGTGCACCTGGCCGGAACCTGTCCGGTGACGGGCGTCGCGCACGGCACGCTCACGTTCAGCCAGTGGCCGCGCATCCGCGCCGATGGCGTGTTCGCGCTCGACTACGCGGCTGCAACGCTGTGGCTGCGGGTGCCCCGAAAGCTCTCGATGAAGCCGGCGTGGACCGCGCACGCGGCCACGACGGCGCTCGACGTGTCCGTCCAGGCCTCGCCGCGGCGCCGCCTCAGCGGCCGCGGCCGCTACTCGATCCGCGGCGGCTTCAAGGCGTCGAACGGCGCCGTGGTGCGCTGGCACCAGACCGTCACCGCCACCCCCAACCGCATCACGCTGGGATCGGTGCACGTCAGCGCCAGCCTGCCCGGGAACGGCTCGATGGTGGTCGCGGTGCACGAGGTGCGGCAGTTCTGTGCCACGAACAAGACCTGCCCGTTCGGCCTGAAGACGACCACCGACCGGGTCGCCTTCCCCGCCGCCTTCACGCACGTCACCGTCAGCTCGCCGCTGTGGTTCGTGATGGGGGACGGCACGCTTCTCTCCGGACGTGAGCAGACGACGATCCTGCTGCGGTCGAAGCGGACGCACCGCATCCTCGGGCGCTCCGACTTCCAGGCGCTGATCCGGATCCCGTGATCCGGCCCAGCCCCTAGACTGCGCCCCATGGATACCCGCCCGATCGGCGTCTTCGACTCCGGCGTCGGCGGCCTGACGGTGCTGCACGAATGCCTGGTCACGCTGCCCCACGAGGACTTCATCTACTTCGGTGACTCAGCGCCGGAGCGGTTCCCGTACGGCACCAAGCCGGCAGCGACCATCCGCCGGTTCGCCCACGAGGTCGCCCAGCACCTGATCGAGCGGGACGTGAAGCTGCTGGTGGTCGCCTGCAACTCGGCCACGGCCGCCGCCCTCCCAGATCTGCAGCGCGAGTTCACGGTGCCCCTGATCGGCGTGATCACACCCGAGGCGCACGCCGCCGTCCAGGCCACCCGCGCCCGCCGGGTCGGCGTGATGGCGACCGAGGCGACGGTTGCGAGCGGCCGCTACCCGGCGGCGATCGGTGTGCTCGACGCCGGCGTCGAGGTGGCACAGGTGGCCTGCCCGGAGCTGGTGCCGCTGATCCAGAGCGGCGACGTCAACGGACACGACCTGCACGACGCCGCCAAGCGGTACGCCGAGCCGCTGAAGCAGGCGGAGGTGGACACCGTGATCCTGGGCTGCACGCACTACCCGCTGATCCGACCCATGCTGCAGCGCATCTTCGGCCGGGACGTCACGCTGATCACCTCCGCTGAGGAGATCGCACGCGAGGTCGCGGCCACCCTCGAGCGACGCGGCGTCGCCAACCTGACCGACCGCGAGGGCAGCTACCGCTTTCTCTGCACGGGCGACGAGCAGGCCTTCCAGGCCGTCGCCGGGCGCTTTCTGCAGCTACCGCTGACCGAGGTCGAGCGGGTCGATCCCGCGCGACTGGAGATCGCCGCGTGAAGCGCGCCGACGGCCGCGAGCTCGACCAGCTGCGCCCGCTCGCGATCGAGCCGGGGTTCATCGACAGCGCGCACGGCTCGGTGCTGTTCTCGATCGGGAAGACGCGCCTGGTCTGCACGGCCATGGTCGAGGAGTCGGTGCCGGGGTGGATGCGCGGGCGCGGCACCGGCTGGGTCACCTCCGAGTACGGGATGCTGCCGGGCTCGACATCCGACCGAAAGCCTCGCGACGCCAGCCGCGGCAAGCTGGACGGCCGCACGGTCGAGA
>NZ_DATNGK010000220.1:0-13476 GCF_035605935.1 Actinocrinis sp. | reverse complement strand
CGGACCCGGTGTTCGCGATCGGGCGTTTGCGGGCGCTGTTCCTGCAGGCGTTGTATCCGCGGGCGATGGCCGGGGTCGCCCAGAACTCGGACCTGACCGCGCCGCCGTGGGGCCGGCTGCTGCGCACCGCGCGTTACGTGCACACCGTCACCTTCGGCACGAGTGAGCAGGCGCAGCGGGCCGCGGCGCGGGTGCGGGCGATCCACCGGGCGCTGTGGGCCGAGGATCCGGACAGCGGTCAGCGTTTCCGGCTCGACGACACGCAAGCGCTGCTGTGGGTGCACGTGGTGGAGGCCGAATCGTTCCTGTCCACGGCGCGGCGCGCGGGACTGCGGCTGAGCGCGGCGCAGGTCGATGCCTACTACCGCGAGCAGGTGCAGGCCGCACAACTGGTGGACATCGACCCGGATCTGGTGCCGGCGAGCGCGTCGCAGGTCGCTGACTATTACGCCGGCATGCGGGCGCGGTTGCAGCTGACCGAGCAGGCCGCGCGCGCCGCGCGGTTCCTGCTGTGGCCCCCGATGAGCGCGAAGGCGCAGCTCTACGGCGGGCGGGCCGGGTGGCTGGCGGTGAGCGGCACGGCGTTCGGGCTGCTTCCGGCCTGGGCGCGGCGGCTTTATCGGCTGCCGGGACTGCCGGGCGCGGACGTGCCGCCCGCGGTCACGGCCCGGCTGCTGCGCACGGCGGCGGTGACGCTGCCAACACCGCTGCGCCGCGGCTCGCCGATCCTGCAGCAGGCGCGGGCGAGGGTAGCGGCGGTGCGCGACGGATAAGGCAAGGCGCACCGGCCGTAGGTTGCTGGTTGCTGGTCGGATGAATCAACAGGATTCGGGGGGTTGAATCAACAATTGCCGCGTGGCGCTATGAAAACGCCGATGAAACATAGGACCACTCGTTGACCGTGTGGCGCCGGTGGACTAGACCTCCTCCTGGCGGCGCCCGGCGCGGCGCCTTGAATCGGGATCAGGGTGCTCAAGCCGGAGGTCTGGATGGTTGCACGCAATCGAAGTCGGCGGCTCGCGCGCGGGCGCCTGTGGCGGCTGCTGCCCGCGGCGTTCGCCGCGCCGGCGCTGGCCGCAGCGGGTCTGTTCGCGTTCGCCGCGCCCGGCAGCGCGGCGCCCGCGGCCGCGACGCTGCTGTCCCAGGGCAAACCGGTCACCGCGTCCTCCTCCGGCGGCTGCTGCCCCGCGCCGAACGCCGTCGACGGCAACTCGGCCACCCGCTGGGCCAGCGCCGCCGGCTCGGACCCGCAGTGGATCTACGTCGACCTCGGCGCCACCGCGCAGATCAGCCGGGTGCGCCTGCAGTGGGACACCTCCTGCGCGAGCGCGTACGAGATCGACACCTCCCCCGACCACGCCGCCTGGACACGCATCTACTCCACCACCGCGGGCAAGGGCGGAGTCGAGGATCTCACCTCAGTGAGCGGAAGCGGCCGCTACCTGCGCATGTACGGCACGAAGCGCTGCCGCGCCGACGCGGCACACGGCTACTCGCTGCAGGAGTTCGGCGTCTACGGCACGCTCGGCACCGGCGGCGGCGACACCACCCCGCCGACGCCCCCGGGCACCCCGACGCTGGTGTCGGACACCTCCAGCAGCGTCACGATCGCGTGGTCGAAGTCCACTGACAATGTGGGTGTGAGCGCGTACGACATCTACCACGACGGACAGTTGTGCGCCTCGGTCGGCGGCAGCACTCTGACGGGCACCTGCGCGAACCTGAGCCCGAACGTGTCCTACGGGTTCTACGTCAACGCCCGCGACGCGGCCGGCAACGTCTCCCAGCCCTCCGCCACCTTGCAGGTGACCACGCCCGGATCGAGCGACCACACCCCGCCGAGCGTGCCCACCGGCGTGCACACCACCGCGGTGAGCAACACCAGCATCACCCTGGCGTGGAGCGCCTCGAGCGACAACGTCGCCGTCGCCGGGTACCGCGTCTACAGCGTGACCGGCGGCACCTCGACGCGCATCGGTTCCTCCGACGCGAACACGCTGCACACGCAACTGGACGGCCTCTCGCCGTCCACGACGTACCACCTGCAGGTCACCGCGTTCGACGCCAACGGCAACGAGAGCGCGGGCAGCACCCCGGTGCTGGATGTGACCACCGCGGCCGGTTCGGGCTGCTCCGCCGCACAGCAGGTGTGCCAGGTCACCCAGGTCGGCACCGACGACGACGTGGTGTGGGGCCTGGTGACGCTGCCGGACGGCACGATCCTGTTCAACGAGCGCGACGCGCACGACATCGTGCACCTCAACCCCAAGAGCGGCGCGAAGAAGAGCATCGGCACGGTGCCGAACGTGCAGTCCACCGACGGCGAGGGCGGTCTCACCGGGCTGGAGATCAACCCGGCGTCGTTCGCCACGGATCACTGGCTGTACATCATGCACACCTCCCCGAGCGACAACCGGATCGTGCGCATCAAGTACGACGAGGCGACCGACACGCTGCAGACGAGCACCGAGCAGGTGCTGCTGACCGGGATCGCGCGCAACAAGTTCCACAACGGCGGGCGGCTGCGTTTCAGCCCCGACGGCAAGTACCTGTTCGCGGGCACCGGCGACGCGCAGAACGGCGCGAACGCGCAGAACACCGCGAGCCTGAACGGCAAGGTGCTGCGTATCAACCCGGACGGTTCGATCCCGGCGGACAACCCGTTCCACAACGCGGTGTGGAGCTACGGGCACCGCAACGTGCAGGGCCTGGCGTTCGACGGGCAGGGCCGGCTGTGGGAGCAGGAGTTCGGCAACAACGTGATGGACGAGACGAACCTGATCGTCAAGGGCGGCAACTACGGCTGGCCGTCGTGCGAGGGCACCTCGGGTACGTGCGGGACGGCGGGGTTCATCGCGCCGAAGCACACCTATCCGGTGGCGCAGGGCTCGTGCAGCGGGATCACGATCGTGCGCGAGGTGCTGTATGTGGCGTGCCAGCGCGGCACGCGCCTGTACCGGGAGGTGATCAGCGGCAGCAGCCTGACGAACGTGACGCAGTTCTTCACCGGCACGTACGGGCGGCTGCGCACCGTGGAGCCGGCGCCGGACGGCGGGCTGTGGCTGGCCACCTCCAACGGCGGCGACAAGGACAGCGTCCCGCACAACAGCAACAACCAGATCTTCCACGTGACGCTGAGCTTGAGCTGAGCCGGAGGTGACCTGGGAAGTGCACCGGAAGTGAGCTAAGCGGCATCGATTGGCGCACGGCGGCGCCCGGTGAAGTGAGGAGGAAAGGCGGCAGGCAGGGGAAGGGGCGGGGCTGTGGTCCGCGTGGCCGGGGGGCTGCGCGGGCCACAGCGCCGAACCGGCGTGTTCGCGCTGGGTCGGTGCGCCTTAGCGGGGGGTGCGGGTGAACAGCAGCTTCCAGGGGGTGAGCGCGGATTCCAGCTGCACGGAGAAGCTCATCTTCGAGGCGCCTTTGACGCGTTCCTCGAAGCGGATCGGCACTTCCAGGATCTTCATGCCGCGCCGCACCGTGCGGTAGTTCATCTCCACTTGGAAGGAGTAGCCGTTGCTGTTGATCGAGGGCAGGTCGATGGCGCGCAGCGTCGCGGCGCGCCAGGCCTTGAATCCGGCGGTGGCGTCCTTCACGTGCAGCCGCAGGATCGTGTTGACGTAGAAGTTCGCCCACGCCGAAAGGGCTTTGCGGTGCCACGGCCACTCGGCGGCGACCTCGCCTCCGGTCACGTACCGGGAGCCGAGGACCACGGCGGCGTCGGTGGTGGCGAGCTTCTCGAGCATCGCGGGGATCACGGCGGCCGGGTGGGAGAGATCGGCGTCCATCTGCAGCACCACGTCGGCGCCCTCGTCCAGCGCGCGGGTCATCCCGGCGATGTAGGCGCGCCCGAGGCCGTCCTTGACGGTGCGGTGCAGCACGCCGACGTTGCCGGGGTGCTCGGCGGCGAGCTTGTCGGCGATCTCCCCGGTGCCGTCGGGTGAGGCGTCGTCGACGACGAGCAGGTGCAGGTTGGGCACCGGGAGGGCGTCGAGAAGGCCGGCGAGCACGGGCAGGTTCTCCCGCTCGTTGTATGTCGGCACGACGACGACGACCTTCGGGGCGTCCACGGCCATGAGCGTTCCCTCGGGCGAGCTGCGCCTAGCGGCCGCCGCGCTGCGCGCTGCGCGACGCTAGATCACGTTCGGTGACAGTCGTGCGAGTGTAGCACCGGGCGGGCGGGATGCCGGGCCGTGCCGGTCTGCCGCCAGCGGCGGCGGGCCACGGGTGCTGACGGGGTGTCACGCGGCGCCGGGCGCGAGGGCTTCGAGGATCTCGGTGGCGCGCGCCGTGGCCGCGCCACCGGTGTCGGTGCCGGGGGTGACGATGTGCGGGTCCCAGTTCAGGTCGTAGTAGAGCTCGGTGACGCCCTGGTGTGCGAGTGCGGCGGTGTCCTGGCGGATCTGCGCGTAGCTGCCGGACAACGGCAGGCGCCGCCCGTCGGGTCCGGGCGTTCCGGCGCCGTCGGGATCGGGACGCAGCACGCCGCGCACGACCACGCGCACCGCGTCCGGGTCGCGTCCGGCTTCACGCGCGGCCTGCCGCACGATCGCGACGCTCTCGCCGATGCGGGTCAGGTCGGTGGCGCTGCGGCTGATCCAGCCCTCGGCCAGGTGCCCGGCGCGCCGCAGCGCCGCGGGCACGACGCCGCCAAGCAGGATCGGCGGCCCGCCGTGCTGCACGGGCGCGGGCCGCATAAGGCTGGGCGGCAGCGTGTAGAAGCGGCCTGCGTATTCGGCGGCGTGCGGCGACCACAGGGCGCGCAGTACCGCCACGTACTCTTCGGCGCGTTCGCCGCGGTGCTCGGCTACGGCGCCGGTGGCGGCGAATTCCAGCGGGGACCAGCCGATGCCCAGGCCCAGATCGAGCCGGCCGCCGCTGAGCACGTCGAGTGTGGCGGCCTGCTTGGCCAGGTACACCGGTTCGATGAACGGCATGTTCACCAGGGCGACACCCAGGCGGATGCGGCGGGTGTGCGCGGCGGCGTAGGTCAGCGCGAGCAGCGGGTCCAGGACGCTGCGGTAAGGCGGGTCGGCGTGGCCGTCGGCGGGGATCAGCAGGCGCTGGAAGGTCCACAGGCTCGCGTAGCCGAGGTTCTCGGCGCGGGTGGCGAACGCGGCGAGGTTCTCCGGCGTGGCCCAGGCGCCGGAGACCGGCGCACCGAATCCGATCTTCATACCGCCACTGTAGTGACCGCCGCGGTGGTGTTGCGGGCCTTGACGCGGGAGCGCGCGTACTTGCCGGGCTGCCCGGTGCAAGCGCTGTCAGTGCACGGGCACGGGCGCGCTACGGCGGTAGATGCGGCGGGTTGCGGGTAGCCGGATGGCCGCGCCCGTAGCGCGCGGCCCGCGCCGCGGCGTGAGTCTGGGCGCACGCGGCACGTTGTTGTCGTGGTCACTGGTCGGTCGGTTCGGTGGGCGGAGGTCGTTGAAGGATGCGTGCGGTTACGGTGTTGCCCGGCAAAGCCGATTCGCTGCAGGTCACCGAGGTACCCGATCCGCGGCCCGCGCCCGGCGAGGTGCTGGTGGCGGGCCTGGCGGTCGGGGTGTGCGGCACCGACCGGGAGATCGCCGCCGCCGAGTACGGACTGGCCCCGCCCGGCCGCGACCGTCTCGTGCTCGGGCACGAGTCGCTCGGCCGGGTGCTGTCCGCGCCGCCCGGTGCGGGCCTGGCCGAGGGGGACCTGGTGGTGGGCGTGGTGCGGCGCCCCGACCCGGAACCGTGCGGGGCCTGCGCGCGCGGCGAGTTCGACATGTGCCGCAACGGCCGCTACACCGAACGCGGCATCAAGCAGCTCGACGGATACGCCAGCGAACGCTGGAGCATCGAGCCGCAGTACGCGGTACGGCTGGACCCGCGCATGGCGCAGGTCGGCGTGCTGCTGGAACCGGCCAGTGTGCTGGCCAAGGCCTGGGAGCAGATCGAGCGGATCGCCGCGCGCGCCTGGTGGGATCCGCAGCGGGTGCTGGTGACCGGCGCGGGCCCGATCGGGCTGATGGCGGCGCTGTTCTCGGTGCAGCGCGGCCTGGAAACGCACGTGCTCGACCGGGTCGAGGCAGGACTTAAGCCGCAGCTGGTGCGGGAACTGGGCGCGCATTACCACACCGGGGATGTGGAGAGCGTGGCGCGCGCGGCGATGCCGGACGTGGTGATCGAGGCGACCGGCGCGCCGGCGGTGGTGTTCGACGCGCTGCGGTTCAACGCGGCCGCCGGGATCGTGTGCCTGACCGGGGTGTCGGCCTCGGGCCGGGCGCTGACGATCGACGCGGGCGCGATCAACCGGGAGATCGTGCTGGACAACGATGTGATCTTCGGGTCGGTGAACGCCAATCTGCGGCACTACCGGGACGCGGCGGGAGCGCTGGAGCGCGCGGACTCCGGCTGGCTCGAGCGCCTGATCACCCGCAGGGTGCCGTTGGCGCGGGCGTTGGAGGCGTTCGAGGCGGGACACCCGGACGATGTGAAGGTCGTCATCGATCTTCAGGCGTAGCGCCCGCGAAACCAGCAGCAGTGCCCGCGGGGACGCGGGGCGGCGCGGTGCCGTGCCGCCGGCTCGCCGGGCGGGGTCGCTGGCGCATGGCCCGAGTGCGGGTGCGCGCGGCGGGTGTCGGCGGGCGCGGGTACGATCATGGCCGTGTCTGGTTCCGTGACGCGGTTTCAGATCCCGCCGCAGCCCGCAGATCCCGCCCGTACGGCCTCGTCCGGCGCGGCGCATTCCGGCGCGGGCTCGCTGGCCGCGGCCGAGGGCTGGCACGGCCCGCACGGCGAGGAACTGGGACAGGCCACGACCGCGTGGCTGGCGGCGAAGAAACCCACGACCCGCGAGGCCTACGCCCGCGACCTGCGCGCCTGGGGCGCGTTCTGCGCCGAGCGCGGCGTGCACGTGCTGACCGCGCGCAAACCCGACGCCGACCTGTTCGGCGCCGCACTGCAGGACGGCACGGCCACCGCCCCGGGCCTGTCGGCCACCAGCGCCGCGCGGCGGATGGCCGCCGTCTCCTCCTGGTACCGCTACCTGGTGGCCTGCGGGCTGCACGAGCGCAACCCGTTCGCCGCCGCCGAACGCCCGCGCGTGGACCGCGACTACTCGGCGACCGCGTGGCTCGACGAGGCCGCGGCCCGCAGGATCATCCAGGCCGCCGAGGCCGGCGCCGGCGCGACACGGCTGCGCGACGCCGCGATGGTGCGCCTGATGCTGCAGCTCGGGGTGCGCGTGAGCGAGGTGTGCTCGCTGCAGGTGGCCGCGCTCGGCGCGACGCGCGGGCAGCGCACGGTCACGGTGCGCGGCAAGGGCGGCAAGCGGATCGAGCGCGCGCTGCCACCGTCCGCGGCCGACGCCCTGGACGCCTACCTGGCGTCGCGGGCGGCGCGCGCCGGGGTCGAGCCGGGGGCGCTGAGCGGTCCGCTGTTCGCCACCTCCTCCGGGCGCGCGGTGGACCGCGGCGAGGTGTTCCGGCTGGTGCGCCGCCTCGCGCAACGCGCGGGTCTGCCACAGCCGGACGCGGTGACCCCGCACGCGCTGCGCCACACCTTCGCCACGATCGCGACCGAGCGCGGCGCGGATCTCGACGACCTGCAGGACGCGATGGGACACGCCGACCCGCGCACCACCCGCCGCTACCAGCGGGCCGCGCGCCGCCTGGAGCGCGACCCGGCGCACCTGGTCGCGGCCGCCCTGGGCTGACCCGCGCCGCCCCGGGATGCCGCGATGTCCCGGGCAGGCGTGCGGCTGGGGCGCGCGTGGTGCGGCTCTCGGGAGTGGCTCGGCGCCGGCCGGAACCCGGGAAGAAGGGCGCCGGTTCGCGCGTTGTAGCTGGTGGTTTTCCCCTCGCAGTGCGGCTGCGTCCGTGTGCGTCGCGCTACGGCGGGTAGGGAACACGGCGTGGTCAGGTGCCGTTACCTATGTAGCCCGCGACCTGCGGCGAAGCCGCCGTGAAAGGGTAGGCAAGCCTTATTCGAATATCGGAAGGTAAGGCTTTCCTTTCTGTCCTGAATTTCATTCCCGACGTATTCTCCGTTAACGTGGACACGGTGCGCCGTGCGCGCAGCCAGCGGGGCGAGCGCCCTGCACAGGTGAAGGGGGAAGGTGCGATGACCAGCACGATTGTGAGCGAGCCCGCCGTGACGGGGCGCGCCGGCGGACCGCCGCCGCCCCCGCACCATCACCGCGACGTCAACGGCGGCTGGCTGCGTCCCGCCGTGTTCGGCGCGATGGACGGCCTGGTCACCAACGTCTCGCTGATCAGCGGCGTGGGCGCCGGCGGGGTCTCCTCGCACGCGGTGGCGCTCACCGGACTGGCCGGACTGGTCGCCGGCGCGTTCTCGATGGCCACCGGCGAGTTCGTCTCGGTTTCCTCACAGAACGAGCTGGTGCGCGCCGAGGTGGAGACCGAGCGCCGGGAGCTGGCGCGCAACCCGATCGGCGAGCAGGCGGAACTGGCCGCCGCCTTCCGCGCCCAAGGCGTGCAGGCGGACCTGGCCGACCGCGTCGCCGAGCAGATCTCCGCGCAGCCGGACCGGGGCCTTGGCCTGCACGTGCGCGAGGAACTCGGCATCGACCACGAGGACCTGCCCTCCGCGTGGACCGCCGCGGGCGCCTCGTTCGCGGCGTTCTCCGTCGGCGCGTTCATCCCGCTGCTGCCCTACCTGACCGGCGGCCCGTGGCTGTGGCTGGCCCTGACGCTCTCCGCGCTGGCCGCGTTCGTCGGCGGCGGAGTGGTCAGCCGGCTCACCGGCCGCCCGTTCCTGCGCGGCGCCGTGCGCCAGCTCGTGCTCGGCGCTCTGGCCGCCGGGGCGACCTATGCGATCGGCCTGGCCGTGGGCTCGCACGTCGGCTGACGCGCGGTGCGTTGCCCTAAAACGGCGTGCGGGCCGTCGCGCACACCAGTGACAACAAACTGGGTGTGCGCGACGGCCCGCACGTGTTTCCCGTGTCTCGGCGGAACCGCCCACTAGATATGACGTCTTATCGCGCCGATCGGTTGAACCGGTTAACCAAGATCTTTTCGCGGCGGCCGGCCGAGGCAGGTCACGGCGTGGCGAGCGCGGGCAGCTGCCAGTCGATCGGCGCGTACCCGAGCTCTTCAAGCGCCGCGTTGACCTTCGAGTACGGCCGCGAGCCGAAGAACAAGCGCGCCGAGAGCGGCGAGGGGTGCGCGCCCTGGATCACCCGGTGGCGCACCGGATCGATCAGCGCGGACTTCTTCTTCGCGTGCGCGCCCCACAACACGAACACCGCCGGATCCGGGCGCTCGACCACCGCGCGGATCACCGCGTCGGTGAACTGCTCCCAGCCGCGGCCCTTGTGTGACGCGGCCTCGTGCGCCCGCACCGTGAGCACCGTGTTGAGCAGCAGCACCCCCTGCGCCGCCCACGCCCCCAGGTACCCGTGCGCGGGCACCTCACAGCCCAGGTCCTCACGCAGCTCCTTGAACATGTTGCGCAGCGACGGCGGCGCCTTGACCCCCGGACGCACCGAGAAGCACATCCCGTGCGCCTGGCCCTCGTCGTGATAGGGGTCCTGCCCGAGCAGCACCACCCGCACGTCCCGGTACGCGGTGGCCTCCAGCGCCGCGAACACCTCCGGCTCCGGCGGGAAGACCTGGTGCGCGGCGCGCTCGGCGGCCAGGAAGCTCTCGAGCTGGGCGAAGTACGGCTCCCGGGTCTGCCCGGCCAGGACATCCTGCCAGGACTGCGGAACGGCGAGCGGCACGGCGGTCTGCCTCCCCATGCGGGCACGCCCCGACCCTCGAGGCGCGCGACGGTTCGCACCGGGCCGCTGCCCCACAACACGTGGGCGCGCGACCGGTCGCAGCGCTCTGTGTCGCTGCGGGAACCACCGTAGCGGGCGGCGCCGACAACACCGGCCGCGCAGCGCCGGCCGCACGAGACCGCGGCGGCGAGGCAGACGGGCAACGCTCGGCTCGTTGGTTGGATGCGCCGGTGCCCGATCCGCCTGCACGAGGTGGACCGGGCACCGGTCAGTGGGTGGGACGCGCACGTCCTATTGCGTCCCGCACCCTGCGTTCAGCGCGGGGCTTACCGCGCGGCGAACGGCGTTACAGCAACGCGCCGAGCAGGTCGCCGACGCCTTCGAGCAGATCGGAGACCAGACCCTCGTGGTGATGGTGGCACCAGATGACGTACGTGTTCCCGTCGGCCGGCGTCGGCGCCTGATCCTGCGACGCGCCCTGCTGAGCCGGCCCCGCCGCGACCGCGGCGGCCTGCGTCTGCGGCGTGGGTGCGTCCGCGGCCAGCGCGGGCCCCGCGGCAACCAGCACGGCCAGCGCGCTCGCGCCGGCGAGCGCGGCGGCACGGCGCATGGTGATTCGAACCATGATCGATCCTCCTGACGGCGTCGCCGCGCACCCGGCGCGGCCCTCCTGATCACCGTCTGGCATTCCTCGCTCACCCGGCGTGGCAAACCGCCAGTCCCCCGCCCGGCCCCACACCCGCACCGGGCCCCACGGACCCGTGTGAGCGCGCACATCCACCGCGCCATGACCCCCGCGACCCGGCGCAACACGGCTCTGATCTGCCCCGATGGACCGGCCGTGTCGTGCTGCGCGGCGAGCGGCCCGCTCCCGCGGACCCGCCCGACCCGACTACGGCATCTGCGGGAGCGCGGCGCGCGCCGAACGGCTGAGCACCGCCAGGCCCTTCATCACCGTCTCCCGGTCCGCCTCAGGCAACGCGTCGAGCATGTACCGCTGCACGTTGCACGCATGCATCCGCGCCGCCCGCGCCGCCATCGCATCCCCTTCCGCCGTCAACGCCACCAGATGCACCCGGCCGTCACGCGAGGAGACCTCGCGGCGCACAAGCCCCGCCGCCTCCATCCGGTCCACCAGCCGCGTCACCCCGCCCGTGGTCAGCACCCGCGCCTGCGAGATCTCCCGCATCGGCAGCGGCGCACCGGCCCGCCCGAGCAACAACAGCACCTCGAACATCGCGTGGCTGATCCCGAACTCCCGCTCGATAGCCCGCCCGAGCAGGTACTCCAGGCCCCCCGCCGCGCCCAGCAGCCGCCCAAACGCCACCACCCTCGGCTCGTTCGCCGCGTCGGCCGCGCTCGCGATCACCGGCTCCCCCGCCGTCGCCGCGCCCGGCTCACGCGCCACTCCCGCACCCAAACTGCACCAGCCCTCTCCCGAATCGGATTGCCCGCCAAACTGCCCTCCTTCGGGGACCGCCACGCCGAGCGGTCCCGCGCGACACCGCCCGAAGTGCCGCCGTGCGGAGCGTAGCGGACAGCGTTCGCTCTGCGAACAACCCCGACGCCACCTGTGCCTTCGCGCGCCGTCCACACCGCCCAAAAGTGCGCGCCTCGACCGCGACCACCCCCGGACGCCATACTGGCAACGCCATGCGCACCGCCGTCGAACACATCATGGGCACCGCGATCTCCCTCGCCGCCCCCGACGACACCGACCCCGGCGTTTTCACCACCGCCGCGCAGGCCGCCTACGACCACCTGCGCCGCATCGACGAGATCTTCTCCACCTACAAACCCGACAGCCCGGTCAGCCGCATCCGCGACGGCCGCCTGCCGCTAAACGCCCTGCCCGAGCACCCCGACGGCGACCTGATCCGGGAAGTGCTCGCCCTGTGCGCCCAACTGCAGCGCGAGAGCCGCGGCGCGTTCGACGCGTGGAACGTCGGCGACCCCCCGCAGTTCGACCCCAGCGGCGCCGTCAAAGGCTGGGCCGCCGAGAACGCCAGCCGCATCCTCGCCGCCCACGGCCTCACGCGCCACGCCCTCAACGCCGGCGGCAACGTGCGCGTGCGCGGCGGAACCGCACCGCTCCCGGCCGCACCCGACAGACCGGACGGGTCTTCAGTGGGTGAGCCGGTTACCGGACCGGGCGCGGGCGCGGCTGCGCCGTGGCGCGTCGGTGTGACCGACCCGCACCGGCCCGGCCACACCCTCTTCGTCATCGAGCGCGCCGAGGGCGCCGTGGCCACCTCCGGCACCGCCGAACGCGGCCTGCACGTCTACGACCCGAGCAGCCACCGGCCCGCGACCGCGCTGGTGCAGGTCACCGTCACCGGCCCGGACCTCGCGCTCGCCGACGGCTACGCCACCGCCGCCCTCGCCCTGGCCGGCGCCGCCTCTGCGGCAGACGCCTACGCATGGCTCACCGCCCTCGCCGAGCGCACCGGGTACCAGTCCCTGACAGTCGACCCCGACACGGGCGTGTGGTGGACCCCCGCACTACGCCGCTACGCCCCCGCGCTGCCCCCGCACCCCCACGACACACCCGGTGCCGCGTAACGTACCCGCCTGCCGCCCTGGCGCGCCCGCGCGGGTGGCGGCGATCAGATCCGCTGACCCTTCGTCGAACACGCACACTGCCTGTGACCTGGGCGGACTTCCACCGGACACCGCTGTCCCCCGTGCGAGTGATCTCCACCCCAGCGTGCTGGCGCACCACCACACCGCAGCGCTGTCATGGTCATACCGGCCGCACACCGCGGACGGTCCGTGTTGACAACGCTCCCCCAAGCGAACGACAACACTCCGCGAAGCCCGCGCCGCCCGTGGCGCGAAACCCCAGCCGGGCCCGCAATCCGGCCCAGGGTTCCGCGCGGCGCGGGCTTCCGCACATCCAGCGGCCTATCGGATAAGGCGCGCTGACGATGCGTCAGACCGGCTGCGACTCCCCGGCCGTCTCACCACGCGGCGCAACCACCGTGCCACCGCCAGCGACCGGCGCGGGCACGGGCGCTGTCAGCTCCAGCAGACGCGCCGTCAGTTCGTCCACCCGCGCGCGGGCAGCGTCCCGCTCCGCCGCCACAGCGGCCAACGACGCCCGCACGCTCGCCACCTCACGGTCAAGCTCCGCGGCCTGCCGCTCCCACCGCGCCGCCGCCTCCACGGCCTCGGCCCGGGCAGCGTCCCGCTCAGCATCAGCACGCTGCGCCCGCGCCACAGCCTCACCGCGCTCACGCTCCGCCGCCGCAGCCCGCGCCCACGCCTCCTGCGCCCGAGCGTCCGCGTCCGCCCGCGCCGCAACCTCCGCCGCAGCCGTCGCCACCGCCGCACTGGCCTGCGCCTCAGCCTGCGCACGCACCTGCTGCGCGACCCGCGCCTCCTCCACCGCCGCAGCCTGCGCGCTCAAAGCCCGCGCGGCCGCGTCCCGCTCCCGCCCCGCCTCCTGCTGCGCCGCCAACGCCCGCCCCATCGCAGCGTCACGCGCCGCCACCGCACGACGAGCCTCGTCCTCAGCCGCGACACCACGCGCCACGGCGTCATCGCGCTGCGCCCGAGCCTCCCTCGCCTCATCAACAGCCTGATCCGCGCGCTCCGCGGCCGCCTCACACTCCTGCCGCGCCCGCGCCGCCTCCCCCTCAGCCGCCACAGCACGCTCTAACGCACCGTCACGCTGAGCCAACGCATCCTCAGCGCCACGCCGCGCCTCCTGCTCCCGCTCCCCCGCCGCCACAGCACGAGCCACCGCCTCCTCCCGCTCCGCCTGC
>NZ_DATNGK010000219.1:0-8538 GCF_035605935.1 Actinocrinis sp. | reverse complement strand
GCTGCTGGGCCGCGAACAGATGCAGGTACCAGTCACCCGGCGCGCCATCCGGATCGGTCGTCCGGGTCCACGCCGGGCCGCCGAAGATCGACTGCCAGTCGTTCGGTGGCAACTCACCGCTCGGGCCGCGGCCGGGCCGGAACCAGAACAGCTCCCGCTCGGCCGAATCAGGGCCCTTTGATAACGCATTGCGGAACCAGGGATGCTGGTCGGAACAGTGATTGGGCACCACGTCCACGATGATCCGGATGCCGAGCCCGTGTGCCTCCCGGATCAGCTCCTGCGCCTCGGCCAGCGTTCCGAACACCGGGTCGATCGCCCGGTAATCGGCCACGTCGTAGCCCGCGTCGGCCTGTGGTGAGGCGTACCACGGACTGAACCAGAGCGCGTCGACACCCAGTCGCGCGAGATACGGCAGCCTGGCCCGGACACCCGCCAGATCGCCCACGCCGTCGCCGTTTCCGTCGGCGAAGCTGCGCGGATAGATCTGGTAGATGACGGCCGACCGCCACCATTCGGCCGCCTTCTGGGAACGCACGTCAGGCACGGATCGCTACCCGCTCTCTTGTCGCGTTGGGGTATGTGGGATGCCGGTGATCGACGCTGATCGCCCGTAAATCAGAACGCTTAGTCTGCGCGTCGTCTCTGTTTCTGCCCTGCTTCGTCCTCGACTCGTCGCGGCGCCGCGCCGGGTGCCGGCTAGCCCTTCATGGCGCCGCTGGTCAGACCGGACATGATGTTGCGCTGGAACAGCAGGAAGAAGCCGATGGTCGGCAAGGAGGCCATGGCCAAGCCCGCGATCAGCACGTTCTCCTGCATGTTCGCCGCCGCGCTGTTCACGCCCACGTTCAGCGTCATCTTTCCCGGGTCGGTCAGCGTGAGCAGCGGCCAGAGGAAGTCCTTCCACACGGCGATCACCGTGAAGATCGAGACCACGCCCAGGATCGGCCTGGACATCGGCAGCACGATCGAGCGCAGGGTCCTGATCGAGCTGGCGCCGTCGATCGCCGCCGCCGCGAGGATGTCCTCGGGTATCGAATCGAAGAACCGCTTGAGCAGGAAGATGTTGAACGCGTTGGCCACCGAGGGCAGCCAGATCACCCACGGGGTGTTCAGCAGGTTCCAGTGCACCAGCGGCAGATTCAGCACGGTCAGGTACTGCGGGATGACCAGGATCGCGGCCGGGATCATCATCGTGGCCAGCATCATGCCGAGGATCACGTTGCCGAGCACCGGCCGCAACTTCGAGAGCGAATACGCCGCCGCGACGCAGAAGGTCAGCTGCAACGCGAGCGCGCCACCTGCATAAATCAGCGTGTTGAGCAGCAGACGGCCCATGTGCAGCTCGTCCCAGGCGGTGCGGTACGGCGTTATCTGCGGGTGCGTCGGCACGAAGCTCGGCGGGTTCTGCACCAGCTCCGCGGTCGGCTTGAACCCGCCGCTGATCATCCAGTACAGCGGGAAGAGGAACACCAGGCTGAACACCAGCACGACGGCGCTCAGTGATACCCAGTACGCCTGTCGGCCGCTCTTGCGGCCTAGCTGCGCCCGGGAGATCAGGGTCCTGGATTGGTCGGCATAGGCAGCCATGTCAGGCCTCGTTCCCGTGTCGCTCGATCCAGACGTAGAGCACGGAGAAGATGCCCAGGACGATGAACATGATCACCCCGAGCGCCTCCGCCGTGTTGAAGTTGCTGAACTGGAAGGCGTAGTTGTAGGCGAGGTAGACGATCGTGACCGTCGAACTCTCCGGCCCGCCGCCGGTGGTCACGAAGGACTCGGTGAACATCTGCATCGTCGCCACGATCTGCAGCATCAGCAGCAGCGAGAGGATCGTTCGGGTCTGCGGGATGGTCACGTGCCACACCCGCTTGAGCAGCCCGGCCCCATCGATCTCGGCCGCCTCGTACAGCTCGCCCGGGATGCCCTGCAACGCCGCGAGGTAAATCAGCACCGCGCTACCCATGTTCGTCCAGGTCGAGATGATCACCAGCGAGGGCATGGCGCTCGGCGCCGCGCCCCACCACTGCGAGGTCGGCAGGTGTACCGCGTGCAGCAGCTGATTGAGCAGGCCCGCGTTGGTCGGATCCATGAAGTAGTTGCGAAAGAGCAGGATTCCGGCCACCGGCGGCAGCATCACCGGCAGGTAAACCAGCACACGAAGATATGCCTGGGCGTGCCGGAACTCGTTGATCACCACCGCGACGACGAACGGCAGCGCGAAGCCGAACAGCAACGCCAGCCCGGTGAACTGGAAGGTATTGCGCCAGGCCTGCCAGAAGAACGGGTCAGCGGTGATCTGCCGATAGTTGCGCAGTCCGGCGAAGCCGGTGACGCCCAAGTGCAGTCGCTGGAAGGACTCGATGATCTCGCGGATCATCGGGTACCAGGTGAACAGCGCGAAGCAGAGCACTGAGCCGAGCAGGAACCCGTGCGCCCGCACGTTGCGGCGCGCCTCGCGCACGAACCTGGTCTGCGGGCGCCGGACCGGCGCCGCGGTCTCGGTCCTGCCCGGCGAGATGACGATCGCCACCCGCTTCTCCCGTCTGGCTGAT
The DNA here is from genome assembly GCF_035605935.1 of Actinocrinis sp. GTDB lineage: Bacteria > Actinomycetota > Actinomycetes > Streptomycetales > Catenulisporaceae > Actinocrinis. Next base: position 5,983 of record NZ_DATNGK010000219.1, on the reverse strand, counting down.
GCCGTTGCCGTGTTAATCCGTCGCGTGCTGCGTTGTCGGTGTCCTGCGGTAGATCGGCGGCGGCGCGCGGGTCAGGTAGTGCGGACCGGACCCACGCGCCGCGCCGCTTCTTGGTGGAGCGCGGCGGCGCTCCGCCTTCCCGAGTGGCGCCGCTACTGGTTGGCGAGGATCTGGTTGACCTTGCTCTCGGCGTCACCGAGCAGCTGCTGGATGTTCGCGCTCTTGTTCGTCATCACCGCGGACATCGCGTTGTCGAGCACCGCGTAGATCTGCTGCGCGGCGATCGGCGGCTCGCCGATGCCGGGAACCGGGTTGTTGAGGTACGGGGCGTAGTTCGCCACCGGCATGTTCGCGTTGGCCGCCTTCAGTGCCGCCGCGTCGGCCTGCGCCATCGCGGTGTTCGGCGCCCACAGCTGCGGCTCGGGCAGCCCGACCGCGATGAACTTGTTGGTGCCCGGGTCTCCGGAGAGGGCCACGTTGCGCGCGTAGTTGAACTGGCCCTGGCCCGGCGTCATGTACTCGTAGTTGATCCAGGCGATCGCGGCCTTGATCTGGTTCGCAGTGTCCGACTTCTTGATGTAGAACAGGTCGCCGCCGTCCTGGGTGGCCGGCGCGGGTCCGTTCTGGCCGGGCATCGGCCCGAGGCCCCACTGGCCGGGCGTGGCGCCGAGCGAGTTGGTCAGGTGCGAGATCACGTCCGGTGCGCCGATGATCATGCCGACCTTGCCGGAGGCCAGCGGCGGGAAGGCGTCGGCCCACTGGGTCACCGGGGTCGCCCCGATGCCGCCGGACTGCCAGCGCATGTTGTAGAGGTTCTGCAGCACCTGCTGGCCCTGAGCGTTGTTGAACGCGGCCTTGCTGCCGTCCGGGGTGGTCAGGCTGCCGCCGACGCTGTCGATCTCGTCGCCGAAGTGCCAGCCGCCGGTGTTGCCGCCGCTGTAGTCCTCGTAACCCGTGATCCCGCCGCCTAGCGCCGTGATCTTCGCGGCGTCGGCCGCCAGGTCCGCCCAAGTCGTCGGCGGCTTGTCCGGGTCCAGACCGGCCCGCTTGAACAGGTCGCGGTTGTAGACCAGGCCGGTGGTGTAGTAGATCCGCGGCAGCGCGTAGACCTTGCCCCCGTTGCTGATCTCCTTGGTCACCGTCGGCAGCAGGTCTTTGATGCCGGGCACGGTCTGCGGGTTGACGTACGCGCTGATGTCCGCCGCGTCGCCCGAGTTGAGCACCTGGTTCTGGTCGGTGAAGTAGGCGTAGAAGGCGTTGGTCTCGGTGTGACCCTTGAGCATCGCCGTGAAGGTCGCCGGGTCCTCGCACTTGGTTTTCGGCAGCGGGTTGACCGTGACGTGCGGGTACTTGACCTTGAAGGTGGCCAGGTCGTCGTTGTACTGCGCCTGAAGACCGGGCTGGTCCGAGGCCGGCGCGCAGTCGATGCTGATCGTGACGGTGGCGTTCGGGTCGAGCGGCTTGCCGTCCGCGGTCCCGTCGGCGCTGTTGCCCGCGCCCGATCCGCCGCTGCTTGATGAGCAGGCGGCCGCGCCGAACGCCAGGGCCGCCGCGCATGCGAACGCCGCGACCTTCTTTCGCTTATGCCTTGCGGACATCTGTGTCCTCCCTGAGCGGAAACCTGGGCACCGAGCCCTGCCCTCGGTCGAGTGAGGTCACTGTAGCGATGGCGACAACTGACTGCAATAAGTTGATGAGACATCGCAAAGATGCGACCTACCAGTGCTACTCTCTGTGCATCACCTTGGCTGCGACCCGCCATCGACGGAGCAAGGAGCGCCGCACCGTGACCTCGCCTGGCTTCCGCCCCCTGCGTCCGGACGCGGCGCTCGCCGACACGACCCCCGCCGTGGGCGCTGTCACCGTGCCGGCCGCGAGCGACCCGTCTTCAATGGAGACTGTGTCCCCGGACGGCGCCCCGCACCTGTCCGGCATCGCGCAATGGTGGCGCGACGCCGCGATCTACCAGATCTACCTGCGCAGCTTCGCGGACGGCGACGGCGACGGAATCGGCGACCTGCGCGGCGTGCGCGACCACCTCGACTACCTCGCCGGCCTCGGTATCGATGCCATCTGGCTGACGCCGTGGTATCCCTCGCCGATGGCCGACGCAGGGTACGACATCGCCGACTACCGCGACATCGATCCCGTATTCGGCTCGCTCGCCGACGCCGACGCGCTGGTCGCCGAGGCACACCAGCGCGGCATCCGCATCATCATCGACGTCGTACCCAACCACTGCTCGGATCAGCACCCGTGGTTCAAAGCCGCGCTTGCCGCCGCGCCGCGCTCGCTCGAACGCTCCCGCTTCTGGTTCCGCCCCGGCCGCGGCCCAGGCGGCGACCTTCCGCCGAACAACTGGGTCTCGCACTTCGGCGGGCCGGCCTGGACCCGGGTCACCGAGCCCGACGGCCGCCCCGGCCAGTGGTACCTGCATCTGTTCGCCCCACAACAACCCGACTTCAACTGGGACAACGCCGAGGTCCGCGACGAGTTCCTCAGCGTGCTGCGATTCTGGCTCGACCGCGGCGTGGACGGCATCCGGATCGACTCGGCCGCGATCCTGATCAAGGACCCGTTCCTGGCGGACGTCGAGCAGGAACTTGCGCCGCAACAAGCCCAGGCCGCGGTCTCGCCGGCTCCCGGCACCCGACCGCTGCACCCTTACACCGACCGTGACGGCATCCACGAGATCTATCGCGAGTGGCGGCGGGTCGCGGACTCGTACCCCGGTGGCAGAGTCCTGATCGGCGAGATCTGGCTGCCGGACCCGCGCCGCTTCGCGCTCTACCTTCGGCCCAACGAGATGCACAGCGCGTTCAACTTCGAGTTCCTGCGCTGCGCCTGGGACGCCGAGGCGCTGCGCCGAACCATCGATGAAACCCTTGCCGCGCACGCCCCGGTCGGCGCGCCGGCCAGCTGGGTGCTCTCCAACCATGACGTCACCAGGCACGTCACCCGCTACGGCCGCGCCGACACCACCTTCGACTTCGCCGAGCGGCACCACGGCGACCCGCTAGACCTCGAACTGGGCACCCGCCGCGCCCGCGCCGCCGCTCTGCTCACGCTCGCGCTGCCCGGCAGCGTCTACATCTACCAGGGCGAAGAACTCGGCCTCTGGGAGGTCGAAGATCTGCCCGATGCGGCGCGCCAAGACCCGATGTGGCACCGCACCGGCGGCGCCGACCCCGGCCGCGACGGCTGCCGCGTGCCGCTGCCCTGGTCCGGCACGCTCGCCCCGTTCGGATTCAGCCCGGCCGACGCGGGATCGCAGCCTTGGCTCCCGCAACCCGGATCCTGGAGCGACTACACGGTCGAGGCGCAGTCCGAGGATCCGGCCTCGATGCTGGAGCTCTACCGCGCCGCACTCCGGCTGCGCCGGGAGCAGCCCGCGCTGCGCAGCGACCGCGAGCCGTTGCGCTGGCTCGCCACCGAGCCCGGCGTGCTGGCGTTCCGCCGTGGAGACGAGTTTGCCTGCGTGATCAACCTCTCTCATGCGCCGATCGAGCTACCAGAGCATGACAGCATCCTGCTGAGCAGCGATCCGCTGCACGACGAGTCGCTGGCACCCGACACCGGCGTCTGGCTGCGGCTGCCGGAACAGTACTAGGGCCTGATTGGAAAGTGGCGCCGGTTAAGGCCGCGGTGTCTGGCGCGTGCGATCGCAAGGCGGAGGGTCGTTCTCGTACCGGGTGTACGCGGACGATCCGACAACGCAGCGAGCGTGCGTGGCAGGCGCCGCGGCCCAGGCGAGACTTTCCAATCAGGCCCTAGCCGACCGGAGGCGCTGCGGGATAACTTCGGCCGATGACTGATGCTGACGAGCGCGCCACTGCCCCCGCCGCCGAATCGCGCCACCCACAGCGCCGAGCCCAAGTCGTCCGCCTGCGTCCGGAGCACCGGGATGAGTACCTGCGGCTGCACCGTGACGTGTGGCCCGAGGTGCTGGCCATGATCACCGCGTGCAACATCCGCAACTACTCGATCTATCTGCACGACGATTTGCTGATCAGCTACTACGAATACATCGGCGAGGACCACGCCGCCGACATGGCGCGCATGGCCGCCGATGCGGCGACGCAGCGCTGGTGGAGGCTGACCGATCCGTGCCAGGAGCAGCTCCCGGGCGCGCAGCCGGGGGAGTGGTGGACCGTCCTGCCCGAGGTGTTCCACACCGACTGACCGCGATCGGCACGGTCACGCGGGCCGAGGAACGCGCTACCCGCCGCGCTCCCGAGGCGTCTGTACTTCTGACGCCGTCAAGTTGGGAGCCACCGTGGGTGATCGGGAATCCACTGGTCTCTTGCAGTATCACGAATTCGCGAGCGCGAGGGCTGGTCAGCTCTTTCGCATCGCGTATCTGATGTGCGGGGACTGGCACGAGGCGCAGGACCTGGTGCAGACCTGTCTGGCCAAGCTCTACTCCTCGTGGCACCGCATCCAGAAGAGCGAGTCCGTGGACGCGTACGCCCGCAAGGCGTTGCTGCACACCTACCTCTCGCACCGACGGCTGCGGCGCAGCGGAGAGATTCCGACCGCCGAGTTCGCCGAGGGTCGCGCCCCCGGTGACAACCCGGAGCTGCGGATGGTCCTGACCGAGGCGCTGAGCACCCTGACGCCGCGCAACCGCGCGGTGATGGTGCTGCGGTACCTCGACGACCTGAGCGTTGAGGACGTCGCAGGCTTACTCGACACCACCCCGGCCGCGATCAAGAGCATCTGCAACCGGTCGCTCAAGCAGCTACGCGCGCTGCTCGGCGACGACCGCGAGCTGTTGTTTCAGGAATGACGGCAGTGCTCAGCCAGCTCCACGCAACCCCCACGCAAACTCCCACCTCGGACCATCCATCCAATTAAGGGAACGCGATGAACGCCGCCGAAGACCGGCTCTCCGAACTCATGGACGCCGCGACCTGCGCGCTTGACCCGCCTATCGAAGCCCTACTCGCCGGTGGCGAACGCCTCGGGCGCGCCCGCAGGCGCCGTCGCCACATCGCCGTCGGCGCGGGCACCGCGGCCGTAGTGCTGCTCGCCGGCGTGGGCGTCGCCGCGGGGATGCGCGACACGAATCCCGGGGACAGCTATGGCGTGGCGGGCCACCAGGTCCGCCCGCCGCAGTCCCTCGGCCCGCTGCCGGCCTCGCCCGTGCCGAGCCTGACCCTCTCGAGCTCGTTCCCGGTCCCCCGCGGGCCCAGGCCGGGCGAGGTCCCGATCGACGCCGCGGCCGCGTTCAACATCCTGCGCAAGCTCGTCCCCGCGAGCTGGACGTTCGGCGCCTACCTGCCCTCCTCTCCGGGCTGGCTGCTGCGGGTGAACGTCGATGACGGCAAGGGCGTCGCGCAGATCTCCGTCCGCGTCGCCCCGGTCGTGAAGTCCGGCATGGACCCGGTGGACTGCGCGAAACAGGGTTACTGGGCCAGCGCCACTCCCTCCATAAGCCCTATCTCGGGGGGCGGCGCCTCTCCGTCCAGCAACCCCGCCCCGCCGGGCGCCCTTACGTCCGGCGCCCCCGTGCCGGAATGCTTTGTCGAGGGAATCGACGACGGCGCCGGAAACGCTATGGTGCAGGTCATCACGGCGCCGCCGTCCAAGATCGTCGTGGACCGGGTCATCGCGAACCAGGCGACCGGGGTCGCCGTCGAAATCACCGTGCAGAACGGCGACCCAAAAAGCGGCGCGAACGCGGTCACCCGCACGCTGCCGCCGGGGACCATCGACAAGTGGAACAGCATCGCGATCGATCACATGTGGCAGCTGTACGTGCCAGCCGCCCTGGCCAAGTAAGCAGGCTGCCCGCGACGGTTAGGCCGTGTGTAAGAAGTTTCGCTGGGGCCGCGACGCCTGCCACGCACGCTCGCTGCGTTGGCGAAGCCCCGGTGCCGCCAGGCACCTATCGGACACTGCCAGATGCCCGGTATGAGGACGCTCCGCAGCCTTGCGATCGCACGTGCCAGACGCCGCGGCCTTGTCCGACGCTACTTCT
>NZ_DATNGK010000218.1:0-11691 GCF_035605935.1 Actinocrinis sp. | reverse complement strand
GTCTCACAATCCGACCCAAGGCAACCGGCAGGGCAACGACGTCGGCACGCAGTACCGTTCGCTGATCCAGTACTTCACCGAAGACCAGCGCAAGGCCGCCGAGGCCAGCCGCGCCGCCTACCAGCGGGTGCTCACCGCCGCGGGTCACCGCCCCATCACGACCACGATCGAGCCCGCCACCGAGTTCTACTACGCCGAGGACTACCACCAGCAGTACCTCTCGGACGCCAAGAACCCTGACGGCTACTGCGGCCTCGGCGGTACCGGTGTCGCCTGTCCGGTGGGGCTCGCCACGGCTGAGTGACCACCAGGTGCTCGCTCGCTCGAGCGAGCGACGCAGGATGTCACCCGGCGAACCGCAAGAGTCCGGCGGCAATGCCAGGAACTTCGAGCTTGCCGGTAACAACATCGATCACGAACTGTTCGGCCGCGTCCTCGTCCAGGGGATCATGGAGTTCGTGTCCGTTGAGTCCGAGAAACAGCCAAGTCGCGTTCCAAGCAAGCCGCTTGTTCCCGTCGATGAGGCAGTGGTTGCGGCCGAGGGACTCCATCAGTGCGGCTGCCTTTTCCCAGATGCCCGGGTACGCGTCGTGCCCGAACACGGTCGTCTTCGGACGAGCGGCGGCGGACGCCAGCAAGCCGGCGTCACGAAGGCGCACTTCGCCGTCCACGACCCGCCGCGCGACTTCGATCAGATCGTCGAGCGTCAGGTAATCAATCACTGCGCAAGCCGCGTATTGAGTCCCTCGCTCACGCGCAGCACGCGGTCCAGCACCTCGACGCGCCGCTTGGCCCGCGCGTCGACTGCGCTCATGAGCACGTCATGCACATAGTCCTGCAAGCTACGACCTTCAAGCGCCGCCTGCGCACGAATCTGCTCGATCTCCGATTCCTCGAACCGGGCTGGGAGCATCTTCTTCGCCATAGCTATCGATGATAGCAGCTGCTATCACATGCGTGCAGGACTCGAACGAGCGGCGACGGGGGTCGAGTCAGTTCAACTGAGCTGCTTGACTCTCACGTCGCGTCAGGCCGCATAGTCGTTGGCGTGGAACTGCAGCTGACGGTGGGGCGTGTGGCGGAGTTGGCCGACGTGAGCGTCCGTACGCTCCATCACTACGACGAGATCGGGCTCGTGCGGCCCTCGGCGCGGACAGCCGCCGGGTATCGGGCCTACTCGGCGGCCGACGTGGAGCGGCTGCGGGAGGTGCTGGCATACCGGCGCCTGGGTTTCGGGCTTCGGGAGGTCGCCGATCTGGTCGATGACCCGTCCACCGACGCGGTGGCGCACCTGCGCCGACTGCGCGGCCTGCTGTTGGAACGGCGCGATCGCGCTGACGCCATGGTCGCCGCCATCGACCGGGAACTCGATGCACGATCGAAGGGGATGGACGTGACTCCGGAGGAACAGCTGCAGATGCTCGGCGCGCGGCTCTACGACGCGATCGGCGGCGCCTACACCGCGACGCGCCGCACCGAGCCGCGGTTCGCCGCGCAGATCTGGGCCGCGCTCGGGGACGCACAGACGGTGCTTAACGTCGGGGCCGGCACCGGCTCCTATGAGCCCTGCGACCGCGACGTGACCGCGGTGGAACCGTCCGCGGTCATGCGGGCGCAGCGGCCCGCCGATGCGGCACCATGCGTGGCCGCCGCCGCGGAGAGCCTGCCGTTCGCCGACCAGTCCTTCGACGCCGCGATGGCCGTCTCCACCGTCCACCACTGGCGAGACCCGATCGCCGGGCTGCGCGAGATGCGGCGCGTAGCCCGCCGCGTGGTGGTGCTCACGTTCGACGCCGAGCCCGGATGGCAAGACCGATTCTGGCTGACCCGCGACTACCTGCCCGAGGTCACCGACGTCCTTGCAGACTTCCCATCGTTGCCCGGGATGACCGAAGCGATCGACGCCCGCGCGGAACCGGTGCCGATCCCGTGGGACTGCTCCGACGGCCTGTTCGAGGCGTACTGGCGCCGCCCTGCGGCGTATCTGGAGGATCACGTTCGCCGGGCCATGTCGGTGTGGACGAGGGTCGGCCCGGAAGCCGAAGGCAGGGCGGTGCGCATCCTCAGCGGCGACCTCGCCTCCGGCCGGTGGGACGAGCGCAACCATGAACTCGCCGACCTCGACGCCGCGGACCTGGGCCTGCGCCTGCTCATAGCCTGAGCTCCATCGCTCCCGGCTTCGGGTCGGACGGCGGTCAAGCCGGCCGCGGGAGCACGCGGCGGTATGCGGGGCTCCTGCGACACCGTAGGCTGGCGTTATGGACTCCACGAGCTGGATCATCGCGACGGACACCGGCAGCTACTGGGGCAAGTCGTTCGGGAAGGACGGGGTGACGTTCGTGCGGGCGAACGCCTACCAGTACACCTCTGTCGAACTGGCCACTGCCCGGATCGCCGAATTGGCCGCCGCCGGCGATGCGCGCGCCTACCACGTCGAGGCTTCGGCTCCCGCTCGCCGGCGGTACTGAACCCACCAGGCCGGGCGACGCGTCGGGGCCGCCGGAACGTGTCCGACGGCCCCGAGGTCTTACGGGCGTTGCCTCAGATCAGAGCGGCAGGATGTTGGCGGCCTGGGGGCCCTTGGCACCCTGGGTCACCTCAAAGCTGACGGCCTGTCCCTCTTTCAGTTCGCGGTAGCCCTGGGTGGCGATCGCAGAGTAGTGGGCGAACACGTCGGGGCCGCCCCCGTCCTGCTCGATGAACCCGAAGCCCTTCTCCGCGTTGAACCACTTCACAGTGCCAGTTGCCATACTCGTGAACTCTCCTTCATGGAGCACGCCCCGGACCTGAAACCATGCAGACCCGCGCTGCGTATTCTCACTCCATACCTGAACAAGCCTAGCCGACCTGCGCGCGGGACGCAGCCCTTGGGCCGTGCCGCGCCACCATGTCGTTGATCGTTTGGAGTCACCAGGCCACAGACCGCGGCGCGGTCATGGCCGCCCGACGCCCGGCACGGCGACCGGGAGGGTGAGGATCTTGCCGGTACGCGGGCCGTTAACCAGGCGCGCGATGTTTTCCGTGATGCCGTCGCCGCGTCGCCACTCGGCGGTGAGGATGAACAGGGTCCGCCGGTCGGGGCCGCCGAGCATCAACGCGAAAGGCGCCCGGTCGGCGCTGAGCTCGACCCGCTGCAGGACCTTGCCGCCCTCGGCCACTCGGACGATGGAGTTCGCGCCGGTGGAGACCCAGACCGCCCCTTCCGCGTCCAGACAAATGCCGTCCGGGCCAAGTCCGTCGGCGAAGACCCGGCGATTGGAAAGCCCCCCGTCCGCCTCGATGTCGAACGCGGTGAGCCTGCGCGCGAACGACTCGGAGATGATCAGCGTCCGGTTGTCGGGGGTGATGACCATGCCGTTGGGGAACTGGATCTCGTCGGCGACCTGGCGCAGCCGGCCGTCCGGAGTGACCAGCTTGATGTATCCGGGCTTGGGCGGCGCTCCGGCGACGAAATCGAAATCCGCGCCGTTGAGGTAGATGTTGCCGCGGCCGTCCACCACGATCTCGTTCGCGCGCTGCTCGGCGTGCACGACCATCGATCCGTCGCGCTCCTGGCGCCGCAGCTTGTCCCCGGTGACCAGGAGCCTGCCGTCCGGCAGCCATTCGATCGAATAGCCCATCGAGTGGCTGTCCGGATCCCGCGTCGCCATCACCTCGGCCTTGCCGTCCAGATCGACGGCCACCACCTCACGCTCGATCCAGTTGCAGAACCACAGCCGCCCCTCGTGCCACCGCGGTGACTCTGGAATGCCCAGTCCAGTGAGCAGGACCTGCGGCTTCAGCTCGGACATCGCTCTCTCCTCGGTTCGCGGGCTCAGCCGGTCGAGCCGGCTCCTTTACCTCCTATACGAACGAGAGGGCGGCGGATCGACAGACGACGCGAAATGAGGAAGGACGATGGGCGCGGCCGGTGGCGAAGCTCAGAACAGGGTCGGCGGAGCGGCGGGGATCGCCTCCGGCAATGGCTCGAGTTCGGGCAGCCGCGCTCGCACCTCGTCGTGAAAGCGATGGGCCAGAGTGAGCGCGTCAGCGTTGTCCGGCGTGTGGATGAAGACCGTCGGCGAGCGGCCTTCGCGTAACCAGCCGGCGACCGTTTCGAGCCACGGCCGCCAGCCCGCGGCCGTGAGCTCCGGGTCGTCGCGGCCGATGTAACGCACGATCGGATGCGCCGTCAGGGCCCGCTCCCGGCGCGGAAGGCGCGGCTTCTTCGTCCACGACTCCCGCTCCGCGTCGGTGCTCGGCGGTGTTTCGTACAGGACGGTCGTATCGAACGTCACCCACTCCGCGCCGACCTCGCCGAGGACCTGTTCGAGGCGTTGCTCCCAGCGCGGATCCTCGAAGAACGCGCGGTGCCTGACTTCCACTGCGTAGCGATACTTGCCAGGCAGCTTGCGCAGGAAGCCGCCGAGCGCGTCGAGACCGTCGGGCGTGAATGACGGCGGAAGTTGCACCCACAATGCGTGGACGCGCGAGCCGAGCGGCTCTATCGCGGCGAGGAAGGCGCGTAGCGGTTCGGCCACGTCGGCGAGGCGGCGCTCGTGGGTGATCGGACGCGGCAGCTTGAGCAGAAACCGGAAGTCGGCAGCGGTCTGATCGGCCCAGGAACTGACCGTCTCGATCGATGGCGTCGCGTAGAAGGTCGTATTGCCCTCGACGGCGTTGCACCATCTCGCGTACGCACGCAGCCGGTCGCGCGGCGGCAGCGGGTGCGGCAGCTCGCGACCCTGCCAGGCCACGTGCGTCCACATCGCGCAACCGACGTGCAGTCTCATGCTTCGAGCCTACCGACTACCACTGACGGGCCATCAGCTGTTAGCTATCGGCCGTCAGCTTTCGGCTATCGGCACTCATACAGTGGTCGGCTCGGCGACCCACTTCATCGGGTCACCCCAGCCGAGGTCGTCCAGACCGGCCTTCTTCAGCGCGAGGACGACGAGCGTGCGGTTGTGTGCGGCGAAGGTGAGCACGTGCGCGATCATCCCGCCGTAGGTGAACACCTCAGCCGGCTCGCGCAGCGCGTTGACGAAGGTCTCGTCGAGCCTGCCGCCGCTGATGACGTCGCGGACCTCGGCGAGGAACGCGGGGGCGACGCGGGCTAGCCGGGCGCGCATGGCGTCGATCGTCTCGTGCTGCTCCTGCGACCAGTCGTAGGGACGGTTCGCGATCGCGCAGTTCCACATGTCCATCTGGCCGATCAGCCGGGACAGCAGCGAGCGCAGGCTCTGTTCGTCGTCATCGACGGAGACTTCGATCGGCTCGTCGAGCGCCGCGCCGGGAAGCTGCGCGGCCTTGTCGATCATCTGGCCGATCAGCCAGACGTGGTGTTCGACCATCCTGGTGAGCAGGTCCATCGCGGTCACCTTCGTTCGTGCGGGCAGCCGCAGGCTGCCGGGCGGGTGGAAGTGCACTCCGTTCGGGGTCGGCAGCTGGAAGCGACGCGGTGCGACCCGCCAGGCTGACGGGGACACGCCGTACGCGCGCTGGAACGCCCGGGTGAACGCCTCGTGCGAGGAGTAACCCGCCTCGACCGCCACGTCCAGAACGCTCAGCTCGCTGATCACCAGCCGGTATGCCGCGCGTTCGAGCAGGACGCGCCGCCGGAAGCGCGCGGGAGTCTCGCCACACACCGCGCCGACGATGCGGTCGAAGTGGAATCGCGAGAGGTGTACGCGTGCGGCCAGGTCTTCCCCGCGCGCGTCGTGATCGTCGAGGTGCGCGGTCAGCGTGTCCACGAAGCGCACGAACGCGCTTGTTCCGGAATCCGCCGAGGAGTGCATGTCTTTACTGTGCGCTGCTGCGGGGGTGACGCGCTTGATTGATTTTGCGGTGTTGCTCGGTCGCGGGGTCACTCGTTCAGGGACGGCCGAGCGACAGCGCGCGCAGGTAGTTGCGGAAGCTCACGGCGCGGTATGCCTCGAGCGTGCGACGCTCCAGCCGCAGCCGGTGCTCCGCCGCCGCGACTCCTTCTCGGTGCAGCGCGCAGTCCCGGTCGATCGCGGCGATCGCCGTCGCATGTGACGATCGCGTGCTCTGCTCGTCAGCGACGAGGGCGTCTCGCTGCGATTGGGTTTGGCCGTGCGCGGTCTTGTGCTGGACGTCGGCGGCGTGTCTGATCGCGGTTTCGCGCGCCGTGATACCGGTCTGCCTGATGGCAGCCTCGGTGTCGAGCTGCGCTCGAATCGCGGCCGTCAGCTGCGCAGGCATCCGGACGCGTACCCGGTTCTCGAGACCCACGCGCCATGCGTCCAAGTGACGAGCGCGAACCTCGCCGACCATGGGGACTTTGAGCGCGCGACCGTCGCGATGCAGCACGCGCACGCTGATGGAGCGGCCGAAGCCACGGTCCACTCGAATGCCGGTGAAGTCCGCCGCGGTCCGGATGCCGACCGCTTCCAGTTCCGCGACTACCGCGCGGCCGATGCCGTAGACCTGCGCGGCGTCGATGCGGTGGCGAGCGAGCTCGTCGGCCATGTGCCGAGACTCGACGGAGGAGGTGCGCCGAGCCAACTCAGCGCTCTTCCACCCCTGCAGACCGGTGCGCTCGCGGACCAGCTTCGCCAGTTCCTCGTCGCGCCACCGGTCGATCCTGGCGTACTCGGCGGCCGCGTGCTGGTCTATCTGGGTTCTGCGATCGGAAAGAATCGCCAGCTCGCGCTGGTAGGTCGCGATGCTTTCCTCGCGCGCCGCGATCTGCCAGCGCAGCTGGGCTTGGACCTGCTTCTCCTGGGCGCGTGCAGTGCGCACGGCCTTGCGCCGCGCCCGCCTCGCACGCGCCTGCGGCATTCGCAGGAAGCTGATCCACCAGGAAACGATTGTGAGCCCGGCGGTAGCGCCCGATCCGCCGATCAACGCCGCCGCCACGGTGTCCGAAGCAGACGCGGACACGTACAGGCAAGCGGCGATGAGCGCGCCGGCAAGCAGGAGGCTGGCATACCAGGCAACGCGCGTGATCCACGGTGGCCGGCCCAACAAGACTGGACTCGGCGCAGGTAGGTGATCGTCGAGCCACGACGCCGTACTGCCTGGAGTCCCACCGTTCGTCGCAGTGCTCTGCATCTTCGCGGTGCTGTCCGCTCGCGTAACCGCTGGCTCGTCGAGCGGCGCGATTGCGTCGAGCGGCTTGCCGACCGCGTCTTTCAGGCCTTCAGCGCGCGAACGAAACTGCGCGCCGACGGAGCCGAGCGAGGCCAACGCAGGCGACGATGCCGGGTCTTCGAGGTCGTACTTCTGCAGCAGCAGATATTCGCCGCCGGGCTTGTGCAGGCGGTACCACAGCGTCGAATCGGCGGCGAGCGCAGCCAACGACAGATGGATCACGCGCGCGGAGAAGCGGTCGAGCCAGGGCCCGTAGTCGCTCGCCGCTCGCCGCGGATGCTGGTAGTTGGGTTGCCCGAGCTCCATCGCGGGCCGGTCGCGCAACGCGGGCACATACATGCCGTCGTAGTCGATCAGCTTCAGTTCCCCGCGCGCGGTGACGAGCAGGTTGCCGTGTTGCAGGTCACCGTGCGCGAGTCCGGCCGCCTCCAGGCTCGCGACCAACTGCGCGAAGCCGTCGGCCAACCGGCCGAGTGCGGCCCGGTCGCCGGTACGCAGTCTGTCCTCGATCCAGGAGATTAGCTGCTTGGCTTCGATCCACTCCATCACGAGAACCGGATACGGCTTCCCCTGCACCAGCACGCCGGCCTCGACATAGCGGAATTCGACCTTCCACCGTGCCTGGACGTCACGCAGCGCCGCCTCGATCTCCCGGAAGCGGTCCTGCTGGTCTGGTACGTCCCGTGTAAAACACTTGATGGCAAGGCGCCGCCCGGCCGTGGTGTCGGCGGTGAAGACGCTGGCGAAGTTCCCTGAGATGGGCCGGGGCAGCCCGAATCGGTCGGTGCGGATCGTGCAGCCGACGAGCTCCGGATCGACGAAGCAGCGCCTCGTGTCCTGCAACGCGTCAACGTAGGCACCGCTGCTGGGAAACGTCACCACAGTACTCACGACGACACCGCCATCAGTGCTCTACAACCGGGTCAAGCCGGCAGCGGATGATCGTGACGTCATCGTTGCGCATCCTCCGGTCTGCACGGAGCTTCTCGAGCCAGTCGCTGGTGCCGTCGGATGCGTTCTCGTCGCAGACCTCATCGATCTCCCGCCACGGCTGTCGACCGGCCTCGATCTCGGCCAGAAACCACTGCGCGGCGGCGTCGGTTGCGAGGTAGAACACATCTCCAGGGAGCCAGGTCCCACGCCGCTCAACAGTCCGCGCCTCGATTAGCTCGCGGTCCGGCGCACGCGTTCCGGCCAGGTGCGGGCTCGTGTCGAAGCCGGCCGACGACTGGAGCGGGAACGCCTCCGTAAGCCGCGCGCCGCGCACTTGGAACCCGCAGGCGTCACCAAGCGCCGCCGCGCTCCACGTGCCGCCGCCCGAAAAATCGCTGAACCCTGAGTCACGCCCCGGCTTGCCCTGGAACGAGACACCCAGCAGCGTCGCATACGCGCCCTGCTCGAGTTTTGATTCCTCGTACCAGGCCACCGGCCGCCCGACCCGCGCACGCCGACCCACGTACCGGTTCACGTACGCGGGCCACCGCGCCGCCGCGGCACAGATCCGCTCGGCGAACACCTCAGCACCCAGTTCCCGCCCCGCCAGGCCGCCGACTGCCCGCGCCAGCCGTCCGGCCCACGCGCCCGCGAGCATGCTCTCCGACGCCCCGTCGGCCACCGCGAAGGTGCAGCGGTTGGCCGACGACCCGCGCACTCTCGGCCGTCCACCGGACAAGGACCAAGCATCTTCATACTCTGACTTACTAGATCCCGCCTTCGGCTCGCTCAGCACGGCGTACTTCAACGCGACGTCCTTCAACACGTGCACTTCAACGCAGGTCGGTCGCACGAGTGCCGATGTCGAGGAACTGGACGACGGAGGTGATGTCCGCGTTGAAAACGAAGCCCCGGCTGCCTTCGCCGACCGCAATGCCCTGAGTCGACGCGTAGTGCAGCATGTGCGGCGGCAGCGGCGAGGACATGCCAAACAGCAGCCGCGCGAAGTCGTCCGGGAGAGTGGTTTCGCTCGCCGGGAACACGATCGGCGCCGCCTGGCCCGCGCTCACGTGCAGATTGAATACGAGCACTGATCCGTCGGCGGTAGCCAGGGATCGTAGCCGGGCTGCCGGTTGCGCCGGATCGCCGTCCGTGGATTCGCCATCCGTCAGATTGATCACGATCGGCGGGAAGCTGCCCGGCCGCTCACCAACCCACCGCTCCACCAATGCCGCCGCCTGCCCGAGCGCCTGCGTCATCGGCGTACCGCCGTTCGCCACCGGATCAACCCACACCGGGAAACGCGCCGTCGTCTCCACCAGCCCACCCGCGCCGTCCGGCACCTTCTTCGCGCGCTCCTCCACCCGCAGCGGATTGTCCGCGACCTGGCTGAGCGGCACCAGATCGCGCCCCGCCAACGCACCACCGAACGCAGATCCGATCCGCGCGCCATAGCCAAGCACCGCGACGTGGAAGTAGTCGCGAACGCCCTCTTCCTTGGCGCACTTGAGCGACAGCTCGAACAGCAGCCGGTTCAGCGCGTCCGCCACCGCGTCGGCCTTGCGCTTCGGCGTGCCTTCGCCTGCCGCCGCGATGGGATCCTCCATCGAGGTGGACTGGTCGAGCAGGAACACGAAACAGGTCGGGTTGGCCCGGCTGATCTCCACGGAATACGCCATGAGGCGCTCCCTCCCTGGTCAGACGTCTGACGCTTCGATGCTAACCCACCGTTCGGGTCCCCGTTATCCCTACGGCTCTCTCCGCTTGCCATACCCATCGATCGCGCCGCAACGCGCTTGCGCCCCTCCGCGCACTGGCACGAAGGGGCGCAAGCGGTGAGCTAGCGACCAGGAATCAGCGCGTCCGCAGCGGTATCAGTACCGGTAAGCGGCCGGCTGACCGGTAACGGGGTCGAGGAAGAGCGGACGGTTGTCGCCGCGACGATCATCGAAGTCGAACAGGTGGTTGAGCGTTCCGGCGATCGCGTCGGCGGAGCCCGAGATGCGCGGCAGCCGCCAGTTGTCCTCGACGAATTTCAGGATGCTGCTCTGGTCCGTGAGGGTGTGGTCGATGTAGTTGTGCTTGGCGAACGGTGAGATCACCAACAGCGGGAGGCGCGGGCCGTAGCCGCACCGCCCGTTCTGCCCGGCCAGCGGCGTGCCGGCGGTGGTGTTACCGCACAGGCCAGTGCCGCTCAGGAAGTCCTGCGGTCCGGGCGGGTTGGGGACGTTCGCAGTGTTCGATGGGTTGTGCACGCCGCTGAACACGTGGTCGTAATAGCCGTCCGAGTCGTCGTAGGCCACGACGACGGCGGTGCTGGACCAGTCGGCGGTGCGCTCGAGCGCGTTGACCTCGTTGACGACGAACTGCTGCTCGTCGTACGGGTCCGAGTAGCCGGCGTGGCCGTCCTGGTAGCCGGGTGCCTTCAGGAAGCTGACCGCTGGCAGGTGGTCCGCGGACAGGTAGCCACGGGAGATCGCGGACACGAGCGCGTCGAAGTCACTGGTGTCGTACTGGTGGTTGGCCGTGTTGAACTGCGGCACCCCGCCGGTGATCGTCTGGGTGTCCGTGCCGATCGCGGCGAGCGAGGCCGGCGGCAGGTGGTGCGGGTTCGCGGTGCTGGCGTAGTACTGGAACGGCTCGTGATGCGGGATGTAGTCGTCCTTGTTGCCGTAGTTGTTCGGGCCGGCCGCGGTGCCGCCGACGCCGCCCACCGCGACGCCGACCGGGTGCACCGCGTTGCACAGCCCCTGGTCCGAAGCCGGCGCCTGCGCGAACTTGCCCTTGAACTGGTCCGGCGTGAACAGGCTGGTGGGCTGGGTGCCGCCGGTGGCGGCGGCGAACGAGGTGGTCGGGCGGAAGCCGCCCTGGAACCAGCCCCAGCTCAGGCCCTGCGTGTTGAGCAGGTCGCCGACGTTCTTGCCGTTGAAGGTGACCGCGTCGCGGACCGAGCAGTCGTCGTAGTACGGCTGCGCGTCAGAGACCAGCGACGTTCCCCCCACACCGTCGCTGACCGTGTCGCCGTCTGTCGCCGCACCGTTGATCATCTTGCCGACGCCGCCGGTGTCCCCGGAGACCACGTTGATGGCACCCGGGGAGGAAGGACCGAAGGTGGTGCCGAAGGAGTTGTCGCTCATCGCGAACTGCTGGGCGTAGTTCCACAGCCCGGTGACCGTGTTGCCGTCGTAGTAGTTCATGACGTCGCCGGCGCTGCACGGCTGGCCGGTGCCACTCTTGCCGCCGCTGGTCCCGACGGTGGTGATGAACTTGTCCATCGCCCCGCCGTCGAACGCCTTCTGCTCGTCGTTGTAGTCGTGGTCCTGATCACACGTCACAACGTCGTTGATGTTGGCCGGGTCTAGACGGCGCGGGTTGGTCTGCTTGCCCGCGGCGTCCTTGTTCGGGTTGTTGGTCAGCAGCGTTCCGGCGCCGCCCGCGCCCTTGGTGTCGGCGAGTGTGTTGGCCTTGGGCGTGCCGCCCTTGGCGTGGAACGGCTGGCCGGAGGTGTTGGCGGCCTTGGGGTAGGTGCCGAAGTAGTGGTCGAAGGAGACGTTCTCCTGGTAGATGACCACCAGGTGCTTGATCGGAGTCGTGGTGTTACCCCACGAGGGATTGGCGGCCGGGTGACCGGAGCTTGCCTGGCCGAACGCTGAACCGCTCAGC
>NZ_DATNGK010000217.1:0-9334 GCF_035605935.1 Actinocrinis sp. | reverse complement strand
CAGTGCGGTAACGCACCTCGTCACGGCGCTCGTTGCGATGGCCGTGCTGTTCGGCGTCTTCTACGCCATCGCGATGTTCGGACCGATGGGCTACGGCGACGTGAAACTGGCCGGCGTCATCGGCCTCTACCTCGGCTGGCTAGCCATCCCGGCCGTCTTCGCCGGAGTGCTGCTCGGCACGCTCGCCGCCGCCCTCGCCGCGATCGGCATCGTCGCGGTGCGCGCCGCACGCCGCCAACCCTGGCGCCGCATGGAGATCCCGTACGGCCCGTATCTCCTGCTCGGCGCTTGGGTCGCCATCCTGCTCAACTTCTGGGGCTGATTCGGCGCGACCGGCTCACTGCCCCACGACGGACTGGATTTCCTGCACAGTCACTTGGTGCGTGTCACCAGGCATCGTGTCGATCTTCGGCCAGTTGCCACCGCCGCCGCCATTCCAGGCGACGCTCCACTTCACCGTGACCGACGGCTGGTAGACCTGCCCTTGGTTCGTAGAGTGGAGATATGTCACGCCGCAGGGCGGATTGCCCGCTTGGCCCGTGTATGGAGCGCCGACGGTGCCGTTGGCGCTTATCTTGCAGGGATCGAATACTTGCGCGTCCGCGGCTCGGGGCGTGCCCGGATCGACGGTGAACGAAACCGCCGTGGCCGTCACCTGAGCGCAGAAGCCCGGGTCGATTGCCATACAAGCCCTTAGCGTCTGCGGCGTGTACGGCCCGGCCCCGCCGCCGGGGTTCGCGGCCCACACCCACATCGGCAGGTTGACCGTTTGACCATTGGCCGGGCTGGAGCTGAAGTCCGAGGCAGGCAGTTCGATGATGGAGGCCAAATACTCGGCGAGCTCCTCCCGGGTGACGAGCGGACCGGTCACGTTCGCCGGAGCCGCGTCGCCGTTCGGAACCCACGACCAGGGCATGCCGTCGTTGTTCATCGTGTGCAGGAGGCAGGCGCTGAACTGCGGGGTGCCGACCATGTTCTGGTTGAACACGATGCTCCACCACGTGCCGCCGGGGTCTGCTCCGATGTTCCAGTTCGAGTAAGGCGGCCCGCTGGTGGACTTGTATCCGGGCGGCGTGGTCTCGCCCTTCCCGCCGTCCGTCTCGTAGTACTCGGTCATTTTCGCCCACGTCAGATCCGCGGACGAAGCGTCGGCGTAGTAGTCGTACGCGAAAGTCTTGAGCTGATCCGGCGTGAACACCGGTTGCCACCAGCAGGCCGGCGGAGTCCACGACGAGTCGTTCGACGCCCCCTGGCCAGGACAGACATTGGCGGTCAGTACGTGCACTGACATGTTGAACGTGATGTTGCCGCCGCCGATAGTCGGCGGCGTGATCACCGTGCCGCCGGAGCCGCTCGACGTGCAGCCGCTCGCGGCCTGCGCCGGCCCCGCGACGGCGATCGGCCCGGCCGTCAGCGCGCCGAGCACTGCCAATGACACCAGCAAGCGGTTCAGCCGACCACGCATTGCGAGGCTCCCGACTTGGTGAAGACCAGACTCAAAACCCAGGTATTAGCGGCACGCTTGGTGAACGTGCCCTGCCACAACGTGAAGTTGCCCTGTCCCGCGGTGTTCGTATCGTGCGTGTTGCTGCCGATCTTCATCGGATACGCCTGACTGGAGTCCTCGCAGGCGCTGTAAGCCGCTTGCGATCCGTCTTTCGACATCGTCACGGTGCGCTTGTACAGCCGGTCCGTGCCGGTCAGCCGCTCGTTGCGGGATTTCCACGTCTGCACCGACTGCGAAAGGCCGGCGTACGCGTCGCCATTTGTCCACTGCTTGAAGTTCGCGTCCTTCACATCGCCGGTGCTGATCGCCTCGACGAAGCCGTAGAACTGATACTCCGCGTCGAGCAGGACCGCGTCCTTGGTTGTGTCGCCGGTGGTGTCGGCCTCGATCACCAGGTGCAGATCGGATGGAATCGCGAATTTCGGGGCATCCACGGGCAAAACCGCCACTGCGGGCGCGCTGCTCGACGCCGGCGCCGCGCCGTTCGTCCCCGGCAGGGCGGCGGGCGGCTGGGAGGCGGAGGCGCCGCATCCGGCCAGCATCGCCGCCGTGGCCAAGGCTGCCACGGCGCCGGCGGCGCGGGAGGCGAAGCGGGCGGTGGTGCTGCGACTGCGACGGCGCATGAGTTCCCGTCCCCAGGGCCGGCCCGGGATTGTGGGCAGAGCGCTGAACTGACTGCTCGTCGGCCCGTGGCGCGATGTTGACAAGTCGGCTACGGATCGTACCGGCCGCAGTAGGCTGCCGGTAGTCGCAGAAGCCGGATTTAACCGAATCTTTTTCTACCGAACCGTAGGAAACCCGGCGCGTCGGGCGTGCGGGGCCGGACTTTCGGGATCTTGAGCCCGGGGTCTGTTCTCCAGCGTCACCGCGTGGGTACTATCAGCTTCCGACCCGGGCGGGAAGCCCGGCTTCCAGCGCAAACTCCAATACCAACCCTGACTCAAGCTTCCGCGTACCCTGACGAACCGAATGGCCGGGGGGCCTGAACACCGTGATGAGCAACGACAACGGCGCACCGCCGTCGGGCGGCGGGGGGTGGAAGCCGTCCCCGTCTCCATCCCAGCCCACGGCGACCATCTCCGGCCGGTCCATGCCTGGTGCGCCGCCCCCGTCGAACGTCCGGCCGCCCTCCGCGCCGCGGGATCGCAAGCCCGCGCTGGCCGCCCTCGGCCTGCTGCTCGTCTTGGTCGGCGCGCTGGCCTCGGTTTATCTCCAGCAGCGCGCGGGGAATCGAGTCGGTGTCGTCGAGATCGTCAAACGGGTGCCGCAAGGACAGGCCATCGCCGCGGACTCGATCAGCGAGGTGATGGTCGCGGTGGACTCGAACATCAGTTACGTCACCTGGTCGCAGTCCCAGGCCGGCGCACTGCACGGCTACACCGCGCGTACCGACCTGCTGCCAGGCACCCTGCTGGTCGGGCAGATGTTGACCACCGTGCTGCCGCTGCCGCCAGGGCAGGAGGTGGTCGGGCTCTCGCTCAAAGACGGCCAGTATCCGATCGGCATCCAGGTGGGGGACACGGTGAGCGCGTACTACGTCTCGAACAAGAACGATGACAAGACTGGGCAGTCGTTCCTCGGTGACGGCTTCACCACGCCACCGATCGTGGCGAGCGTGCGCGTTTACGACGTCGGCACGGCGAGCAACAACGGCTCGCTCGACATATCGCTGGTCCTGGGCCAGCTGAACGCAAACGCTGTCGCGCAGGCCGCTTCCGGCGGGAACCTCGTCCTCGCGTTCGACAAGCACACACAGTAGCGGGCCCTGTCATGGCATTGATCGTCGTCGCCGGCGACAAAGGCTCACCTGGGGTCACCACCGCCTCGGTGGCGCTGGCGGCCTCGTGGCCGCGCCGCGCGCTGGTGGCGGAATGCGATCCGCACGGCGGCGACCTGGTCTACCGGCTGGCCGCGGATCACGGTGGCCCGCTCGATCCGAATCGCGGTCTGCTTTCCATCGCGATCGCCGCACGCCGCGGCTTCGAGGCGTCCGCGCTGCCGCAGCACGTGCAGCGCATCACCGGCGGGCTTGAGGTTCTGGTCGGCCTCGGTACTGCGGAGCAAGCCGCGGCGGTTTCCGGTCACTGGCCGCAGCTCGGCCGCTGCTTCGATCACTACGCGTCGATCCCTTATGGCGCGGATGTCATCGCGGACTGCGGCCGGGTCGGCCCGGACTCGCCGGTGCTGGAGATGATGCCGTACGCCGCGCTCGTCCTGCTGATCGCTCGCGCCGACGCCGAACAGGTGGCGCACGTGCGTGATCGTGTTAATGGTCTGTCGAACCGCCTGCATGGCAACCAGGGTTCTTCCGCTTCGCTCGCCAGGCCGCCGATCGGCGTGGTGCTGATCGCGCCGCCCAAGGAGGCCAGGAGGGCCGCGAGCCAGGTCGGCGAACTGCTATCGGTCACCGCCGGCGGCGGTGAGGTGCTGGGCGTGATCGCGGACGACGCGGACGGCGCGGCGGCGCTCAACGGTCGCGGGCGGGCTCGCGTCGACAAGTCGCTGCTCATCCGCTCCGCGCGTGACGTGGCGTTATCCGTCACGCGGCGCTACGGCTTGTTGAAGGTCGAACCGCAAGCCGGTCAGGCGCCGGGGCTCAGCCAGGTTCCAGGGCACAATCAGGGCCAAGGGCACGGCCAGCCGTTCGGCCATGCGGTGGGTGCCTGATGGATCACGCGCTCGTCAAACGGCTGCGGCAGGAGGTCGGCGACCGGCTCGCGGAACAGCGGCGGCTCGACCAGATCTCCGGCCTGCCGCCGATGACCGGCGAAGACGAGCGGCAGTATGCGCGCGCCGTGATCGGGCAGGTGCTGGAGGAGCACGCGCGCGGCGAGGTCACCGTCGGCCGTACCCCGCCGAACGCCGAGGAGGAGGAGGCGCTGGCCTCCGGCATTCACGCGGCTCTGTTCGGTGTCGGACGGCTTCAGCCGCTGCTGGACGACCCGGAGATCGAGAACATCGACATCAACGGCTGCGACCGAGTGTTCCTCTCCTACGCCGACGGCCGCGAGATCATGGGCGAACCGATCGCCGAGTCCGACGAGGAACTCACCGAGCTGATCCAGATCCTCGGCGCGTACTCCGGACTGTCCTCCCGCCCCTTCGACTCGGCGAACCCGCAGCTGGACCTGCGGCTGCCGGACGGCTCGCGCCTCTCCGCGGTGATGGACGTCACGCGCCGTCCCGCGGTCTCGATCCGCCGCGCCAGACTCGGCAAGGTCTTCCTCTCCGATCTGATCGGCAACGGCACGCTCGTGCCGGAGGTCGGCTCGTTCCTGTCCGCCGCGGTCACCGCCCGCAAGAACCTGATGATCGCCGGCTCCACCAACGCGGGCAAGACGACCCTGCTTCGCGCGATGGCCAATGAGATACCGTCGCACGAGCGCCTGATCACCGTCGAGCGCGCGCTTGAGCTCGGCCTGGATCAGTTCCCTGAGTTGCACCCCAACGCGGTCGCGTTCGAGGAGCGGCTGCCGAACTCCGAGGGCCTCGGCGCCATCTCGATGGCGGAGCTGGTGCGTCGTTCCCTGCGCATGAACCCTTCGCGGGTGATCGTCGGCGAGGTGCTCGGCGACGAGATCGTCACCATGCTCAACGCGATGTCTCAGGGCAATGACGGCTCGCTGTCGACGATCCATGCGAACTCCTCGCTCGAGGTTTTCAACCGCATCTCCACCTACGCGCTCCAAGCCGATGAGCGGCTTCCGGTCGAGGCCTCGCACATGCTGATCGCCGGCGCCATCGACTTCGTGGTCTTCATCGAGAAGCGCAACGACTACGTCCGCGGTGGCACGCTGCGGCGCTACGTCTCCTCGGTGCGCGAGGTCAACGGCGTGGATGGCAGAGTGCTGTCTTCCGAGGTGTTCGCACCGGGTCTGGACGGGCGCGCCGTGCCGCATTCGCCCATCTCCTGCCTTGAGGAGCTGGTCGCGAACGGTTACGTACCCAGCGGATTGTGGCGGTGACGCGGTGCGCAACTGGGAAATCGGGCCGAGCCGAGGTGTGACGCCGTGAACCCGACCGGGCTGTTCACTCAGGACACCGCGCTGGCGGTGCTGGTCGGCGTCGTGGCCGGAATCGGGTTCGCGCTCCTGGTCGCCGGGTTGATCGGCTGGCCCAGCAAGCTCAAGGACGCCAGATCCAAGTCCGAGACCGACCGGCTGCGCAGACTCGGCCAGCGCCTGGTCATCGCGCTGGCCGTCGGACTGATCGTCGGACTGGCGAGTCAGTGGCCTGTCCTAGGGCTGGGCACGATCGCGCTGGCGCTCTTCTGGAATCAGCTGTTCGGCGGCGCGGGCGCGGAGAAGCTGGCGATGCGCCGGGTGGAAGCGCTGGCGATGTGGACGGAATCGCTGCGCGACACGATCGCGGGCGCGGTCGGCCTCGAGCAGGCGATCCCGTCCTCGGCGCGCGGCGCCGACCCGGTCCTGCGCGAACATCTCAATGCTCTGCTGGACCGGTTGCGCGGCCGGATGCCGCTGCCCGAGGCCCTGCAACACCTGGCCGACGATCTCGACGATCCCTCGGCCGACCTGGTGATCGCGGCGCTGATGCTCAATGCCAAGCTACGCGGCCCCGGCCTGCGCGAGGTGCTGACCGCGCTTGGTAAATCAGCCCGCGAAGAAGTCGACATGCGCCAGCGGGTCATCGCGCAGCGCGCTGGTACCCGCCGCTCGGTACAGATCATCGTCGCCGTGGTCGTCGTGTTCGTACTCGGCATGGCGATCTTCAATCGGCAGTTCGTCGCGCCGTTCGGCACGCCGGTGGGCCAGGTGGTGCTCGCCTTCGTTCTCGGACTGTTCGGCCTCGGCTTCATATGGCTGCGGCGCCTGGCCAAGGTCGAATCGCCGAGCCGATTTCTGTTGCGACACCCCGTGCCCGCGCAGCCGCAGCCGAGCCTGACAGGTCACCTGGGCGTCCCCGAGTCGGCCGGGTTCTCGTACCAGCCGGGCACACCGCCGGGCCCGCGACCGGGAGGCGTGTGATGCTGACCGAGGCTTTGATCGGCGCGTTGTGCGGGCTCGGACTCTTCATCGCGATCAGAGCTCTGATCCCGTCGAGACCGGGAGCGGCAGCGCAGGTCGCGCAGATCGACGCGCTGCGCGCCCGCGGTCAGTTCGGCGCTCCGAGCGCCGCCGACGGCTCGCTGCGCGAACGCATCGGGCTGCGCATCGCGCAGTTCTATGCGAGACAGGGCTGGCAGCAGCGCTCGGTGCGCGCCGACCTGTCGCTGCTCGAGCGCTCCTGGCAGCAGTTCCTGGTCACCAAACTGGGGTTGGCGGCGCTCGGCTTCGTTTTCGGCCCGTTGCTCTTCGTGCTGCTGTGGTTCGCCGGGCTGCATCTGACGCCGATCATTCCGGTCTGGCTGGCGCTGGCCTTCGGCGGGCTCTGCTTCATCCTGCCCGATCTCGAGGTGCGCCGGGACGCCACCGCCAAGCGCGACGACTTTCGCCGAGTAGTCGCAGCTTACCTGGACCTGGTCTCCATGAACCTGGCCGGCGGGCGCGGCCTGCCCGAGGCGCTGATGACGGCCGCCGAGGTCAGCGACGGCTGGGCGCTGCGCCGGGTGCGCGACTGCCTGACCGACGCGCGGCTGTCCGGCGTGCCGCAGTGGAGCGCCCTCGGCGACCTCGGCACCGAGATCGGCATCAAAGAGCTGACCGACCTGGGCGCCGCGCTCAACCTGGTGGCCGACGACGGCGCCAAGGTGCGCGCTTCACTGGCTTCGCGCGCCGAGACGATGCGGCGCAGAGAGCTGTCGGAAATGGAAGGAAAGGCGGGCGCGCGCTCCCAGTCGATGCTGGTCGCGCAGATATTGCTGGCCGCCGGATTCCTGGTCTTCATCGTCTATCCCGCCGCGGTTCGAATCTTCCAGCTGCACTGACCGCGGCACTACTGAAGGAGGGAACAGGATGGGCAACGTGTTCGGCGCCTCAGCGCTGCAGTATGCGCTGGTGAGTCTGCGTGCCCGGATCGCGCGGGTCCGCTCCGGTGAGACGGAGCGGGGCGCTTCCGCGGTCGAATGGGTGGTGATCTCGATGATCGTCGTCGGCATCTGCGTCGCGGTCGGCGTGATCCTGTCCACCGCTCTCACCGGCAAGGCGAACAGCGTGAGCGACTGCATCGCCGGCGCGAACAACACCGGTGGCTGCGGCTCGGGCGCCAACGGCGGAAAGCCGTGATGCTCAGGTGAAACAGCGCAGCGGGGGAACTCAACGGCGCCGGGACGTCGACCGCGAACATGAGCGCGGCGTCTCGGCGATCGAGTTCGTCCTGCTCACCCCGCTGCTGTTCTTCCTGATCTTCGCGACCGTGCAGTTCGCCTTGTACTTCTTCGCCCGCCACGTGGCCATCGCCGCGGCCCAGGAGGGCGACCGGGTGGCCCGGCAGGAGGCGGCTCATCCGAACGAGAACTGGTCGGCCGACGCGACGCAGAAGGCGCGCGACTGGATCAACCAGCTGGCGCCGAGCCTGCTGGACAAGTCGCAGGTGCCGCCCCCGCTCGAGTCGGGCGCGCCCGGCGCGGCCACCTGGACCGTGTCGGTGACCGTCACGGCCACCGTTCACTCCCTCTGGGGTGACATGAACGTCACCGAGACCAGCGCCGGTCCGGTCGAGCAGTTCGTCCCGGATCCGACGGCGAATTGACGATGTTGAACCCGGCGAGGCAGGCGATGAGACGGGAGCGCGGCAGCAACGACCGCTGTCGCCGTCATGCTCGTGGTCGCAGTCGCGAGGCGGGTATGTCCGTCGTCGAAGTCGTGCTACTCGCGCCGTTGGTCATCGGGTTCATCATGATCCTGGTCGTCTTCGGCGTGCTGGTGAATGAGCGCGGCAACGTCCAGGGCGCCGCCCGCGACGCCGCCCGCATGGGCTCACTTCAGCGCGACGACGCCACTGCGAACGCGCAGGCGCAGGCCGCCGCAGCCGCGGATCTGGGCAATAGCTGCGCGGGCGGCCCGGTAGTGACCCAGGTGAACCCGACCAACACGTCGTTGCCCCCGGGCGATTTCACCGCCGGCGGCTTGTACACCATCGAGGTCACCTGCGTCATTCCGCTCTCCGGACTCGATTGGTTCAGCCTCGGTAGTCAGACGATCACCGCATACTCGACCGCGCCGCTCGACACCTTCCGCAGGACCGGCTGATGCACATGCGCTCTAGTGGTAGAAGGCTAATTTGCCGGCGGCCGTGTGGCGAGCGCGGATCGTTCACGTTCGCGGTCATCTTCTGGGCGCTTATGGCGATGATGCTCGCCGGTCTTGTCGTGGACGGCGGCCTCGCGCTCACCGAACGCCAGCGCGCCGGGGACATCGCCGAACAAGCGGCCCGCGCCGGCGCCGACGACCTGGACCCGAACGCGTTGCGCAACGGTCAATACGTGCTCGCCCCCGACGCCTGTGCCCGCGCGCAGAAGGTCGTTTCCGCGGCGGGTGGCGCCAGCGCCGTCATTACCGGCGGCTGCCCGCTCGGCTCGCTCACATTGCCAAATGGCCTGGTCGTGCCCACCATGACGGTAAGAGTCCAGATTAAGTACTCGCCGATCCTCATCGGGATGATCTACACCGCGAACGACGGGAAGTTCATCGCCAACGCATCCGCCACCGCCCACCCCCAGCCGGGGCCTTGAGCCGGAGAGAGAGGAACGCCATGAACCCGCCGACGAGCGCGCCCTCCCGGTCCGGCCAGACCGGCCCGGCACAGTCGTATTCGGGATTGGGGCCCGCGTCGCAGGGCCCGCATCCCGGCGGTTGGGATCCGCAACCGCAGCGGATCAAGCACCGTCGCACGGCTGGCGACGTCGCTAAGGGCCTTGGCGCGTTCGTC
>NZ_DATNGK010000216.1:0-89537 GCF_035605935.1 Actinocrinis sp. | reverse complement strand
GTACGCGCCGTTCACCCACGTCACCATCCAGGGCAACTACATCACCCAACGCGGCACCGCCTACGGCACCAACGGCATGCTGCTGGACGACGTGCGCGACGGGGTCGTGCAGAACAACCTCGTCGACCGGGTCGGCACCTGCGGCATCGAACTGGACTACTCAGATGTCGCGACGGTGCAGCACAACGAGGTCACCGGCACCACGGTGAAGGGCGGCGGCAGCGACTCCAACGCCGTCGACCCGGACATGGGCACCACCAACATCGTCATCCAATACAACTACCTACACGACAACAATGTCGGGTTCCTGATCTATCAGATCAAATTCGGCGGCAGCAGCATCTGGCGCTACAACATCGTGGCCAACAGCTCACTGACTTCCATGCAGCTCGGCTCGGTCAGCGGCTCCACCGCGCAGATCTACAACAACACCTTCTACAACACCTCGTCTGCGATGGCGGACTTTTGGACCGCCAGTAATTACATTTTCACCAACAATATCTTCTACACCACGGCGGCAAAGCCGACCATGCCCTCCGGTACCGGCGTCGCCTATAACAACAACCTCTACGGCGGCAACTCACCGACCATCCCGTCCGGCGAGAAACACGCCATAATCGGCAATCCGCAATTCGCCAACCCCACCGCCGGCGGAACCGGAACTCAAGCCGGCGGACCGGACCTCGGCGCCGGCCTCAACTGGCTGATCCCGGCCAGCTCACCGGCCGCCAACGCCGGAGTCACCATCGCCAACAACGGAGGCCTCGACTACATCGGCACCACCGTCCCGACCGTCCCGGACGTCGGCGCACTCCAGCACAGCGGGGGGTCCAGCGGCGGTGGTGGTTCGTCGGGTGAGGTGCACGCGGTAGGTGCGGGCAAGTGCCTCGACGTTCCGGGCGGCACCCAGACCAACGGCACGCAGCTGGACATCTACGACTGCAACGGCGGCAGCGGCCAGATCTTCGCCTACACCTCCTCGCGCGAGCTGACCGTGTATGGCGGCGCGAAGTGCGTGGACGCCTACGGCAAGGGCACCGCGGCAGGCACCAAGGTCGACCTCTACGACTGCAACGGCGGCACCAACCAGCAGTGGAACCTCAACGCCAACGGCACCATCACCGGCGTGCAATCAGGACTCTGCCTGGATGTGACCGGCGGCTCCACCGCCAACGGCGCCCTGGTCGAACTGTGGACCTGCAACGGCGGAACCAACCAACACTGGACCTTCTAACTCCATCCCAATCAACGCCCTACACACCACACCTGCCCGCCGCCGGCCAACCACCGGCGGTGGGCAGTGGGCAGGGGACGGTAACGAAGTTGGCTCTGTCGCACATTCGGCTCTGTCGCACATTCGGGACGCCGTTGGTGATCTTCTGAGGTCGTTGCGACTTGGGAGTGCTGAATGCGTTCTAGCACACCGAGCGACGGCCGGTGACTGAGGACGTGCTGGACTGGACAGCGCCGATCTCGACCGATGTCGGTGGGAGACCCTGAGCTTTGGCTGTGACGGTGATTCGTCCGCTCTCCCCGGTGGCTCGGACGATCGCCAGGGCCCGCCCGTCGAACGAGGTGGTGTCGGCGTCAAGGAAGCTCTCCTCGGTCGATGGGGCTGCGCTGCCGAATCCCTGGAGTACTCCGG
Organism: Actinocrinis sp.; assembly: GCF_035605935.1. Taxonomy (GTDB): domain Bacteria; phylum Actinomycetota; class Actinomycetes; order Streptomycetales; family Catenulisporaceae; genus Actinocrinis. Next base: position 87,892 of record NZ_DATNGK010000216.1, on the reverse strand, counting down.
GACCGTCGACCTCGAGGGTGACCCTTGTGTCTCGGTTCGGGTTGACCACGCCCTCCTCGTCGATGAGAGAGATCTCGATATGGACCAACCGCTGAGGATCGGCGGGGACTTCGCTGCGGTCCGCGTCCAGCTTCAAGCACATGGGCTCGCCAGCGCTGCAGAGCCCCGAGCGTCCCGTCTCGACTCCGTCGCGGTATGCCACGACCTCCAGCACACCGGGCTTGTAGGGCACATCCGCTTCGGCAACGAAGTCCCGAGCGGTACCAACCGGCACGGTTGCGACGGTGACGCCGTTGAGCCGGAACTCGACCTCGTCCGCCGCTGCGTACGCCTCGACATGGAGCAGCGAGTCGAGGGGCAGGTCGAACGTCCAACTGGGTGAGACATCGGACCAGGTCCATGCTCTGGGCTTGATGACGTAGCCATCCTGTCGGGGGCGGCGCACCGCGAGGTAGGGCGTGGTGGTGAGACCGAACACGATCTCGCGGTAGTACGAGATCGGTTGGCGCTGTCCGATGATGTCGATGTCCCCGCACTCAGCTGTAAGCCAGGGATACGGTGCACGGTGCACTTGCTGGTCCTCGGGATAGACGTGTCGGCCGGTACCGACCTCGCCGAGGAAGTCCCATGCCGTCCAGGTGAAGTCGCCGATGACATGAGCGTTCTCGGTCACAAGCTTCCATAGCTGGTCGATCTTCGTTGGAAAGGTCTCCGAGCCCACGACCACGCGGTTAGGAAAGGCATCCTTGTCCAGAACGTACCGGCTCTCACCGTAGTTGAGGCCCACCACATCCAGGACGGAGGCGGGCTCTTCGAGCCGCTCACCGACGACTGGGGAGGCCATCAGGGCGTCGATCAGATGTGTCACTTGGCCCAGGTAGTCGTTCAGGCCTCGGATGGGAGTGGCATCCGGTTGCAGCTCGGCTTTCAGCGCGGGAATCTTGTCACGGGCGATGTACATGCCCTGGAGTGCGTGAGTGACCAGGCGGTGAGGGTCCTGTGCGCGTACCCGATCAGCCAGGCGCCGGCCCCAGCGGGCACCGTTTGTTGTTCCGGCTTCAATGATCTCGTTGCCGATCGAGTACATGACAACGCTGGGATGGTTGAAATCCTTCGCCACCATCGAATCGACGTCGCGTTCCCACCACTGTGGGAAACTGCGCGAATAGTCGTCACCCGATTTCGGGACTGTCCAGACGTCGAAGAGTTCGTCCATGACAAGCATGCCATGGCGATCGCAGGCCTCGAGCATGGCGACGCTCATCGGATTGTGTGCCGAGCGAAGGGCGTTGAAGCCCGCGGCTTTGAGCAGCCGCACCCGCCGGTCGGCGGCGTCGGTGAAGTCCGCCGCGCCGAGGACCCCGTTGTCGTGATGTACCGCCCCGCCGCGAAGTTTGACCGCCTCACCGTTGATCCGCAGGCCCCGCAACGGGTCGACGGTCACGGTGCGGATGCCGAAATGGGTGCAGGCTTCATCGGTCTGGCCGTCGGTATCGAGGAGGCGAACGGTCACGTGGTAGAGATGCGGTGAGTCGACACTCCACAGGGACGGTTGTCGCAGGTATACCCGCTGACGGGCAGCGATCGTCTCGCCGGGTACGAGCGTCACCGGGGAGTGGTCCGAGGCCACGACCTTCCCCGCAGCGTCAGCGATCTCAAGGCGTACCTCGACCGCACGGGTGCGGATGTCCTCGTTGGCGATCTCGGTGGATGCGACCACCGTGGCGAGGCCGTCGTCGATGTCCGGTGTCGTCAGCCTCACGCCGGTGGGAGTGATGTGGACGAGTCCTCCGACGAGCAGGCTGACGGGGCGGTAGATGCCGCCTCCCGAATACCAGCGGGAGTCTTGGCAAGCCGTCGCGTCCACCCGGACCGCATTGGTCTGGCCGTACTCCAAGTAATCGTCTGCTCTTACGTGGAAGCGAGAGTATCCGTTCGCCCACTGCCCGGCGAGGGCGCCGTTGATGTACACCATGGCATCGCGGTAAACCCCCTCGAACTCGAAGGCGATGCGCTTCTGTCTCCACGTCTCCGGAACGGGGAAACGCTTCTCGTAGGTCCACTTTCCATGGCGGAAGTAGGCTGTCGGAGGTCCGTCGGAGTCCTTGATGGAACGCCCGCCCATCAGCATGGCGTCATGGGGCAGGGAAACCTCTGTCGCCTCGGTGGTGGCAGGTGCGATCGCTTCGTGGACAGACACGAGAGGGCCGACGTGCCAGGCGTCGTTGAATGGAACGCGGATCATTGACAGTCCTTCCCGGAAGCCTGCGTCGGCTGCTTATTTCACGCTTCCCGCGGCAAGGCCGGCGCGCCAAAATCTCTGGAGGACCAGGAAGGCGATGATCAATGGAACGACCGACAAGAAGGCCCCAGTGATCGTGAGGTTGTATGGAATTCCCTGGTTGAACTCCTCCCGCCAGCTCGCCAAGCCGACCGTGACCGGCTGTAGCTTGTCGTTGTTGAGCATGAGCAGAGGCAGCAGGTAGTTGTTCCAGATGGTGACGAACTGGAAGAGGAAGACGGTGACGAGTGCGGGCGACATGATCGGGACGGCGATCCGCCAGAAGATGCGAGCCTCGCTCGCCCCATCGACGCGGCCTGCTTGGATCACGTCACCCGGGATCGAGGCAGCAGCGTAGATCCGCGACAGATAGACCCCGAAGGGGCTCACCACGCTGGGCAGGAGCACCGACCAGTAGGTGTTGACCAGGTGCACCTCGCTGAACAGCAGGTACAGGGGGAGGGCATACATGGTCGCCGGGATCAGCACGGCGCCGAGGATGATGTTGAATGCGAGGTCGCGGCCGCGGAACGAGTATTTCGCCAAGGCGTATCCGGCCATTGCAGACAGGACGGTACTCAGCGCTGCCCCGACGGCACTGTAGATGACGCTGTTCACGATCCAGTGCGCGAAGATGCCGTTCTGCTCGTTGAAGACTTCGCGGATGTTGGCCCACACGTCGACATGGGAAAACCAGAGTGAGCTCGTCGTGAACAGATTTCCCTCACTTTTAGTGGCGCTCACCAGCAGCCACCAGACCGGGACTAGGGTGTAGATGGCGAACAGCGCCATCACTACGAACACGCCTGTCCGACTTACCAGTGGAGCCCGAAGCGGTGACCGCGCAGCCCCGGCGCTCCTGCTCTCATTTGGTGCGGAGGACGTGACGGAACTCATTCGGAGTCTCCCTTCCGCTGAGCGAATTTCAGGAACCCGAAGGAGAGCACGAAGGTCAGCAGCGCAAGAATGACGGACTCGGTAGCGGCGTAGTTGTAGTCGTTAATATCCGCGGCCTGCTGCGCAGCCATGATCGGCGTGTAGGAGGGGGAGATCGTTGGAGCGACTTGTTGGAGGACCTGGGGTTCATTGAACAACTGCGCGGTACCGATGATGGAGAACACGGTCGTGAGGATGAGTGCCGGCCGTACAGCCGGAATCTTCATGTGCCACGCGACGCGCCAGGCACCACAGCCGTCCATCACCGCAGCCTCCGTGAGCTCGCCCGGGATCGCTTGGAGCGCAGAGTAGATGATCAGCATGTTGAAGCCGGTCCAGCCCCACGTGATCATGTTGCCGATCGACCCCAGCACCAAGTTTCCTGACAGGAAGTTCACGTTCAGCCCGAGATGCCGCAAGCCCGCGGTGAACGGGCTGACACTCGGTTCGTACAGGAAGGACCACATGATCGCCGCGATCACGCCCGGGAGCGCGTACGGCATGAAGTAAGTCAGGCGGAACGTCCTCTTGAAAGCGGCGCTGCGCGAGTCCAGAAGCAGTGCGAGAGCCAGGGCCAGGCCCAACATCACCGGCACCTGTACGACGCCGAGCATGAAGACGCGCAGGAGCGAGGACATGAACGCACTGTCGCGCACCGCTGTCACGTAATTCCCGAGGCCGGCGAAGACCTTTGCGGCAGGCTGAAGTCCTAGTCCGCTTCGCTGGACCTTGAAGAAGCTCTGGTACAGCGCGTAGCCCATCGGCAAGAGCATCATCGTCGTGAACAGAAGCCCGAACGGCATGAGGAACATCACCGCGGAACGGTCGTGTCGCCGGCTCAGGGCGCGTCCTCCTCCTTCGCTCGCCCGAGGACGGGCGAAGGAGGAGCCGCCGGGGTTCGTCATCGTCATGCCTTGCCCTCTTCCGCGGTGTTGACGGCTGCCCGGTACGGGGTCAGCCACCCGAGACACTCAGCCCCTGGCTCTTCATCGCCGTGACAGTGTCCGCCTGAACGGCTGTCACCGCCTGCGGGATCGTGCCCTGACCGGTGCCCGCCAGCTTCAGTCCGTGCTTCATCTCCGACTGGACCTGAACCATGGTCGGCCCCCATCCCCAGCTCGGGCTGATGTTCGCAGCCGCCGTCTTGAACACCTGGTAGATGTTCTGCCCGCCGAAGTACGCTGACGGCTGGTTCACGGCTGGCAGGTCCTGTCCACTCGTGGCGGCTGGATAGATGCCCGTGTTCTTGATGAGGTTCGTGACGCTGTCGGAGTTCGTGCTGAGCCAGTCGGCGAACTCCGTTGCTTGCTGCGGATACTTGCATCCCGTCAGCACCACGGTCGCGGAGCCCCCGCGGCTGCCGGTTGCAGCCTGCCCCGGCGTCCATTGGGGCATCGGCGCCACAGCCCATTTGCCGGAGAGCCCCGGCAAACCCTGCGCGATCAGCGGAGCCGCCCAAACCGCGCTGACCAGCGACAGCACCTTTCCGTTCTGCACGTCCTTGAACCAGGCGGTATCCAGCGTCGACTCGCTCGTCGCCAGGTGCTTGCCCAGAAGCCCCTGCCAGTAGTCGGCGACTTGCCGGGTCGTCGGACTGTCGATGGTCACCTGCCACTGGTTGTCGCCGGTGCCGAACCACTTGCCTCCGGCCTGCCAGGTCAGCGCGCCCAGATCGTAAGCGTCCTGGGGCGTGGTCGTGAGGTACGCCGCAGGGTTGGCGGCGTGGACCTTTTCCGCGTCGGCGGCGAACTCGCTCCATGTCTTCGGTGGCGTGATTCCGTACTGTTCGAACAGGTCGGCACGGTAGAACAGAGCTTCCGGGCCCGCATCGACCGGGATGCCGAACACCTTGCCGCCGAACCCTGTCATCTGCCAGGTCCATGGCGTGAACTGGCTCTTGTCCGCGTTGGCGTACTGTGAGATGTCCTGGGCGGCTCCCGTGACGACGAAGTCGGGCAGGGTGTCGTAGCCCACCTGGCCCAGGCAGGGGGCGTTGCCGGCCTTGACGGCGTTTTGCATCTTGGCGTACCCACCGGCACTGCCGGCAGCGATCTGCGCATAATTGATCTTGATGTCGGAGTGGGTCTGGTTCCACCGCGCGACGCTCTTGTCGTAGCCGATCGCCGAGCCCCAGAAATCCAAGGTGACGGTCTTACCGGCCGAGTTCGGGGCGCCGGAACTGCTGCACGCGGTGACCGTGGCCACGGCGGCGGCAGTCAGTGTCACCAGCGCGGTCTTCACCCATCTTGAAGCCATCGGGGAGTCCTTCCGTTGGCTGCCGTCTCGCGACAGTCATCGTCGACTGGGGATTATCTGGGACTCGAGTCTCGATTTGAGTGCGCAATGTCCAGTGTCAAGCTTGCCAGCGCCGAGCAGAAGTAGCCGTACCAGTGCATTCACTCTTCTGACGGCTGGAGACTGACCGATGATCGCCGCATATAACTACGACTCGGGTCTCACTTGTGTTGAACCGACTATGCGGCTGCCGGAGCCGACTGTCAACCCACTCGGCGCCAGATAATCGCCGCGGCAGCCTGGCGGGGTCCTACGACGCGAGTCGGCGATACCGGGAGGCGCACGCCTGTTGGCCGTGAGGAGGCACGTCGGTTTCGGCCTGAGCTCAGCGGCACGGTGAGCCGTCGTCCGCTGCTCGCGGAGTGTGGGACTAACGCTTTCCCTTCTTGGCTTGCGCCCAGCCTTGGACGGCGCCGTAGTAGGCAGAGGTCAGGCCGGCGACAGCGTCTTCCTCGGTAAATCCGGTGTTGATGAGATCGAGGATCTCGCGTGGATCGAACATGATGTTGAACAGGAACAGCGCGTGGTCGAAGTGTTCGTCGGAAACATCCAGGTGTCGCAAGACCGTACGGATCGGGCGTTCCCAGGTGTCACGGACCGGGGTGATCACTTCGTCGTTGTGTCGCAGTCGGGTGAGGAACCCTGTGTGCGACCGGATCTGGATCATGCCGGGACCGTAGTGGCGCAGCAGGCGGGCCCACTCCCGGACGACGTCCTCGAACAGCGCCGGCCCTGTCTTGGGGCAGTCGTGGCTGAAATTACGCAGTTGGACGACGACCCCGAGCAGATAGGCGTTCAGCAGCTCGTCCAGCGACGGAAAGTAGCGGTACGCAGTCGCCACCGAGAGCCCGGCTCGTTCCGCGATCGCAGGCATGACCGCCGCCCCGGATCCCTCCCTGAGAAGCTCTCCGGTCGCGTCCAAGAGTTTGCGTCGATTGCGGATCGCGTCGCGGCGCATGCCGCGAGCGGATGGTTGCTCCTCGCTCTTGGCGGTCAGTGGAACCTCCCGTGGATGCCCGAGTTTAGAGAGAGTTCTCTCTCACTCGCGGACAACGATAGCCAGCGATCGCTTGTGTACTCAAGCCCTGCCCATGCCGCATCCTGGTACGAAAATCCGGGGAGCCCCTGCGTGCCGAGGGCTTGACACGAAGCCCTATCACTGCCGATTCTAGCTTGAACTAAGACTATCCTCTCAGTTAATCGGCCGCCAGCGAGGGAGCTCCCGTGTTCATCGAGGCCGCATCCGACAACTGCCACGTCCTGGTGAGCAACTGGCCGCGCCCCGCTCCCGATGTGGTCGCCGCGTTCGAGCAGTTCCCGGCCGCCACCGTCGGGGATGGGATGGACCGCTTCGGCCTGATGAACCCGGCGATCCGCGCGCAGTGGCGGGGTGCGCGGTGTGTCGGTCCCGCCTTCACGATCCTCACGCGGGAAGGCGACAACCTGGCGATCCATCGCGGTCTCGATGACGTCACGCCAGGCGACGTGCTGGTGATCAACGGCCTTGGCGCCGACACGCGAGCGGTCTTCGGCGACCTGCTCGCCGAGATCTGCGTGCAGCGGGGAGTCGTGGGCGTCGTCGTCGACGGTGCGGTGCGTGACGCCGAAGCCATCGCGGAACTCGGCCTGCCGCTTTGGGCGAAGACCATCACCCCAGCCGGCCCCACCAAGAGCGGCCCCGGGGCCATCGGCGGCACCATCGCGTGTGGTGGCCTTGTGGTCGCCCCGGGGGATCTCGTGGTCGCCGATGGCGACGGTGTGGCCGTGGTGCCACAAGCGCAAGTTTCGTCCGTACTGCAGCGTCTTGCTGAGATCCGGCACTTCGAGGAGCAGTTGCGCACCCGCATCCGCGAAGTGCCCGCCGCACGGCACTAGAGCCTGAGCGGTGGCCGACCTCGGCTAGGCACGGCCGCACCGTCAGATTGTTCCGCGAACATCTTCGGCACAAGGACTGATCATGAGCTCCTTCATCCCGTCCTCCGCAGTGGCACGGGTCGAACGCCACTCGCTGCGGCCCGCGCTGGGCCCAGCCCCGGCCGGCGTGGTGTCCCTCGCAATGGGGGAACCCGATTTCGACACTCCCGGACCGGTTGTCGCCGCGGCTGCGGCCGCGCTGCGATCCGGGGCCACCCACTATGTGGACCAGCACGGTGATCCTCAGCTGCGTTCCGCACTTGCTGACGCTGTCTCGGCGCTCGCCGGCCACCGCTATCAGAGCCAGCAGATCCTGGTCACACATGGTGCCACCGCAGCGCTCGCCTCAGCCATCATCGCTGCCGTCGACCCCGGCGACAAAGTCGTCATTCCGGAACCTTGCTACTCCTTGTACGGCGATCTCGTCCAGCTCGCGGGCGCAGTTCCCGTGTGGGTGCCACCTGCTCCTGATCTCCATTGGGATCTCGACGCGCTACGCGAGGCGGTTCCCGGTGCGAAGCTCGTCATCTTCTCCAACCCGTGCAATCCGACAGGCGTCGTCCACACCAGGACTGAGCTCCAGGCGCTAGCCGAAGCACTGCACCGCACTGACACTTTGGTTTTGTCGGACGAGGCATACAGCGCGATCGTTTTCCAAGACGATATCTTCCACTCCGCCGTTTCCCTCGACGAACTGCGACCCCGCACCATCTACTGTCAGACTTTCTCCAAGACTTACGCCATGACTGGCTGGCGCCTCGGCTGGCTCGCCGGACCGACAGACCTGATCGCTGCTGCAGGACGGGTGCACCGTACGTTCAACGGTTCCCTTAACGCCGCAGTCCAACGTGCCGCTCTCGTGGCTCTGGACCGGGGTTCGGTCCTGGCCGCACCGATGGTTGCCGCCTACCGCGAGCGGCGGGACATGCTCTTCGAGAGGCTGGCCGGGATTCCAGAGCTCACCGCCCAACTTCCCGAAGGCACGTTCTACGCCTTTGCCCGCTACAGCCTTCCCATCCAATCCACTGAACTCGCCGCGCAGTTGCGCAGCGCAGGAGTGCTGATTCGCCCCGGAGCGGAGTACGGGCCAAGCGGCGAGGGTCATCTGCGCTTCTCCTTCGCAGCGGATGTTCCCATGCTGCAGCAGGGCCTGCAGAGAGTCGCCGAATATTTCGCCGACCAGCGGTAGGCGCCCTAGCGTGCCACTCGCTCAAAACAAGCGTCCGGCGACAGTGCGAAGGTCGCGGGAATGTGAAAGCGCGGGGGATCTGACCGGCTGTGCCGGAATTTCGCCGGGATGATCCTCCGGCGTGCTACGTCAACTTTCGCTTGTCGCCGGACGGCCGGGACCAGGACCATCGTTCCTGCAGAGGTACGCAGTCAGGAGCGATGAGATATGCAAACCAACGGCGTGACGGCCAATGCGGCCGCGATTCACGGTGGCAATTCGCTGTCGAGCGACCAGGCGAATGTCGAGCTCATTCACCGACTTAACGAAGTAGTGAACGAACGACGTTATGACGACATGGACGCACTGTTCGCGCCGTCCTTCGTCGACAACAATCCGGCCTGGAGCGTGCAGAATCTGGCGGAGTTGAAGGCGATCCTCGGCGCCGCGCACTCCGCGCTCGCCTTCACCTCCCACCACGACCTGATCTACCCCGCGGCGGACGGGAAGGTCGTCATCCACATCACGTTCACCGGGCGGCACGTCGAGCCGTTCCTGGGGCAGGAGCCGACCGGGCGCACCATCACCTGGACCAGCATCGAGGTCTACCGGATCGAGGACGGGCGCATCGTCGAGCGCTGGGTTCAGGCGGACACCGCCGGGCTGATGGCGCAGCTCGGCGTGCAGCTGCCCTGACGTGATGCCGGCGTCAGGCGCCGCAGCCGCCGGCGCGCCGACTGAGATCGGCGTTTTTCAGATTCAGCAAGACAAGGAGTCCCGCGATGCTCGCGTTCGCCCTGCACATCCGGATCAAGCCGGAGTACGAGCCGGAGGCGCTGCGCACCCTGTCGGACATCGAGCGCTCCTCGCGCGCGGATGCCGGCTGCCTCGGCTTCACCTGGTTCCGCGACCAGAACGAGCCGGACCGCTTCCTGCTGATCGAGCAGTGGGAGAGCCAGCAGCACCTTGACGCGCACCTGTCCAAGGTCCTGCCGGTGTGGGAGCCGTTCACCCCCGCGCTGGCCGAGGAGCCGCGCTCGGTGCCGCTTCGCCCCGTCGTCGAGAACTGAGAAGGAGACCGAGATGACCACAACCACGAGCACGGTCGACCGCGTCACCGACGGCCGCGTCCGCGCGCTGGTCAAGGAGTGGTACGAGGCCTTGGACCGGCACGACCCGCTGGAGTCGGTGCTGGAGTATCTCGCCCCGGAAGGGCTCGAGATGACCTTCCCCGAGGGGAAGCTGCGCGGCACCGCTGAGTTCGCCGACTGGTACCGGACGGTGACCCACCGGTTCTTCGACGAGGTGCACGAACTGGTCTCCGTCGACCCCGAACCGGCCGGCCCCGGACGCCACCGGGTGCGCGTCGTGGTCAACTGGCAGGCCCGGATCTGGGAGCCGCCCACGCCGAACAGCACGTGGCTCGGATTCGTCGCGACGCAGACCTGGACAGTCGTTGACAGCGTCGGTGGCGTCCGGATCGTCGAATACATCGTCGACGAGCTCGCGCCGATGCCCGGCTCCGGCTCGCTGTGACCCGCGGGGAAATTCCGATGCTGACATGGTCGCACGCCGCGCTCAACTGCGCCGAGCCCGAGGCCACCGCCGCGTTCTACGAGCGCTGGTTCGGTTTCGAGCGCTCCCGCGAGTTCAAGCTCGGCGACACCCGCATCCTGTTCCTGCGCCTCGGCGGCGCCTACCTGGAGTTGTTCGGGCCGACCGCGGGGGAGCAGCGCGAGGCCGCCGCGGACGGCCCGGCCCAGCGCGGCGCCGTGCGGCACCTGGCTTTCCAGACCGACGACGTCGACGCCTTCCTGTCCCGTATGGACGGACAGGCGGACATCACCCTCGGGCCGCTGGACTTCTCCGAGCACATCCACGGATGGCGCAGCGTCTGGCTGCGCGATCCGGACGGGGTGGTGGTCGAGGTCAGCCAGGGCTACCGCGACCTTGCGGGCTAAGAGCCCTGAAACAAGCACCCTGAAACGCCCCTCGCGGGGAACTCGCCGGGCCGCGGCACGACCCCTCCCCCCGGCGCCGCGGCCCGGCGCCCGACGTCCCCGCGCCCACGTTCGAACTGCGAACCCTGATTCCTAAACCGTCCGTCCCGACTACAGCTCCGCTGAGCAATTACCCGGAGATCCCCGTGAGCAGCATTGTGAACTCGCCGTCGCCCGTGCATGAGCCGACGGCGCCGGACCGGCCGAACGCGCGTCGTTGGCTGGCCCTGCCCGTCGTCCTTGCGGGCACCTTCATGACGATCCTCGATTTCTTCATCGTCAACGTCGCGATCCCGTCGGCGCAGGCCGACCTGCACGCGAACGCGGCCGAGGTCCAGTTCGTGGTGGCCGGCTACGGCCTGGCCTACGCCGCGGGACTGATCACCGGCGGGCGGTTGGGCGATCTGTACGGCAGGCGCCGGTTGTTCGCCGTCGGATTGGTCGCCTTCACCCTGGCCTCGGCCGCCTGCGGTCTCGCGCCCACCGCCGTCGCGCTCGTCGTCTTCCGCGCGATCCAGGGTGCCTCGGCCGCGCTGATGTTCCCGCAGGTGCTCTCGATCCTCAACGTCGCCTACACCGGCGAGGACCGGCCGCGCGCGTTTATGGGCCTGGGCATGACCATCGGTCTCGCCTCGGTCAGCGGGCAGGTCGTCGGCGGGCTGCTGATCGGCGCGAACGTGTTCGGGCTCAGCTGGCGGTCCTGCTTCCTGATCAACGTCCCGGTCGGGATCGCCGCGCTCGCGGCGCTGCGTCCGCTGGTGCCGGAGTCCCGCTCGGACTCGGCCCGCAGGCTGGACCTCGCGGGCGTGGCGATCGTCACCCCCGGGCTGCTGCTTCTGCTCGTCCCGCTGGTCGTGGGCCGGCAGACCGGCTGGCCGGTCTGGTCCTGGGCCTGCCTGGCCGCGAGCGCTGTGGTGCTCGCGCTGTTCGCCCGGCACCAGGTGTGGCTCTCCGGGCGCGGCGGCACCCCGCTGGTGGCTCCGGTGCTGTTCACCGAGCGGGCCTTCGTGACGGGCCTCGCGACGGTGCTCGTGGTGTACGCCGGGATGGCCTCGTTCTTCCTCGTCTTCGCGCTCTACCTCCAGGAAGGGCTGCACTACGCGGCGCTGACCTCGGGACTGATCTTCATGCCCTGCGGAGTCAGCTTCTTCCTGGTGTCCATGGCCGCGCCCAAGCTGACCCGCCGGATCGGGCGGCGCACGCTCACCGCGGGCGCGATCGTGCTGGGGGCCGCGGAGATCGCAATGGCTTTGCTGGCCGACGGCACGCCGGCACGGCCGAACGTGGCGCTGCTCAGTGGCCTGATGTTCGTCGCCGGGGCCGGGATGGGCGCGATGGGCGCACCGCTGCTCTCCCAGGTGTTGCTCGGCGTCGACCCCTCGCACGCGGGCTCGGCCTCCGGGGTGCTGTCCACGACGCAGCAACTGGCGGGCGCGCTCGGCGTCGCCTTCATCGGGATCATCTTCTACGGCGTGCTCGGCGGCTCCGGCCGGTACGGCCATTCCTTTGCCGCCAGCCTCAGCTACACCATCGCGCTGGCGGCGCTCACCGCGCTGGTCACCGCGCCGAACCGGCTGTGGAAGAAGCCGGCGCTCCCGTCCGGCGCCTGACGACCGGGCTTGCGTCCCGAATGCACGAGGCCTGATCGCGCAAGGCCGAAGAACACGTCTGAGAGGTGCTTCACCATGGCTCAGTATACTGATATAGTCGTCGGTTCCGGCTCCACCGGGGCGGTCATCGCGGCGCGGCTGTCCGAAGACCCCGCCCGCCGCGTGCTGCTGATCGAAGCCGGCCCGGACTACCCGGACACCGAGACGCTGCCCGAGGATCTGCGCAACGGACTGTACCCCTCCCTCGTCGCGCATGACTGGGGTTACGAAGCCGAGGCGGTGGCCGGCCGCTCCATCCCGCTGCCGCGCGGCAAGGTGGTCGGCGGCACCTCCGCGGTCAACTCCTGCCTCGCGGTGCGGCCGGATCCCGCCGACTTCGACGAGTGGGTGGCGCTGGGCAACGAGGGCTGGTCGTGGGAGGAGGTGCTGCCCTACTTCGTGCGTCTGGAGGACGACAAGGACTTCGGCCTCCCGCTGCACGGCAAGGGCGGTCCGATCCCGGTCTGGCGGTGGCGCGACGAGCAGCTGATCCCGTTGCAGCGGGCGCTGCTGGACGCGTGCAAGGACCTCGGCTTCCCGGAGGTGGCCGACCACAACGCCCCCGGGTCCGGCGGGGTCGGACCGCTGGCCCAGAATCTGATCGGCAGCCAGCGCGTCTCCACCGCGGTCGCCTACCTCGCGCCCGCGCGCAAGAATGAGGGCCTTGAGATCCGGCCCGACACGGTGGTGGACCGGGTGCTGTTCGAGAACGGCCGCGCGGCCGGGGTGCGCGTCATCACCGGCGCAGTGGCCGAGGAGATCACCGCCGACCGGGTCACCATCAGCGCCGGGGCGATCGGCACCCCCGGCATCCTGCTGCGCTCCGGTATCGGTCCGGCCGCGCAGCTGGACCGGCTCGGCGTGCCCGTCGTCGCGGACCTGCCGGGCGTGGGCCGCAACCTGCTCGACCACCCCACCTGCCTGGTCACCCTCGCCCCGCGCCCCGGCGTGTACGACGAGTCCCTGCCCGGAACCCAGATCGTGCTCCAGTACACCGCACCGGGCTCGGCCGAGGAGAACGATATGCAGGTCTACCTCTTCAGCCATGTGGACCTGAATGCGTACGCGAAGAACCTCAAGGACCAGATCGGCACCGACAAGGTGTTCATGATTTCGGCCGGGATCGAGCGGCCGTTCTCGGTCGGCGACGTCACCGTGGAATCGCTCGATCCCGAGGCGCCGCCGCGCATCCGGTTCAACTACCTCGACCACGAGGAGGACCGGCGCCGGCTGCGTGAAGGCATGCGCCTGGCTTACCGCATCGCGCAGACTCCGCAAATGCGCCTGTTCACCACCGGCCGCGTGGTGCCCAGCCCGGAAGTCATCGCCGACGACGACGCGCTCGACGCCTTCATGCTGTCCACCGTCGGCACCCACTTCCACCCGGTCGGCACCGCGAAGATGGGGCCCGCCGACGACCCGCAGGCCGTGGTGGACTCGCGCTGCCGCGTGCACGGCGTGCCCGGGCTGCGCGTGGCCGACGGCTCGGTAATGCCGAAGATCGTGCGCGCCAACACCAACCTGACCTGCATCATGATCGGCGAGCGCGTCGCCGACTGGATGCTGACCGACGCCGCCTGAGCGGCGCCCTCTCCTCCCTCGCGCAGACAAGGACTCACCTCATGCAGGACGAATCCCCCCTGCCCGAAAGCCCGAGGCCGGCCGGCGCCGGGACCGTAGCGTCCCGGCTGCCGTCGCTGACCGGGATGCGGATCATCGCGGCAGGCATGGTGTTCTTCTTCCACGCCGGCTACGAGGCGGTCTTCGCCGACCACACCACACAGAACGTCTACACCTGGATCTTCGGCCAGGGCGGCTGGACCGGCGTCGGCTTCTTCTTCATCCTCAGCGGCTTCGTGCTGACCTGGTCGGCCCGTCCGGCCGACACCGCGCGCCGGTTCTGGCGGCGCCGGTTCTTCAAGATCTATCCCAACCACTTCGTGACCTTCCTCGCCGCGCTGCTCCTGCTGACCCTGGCGGCGCAGCCGATCGGCACCGGCCGGGCCTTCCTCAATCTGTTCCTGTTGCAGGCCTGGTCGCCGAACCTGTCGGTGGAAGTCAGCGTCAACCCGGTGGCCTGGTCACTGTCCTGCGAAGCCCTGTTCTACCTGTCGTTCCCGCTGCTGCTGAGCCTGATCGGCCGCATCCGCGTCGACCGGCTGTGGTACTGGGCCGGCGGCATCACCGCGGTCGTCTGGTGCATACCGCTGATCTCGATGCTGCTTCCGTCCAGCGGCGCCAAGGTGCCGTTCGGGCCGATCACCCAGTGGCAGTTCTGGCTGGTCTACGTGGCGCCCCCGGTACGGCTGCTGGACTTCACCCTCGGCATCGTGCTGGCCCGCCTGGTCAAGGAGGGGCGCTGGATCAGGCTCGGCCTCGCCCCGGCCTTCGTCCTGCTGGCGGGCGGCTATTTCCTGCCGCACCTGCTGCCCTGGTCCTTCCGGCTCGTGGCCGCGCCATTCATCCCACTGGGCCTGGTCATCTGCGCCGGCGCCACGGCGGACGTTCGGGGCACCCGCTCGCCGCTGCGCAGCAAGGTGATGGTCTGGCTGGGCGACGTATCGTTCGCGCTCTACCTGTGGCACCGGCTGATCCTGCGCTACGGGCACCGGCTCTTCGGCGGCGCCACGAAGCAATGGGCTATCCCAGGAGCGATCGGTATGCTGCTCTTCGCGCTCGCCGTCACGCTGCTGCTGTCCTGGCTGCTGCACTCCCGCGTGGAGATGCCGATCATGCGCCGGTGGAGCAAGCCGCGCTCCAGGACGGCCCCGCTGCCGGTGACGGTTCCGTTGCCGCACCAGACGGTCCAGGCTGAACCCGCCGCCGCTACCGCCGTGGCAGTACCGGCGCCGGAGACCTGAGATGGATGAGCTGTCCGCGGTGATCGTCACCGCCGACGCGCAGCGCTCCCGCGCGGTCGCCGACCTCGCGGGAGCGCTGCGTGCCGACGGGATCCAATTCCGGCATGTGAGCGAGCACTCCGCCCTCGACCCGCTCACCGGGCCCGAGGCGCCCGACCTCGCGCTGCTGCCGGCCTCGCTCGGCGCCCAGCGGGTGCGGCGGCTGTGCGCTCTCGCCGCCCGAGCCTCGCGCCCGCCCGCGATCATGGTCTATCTGGACGGGACGCTCGCCGCGCTGGAGGAGTGCGTCGGCGCAGGGCTGCACTATCTCGTGCCGCCGTTCCGCGGTCCGCTGATCCGCGCGCAGCTGGTGTGTACGGCGGAGCGCCGGGCTATGGCGGCCACACTGGTGCGGATGGAGCACGACGCACAGTTGCGCGAGCTCGAACGGGAGCTGAGCATCGCCCGGGAGATCCAGGCCGGATTCCTGCCCGCGTCCCTGCCTGCGGCCGCGGGCTGGGATCTGGCGGTCAGGTTCCGTCCCGCTCGGCACGTGGCCGGCGATTTCTACGACGCCTTCTCCGCCGACCAGGGCCGCCGGGTCTTCCTGGCGATCGCAGACGTCTGCGACAAGGGCGTCGGTGCGGCGCTGTTCACCGCGCTGGTAAGAACCCTGTTACGGCACGTCTCACAGCCCGGGCTGCTCTGCGCGGTACCGGAGGATTCATCGACGATGGAGACGGTAAGCGATCCGGTGACGCACGCCATCGCGAGCACGAACGCTTACATGGCGCGTCACCACCGGCACCAGGGCTATTTCGCCACGGTGTTCTTCGGCATGCTCGAACTGGAGAGCGGAGAGCTGACGTACGTCAACGGCGGGCACAACCCACCGGTGCTGCGCCGTCGCGGGGGAGCGCTTGAGCACCTCAGCCTGACCGGCCCGGCGGTCGGGCTCGACCCGGACGGCAGCTACCGGCCGGCCACGGTCCGCCTGGAGCGCGGCGACTCGCTGCTGCTTTTCACCGACGGGGTCACCGAGGCGCGCGACGCGGCCGGACGCTTCTTCGGTGAGCGACGGCTGCTGGCACAACTGCTTCCACCGGTCACGGACAGCGCGGCGCTGCTCGACCGGATCGAGGCGCGCGTGCAAAAGCACACCGGCGTGGCCGACCAGTCCGACGACATAACCCTCTTTGCGGTGCGGCGAGAGGATTAGGACTTGGCTTCGAGCCCTTCGACCACCAGGGGCACATGTGAGCGGACCGGATCATTGCTCCGGTCCGCTCACGCGTGACAAGCACACGCCAGGGAGGTTTTCTGGCCGGCTATGCCGCCGGCAGGTACGGCTCGCCCGCCGCCCTTCGCGCCTCCAAGCGTTCGAGGCAGTGGAATCCGTACGCTGCCGAGACCAGCGTCACGTGGTGATGCCAGCCGCGGAACGAGCGGCCCTCGAAATCGGTCAGCCCGAACTCCTCGCGCATCCGGTTCAGGTCGTACTGTGGCCGCCAGCGCATTTTCGCCAGGCCGATCAGTTCGGGCAGCACCCGCCCGGACAGGTTCGTCAGCCAGCAGGCGCGCGGCCGCGGCCGGCCGGCCGGCCACTGCATGATCAGGCGGCGCGGCGCCGAGCTGAGGCGCCGGGCTGGATCATGCGCCGCGGGAAGCTGCACCACCAGGAACTGCGAGGACTGCAACCGGCCCTCGATGCCTTCCCGCCAGGCCATTGTCGCCCGACCCGTTTCTGTTCCCGCGCCGCGGACGGCCTCGGCCACCGTCAACCGGTGTAGCGGCACCGCGTCGGCCGGCCCGCCGGCCGATTGCCGAATCAGTTCACGCATACCGGCCGGTGCGGTCGGCCTCGGTGGCGCGGATGTCCCCGCGAAACCCGCGCCGACCAGAACCCCGCGATGCGCGCTGTGAGGTAGCGCGGACGGCGCGGCCGGCCGGAAGCGTGCCGCCACGGGCAGCTGGCTGTCCTCGCCGACCTCCACCAGATAGCCGAGACCGCGCTCCTCGAGGCCGCGGATCAGTGCCGGAAGGTCCCGCTCGTACCGGGCGTCCAGCAGCACCGGTGCCGGGCGCAGCCTCCAGTCGGTCACGAGTCCGTCGAGCGTGTCGAGCGTGAGCTGGACTTTCGACCGGTGCCGTTGCTCCGCGGGCAAGTGTGCACCGGCCCGCAGGGACGCGTCGTCATCCCACTGCCGTGGCAGCACCAGCCGCCAGTCCACCGGCACGCTCGCCGTGCCGTCGGTCAGGCTCACCGACAGGCCGAGCTGGCAGCTCTCCACCCGTCCTGTGGACGGCACGAACTGCCGCGCGACGCCGGCCGAGTAGCGGCCGTGCTTCGGGAAGACCACCTCCTCGACGGCCCAGGCCCGCGGCGCCATCCGCGCTGAGACCAGCCGGGCCAGCGCCTGGCGCACCCCGTCGTCCTCCCACGGGCTCTGGTTGACGAACTGCTGGAGCGACTGCACCGCGCTGTGCCCAAGTACGTATTCTGAAATGCGTCGCAGACTCTTGCGCCCCGCAAGCCCGAGCAGGCCTCTCAGGTAAACCGTCGCCCAGCGGCGCTGGTCGGACCGGGCGAGCGTGGCGAAAAGCTCGTCGCAGTAAGCGTTGACCGGGTCCGACCTCGCCGAGGCCGGCTCCGGATACCACTCGTGCATGGCACTCCCCTCTAGCGGACGGCGCCCGCCCCCGCGAGCGGCGCGGCGTGCGAGTACTGGCTGGTCGGCGCGATCGGCTTCTCGGAGCGCAGCTGTACCGCGAGCGCGGTCAGGTGCGGCCCGTAGCCCAGGCGCCACTGCTGGAAATCCCGGTAGACCGCGGCCAGGTCGGAGCGCACCGGCAGCCCGGAGCCGCGGATGATGGACACGGTCTGGTCGAAGGTGCGGCCCTCGCGGCCGTGCAGGCTGGCATCGACCGGCCGCACCGGTACGCCGAGGGTGCGCACGAGCGACTGCGCCGTCTCGCATCCGGCGCGCAGGATCGCGCGGGTGCGCGGCGGAGCCGTCGCGGGCAGCGCCGCGTCCAGCAGCGCGGCGACGTCCAACGCGATCGCCAGGGCCCGTATCCAGCACGGCGTGCGGCGGGAGATCGGCATGATCAGCAGCACCGGGTGGGTGGCGTGAGAGCGCATCAGGTCGGTCATCGCGCCGCCCCAGTCATCCAGCATCGGACCCAGCGAACCCGCGCCACCGGACCTGCCGTGCAGCGCGATCACCTCTTCGGCGTCCATGTCGCCGCGTGCCAGCGTGCCGACCCGGGCCGCCAGCCGCTCGCGGGAGCGGTGCGCGTCGGCTACCTGTGCCACCAGCGCCACCCACAGCGCGGCGGTGATTCCGTCCGCCAGCCAGGTCAGCGAGATCACCGTCCGCGCTGAGCCCACGGCCCCGTTGCCGGTGGCCAGTGCACGCAGCGGACCGTCGAGATCCGAAAGCCCGGCCGCCGCCTCGGCGACCAGCAGCCCGCCGGTGGAGAACGCGATCAGCCAGCACGTTAGCAACGCAGCGAGCACCGTCGGGCCCGCACCCCTGGACAGCCACACCGTGGGACGGCGGCCGAGCCGGGTCTCCGCCGCGCTGAGCGACCACACGGCCGCCCGCACCAGGCCCAGCTCCATGCGCCCGGGCCGCTCGTCTGACGACACCAGGCTTCGCAGTACACTCATACCTGTGGCCAGAACGAGGACGAGCCCCGTGAGCAGGGCCGCGAGCGCGGCGGTGACGTGCATGGCACTCTCCACTGGGTTAGTCGGCCGACTTCGCTTCGGCGACCGGCTCTTGGCGGGTCGCGTCCCATTCTTCGGCGGCCGCGCCGGGGTATACAGAGCGGATTTATGGTGGTAGCGGCAGTAACCGGTTCCGGATAACACCAGCCGGAGCACGCGGAACGGGGGAGTGTGATGGCGGTGACGGCCCTGGTGACCGGGGCGAACCGGGGCATCGGCCTGGAGGTGTGCGCACAGCTGGCGCGCGCCGGCCTCGACGTCGTGCTGACGGCGCGCGACCCTGAGCGCGCGGCGGCGGCGGTCGAGAGGCTGCGTGACGCCGGGCTGTCAGTGCGCGGCGAACAGCTGGACGTCGCCGACCCGGACAGCGTGTCCGCGTGTGCCGCCCGGCTGGAGCGAGCGGGCGTCGCGGTCGACGTGCTGGTGAACAACGCCGGGGTCTACCCGACCACGCCGCTGCTGCGGCTGTCCGAAGCCGAGTTCACCGAGTCGATCGAGGTCAACCTGCTCGGCGCCTTCCGCACGATTCAAAGGTTCGCCCCGGCGATGGCGCGCCGCGGCTACGGCCGGATCGTGAACGTCTCCTCCGGCGGCGGCGCGATGACCGACCACGTGCCCTCGCCCGCCGGGTACGGCATCGCGAAGGCCGCGCTCAATGCCCTGACACTCGTGGCCGCCGCGGCGCTGCCGCCCGCGGTAAAGGTGAACGCGGTGTGCCCGGGGTGGGTGCGTACCGAGATGGGCGGCGAGGCCGCGCCGCGCTCCGTGGCGGAAGGCGCGGACACCGTGGTCTGGCTGGCGACCCTGCCGGAGGACGGGCCGACCGCGGGATTCTTCCGGGACCGCGCCCGGATCCCCTGGTGATGGCTCAGTTCCTTTATTCGAGGAGTCGCGGTGAGCCGTGCGAGCTGCGCTCTTCGCGGACGGTGAGCGCCTGTGGCACCATCGGACCCATACACGCGGGCTGGGGGTGAGCCATGGTCAACGACAGCAGCCGGCGGGCGCTGGCCGATTTCCTGCGCCGGCGCCGCGAGTCGATCGACCCCGAGTCGCGCGGCCTGCCGGTGGGCCGGCGGCGCACCCCGGGACTGCGCCGCGAGGAGGTCGCGGTGCTGGCCGGACTCAGCCCCTCCTGGTACGCATACCTGGAGCAGGGGCGCGACATCCAGGTCTCCGCCCAGGTCGCCGACAGCCTGGCCAGAGTGCTCGGCCTCGACGAGGAGGAGCGCCGCTACCTGCACCTGCTCGCCATCGGCCGCACCGGACACCGCGAGCAGCTGCCCGGCGAACGCACCCGCCTGGTCCTGCAGGACCTGGTGGACGCCGTCGATCCGGTACCGGCCTACGCCGCGGACAAGCGCGGCGACATGTTCGTATGGAACAGCGCCGCCTGCACCTGGTTCACCGACTTCGACGCGCTGCCGCCCGGGCGCTGCAACATGCTGCTGTGGATCCTGTCCGACCCGGTCGCCAGGGAGCGGTTCGTGGACTGGGAGGACGAGGCCAGGGACCTGATCGCGCGGTTCCGGGCGACCAGCGCGGTCGGCTCGGACGACCCGCGCATCGCCGAACTCGTCGGCCAGATCCTGGCGCTGGGACCGCCGGTGCGCCGGTGGTGGGAGTCGCACGAGGTGCGTGGTCAGACCGCGCATATCAGGCGGCTGCGGCATCCGCAGCTCGGCGTGCACGACATGCACATCGTGGTCTCCTACCTGGCCGGCGCCGAGGACCTCGGGATCGTGATGCACGTTCCGGTCAGCGACCGGTCCAAGACGGTGCTCGACCTGGCCGACGGCCGGTACCGCTCCGCCTGAGCTTGGGCCGGCGGTTGCGGTGCCGCACGTCGCAGCCCTCGATTACGTCAGCTGTCCGTTGTTACCATCCGCACCGCGATGCCACACTCCTCTCATCTCGCGCCGTACCACCAGGCGTTCTTTCAACGGGTCCGCTAGCCGGACGCGAAGGCCCCGGCCGTGCCCGGGGTCAGCCGCAGACACGCGCCTGCGGCTTCGGGGAAACAAGAGGATGTCATGACACGGATGCGCACGATCGAATTCGACCACCCGCTCACCGCACGGCGACATCGTTCCGGTCGGCGGCCGCCTGCCGCGGACCGCGTCGCAGTGGTGGGCATCGGCTGCCGCTTTCCGGGCGCGAACGGCCCGGATGCGTTCTGGAAACTGCTGGCCCGCGCCCGCGACACCGTCGGCGAGGTGCCGCCGCAGCGCTTCGACATCGGGCTGTGGCACGACCCGCGTCCGGCAGTGCCCGGCCGGATCGCCACGCGCGCGGGCGGCTTCCTCGACCGGATCGACCTGTTCGACGCCGGCTTCTTCGGCATCTCGCCCTACGAGGCCGCGCGGATGGACCCGCAGCAGCGGCTGCTGCTCGAAGTGGCCTGGGAGGCGCTCGAGGACGCCGGCGCGCCGCCGCTCGGCCTGGCCGGAAGCGACACCGGAGTGTTCGTCGGCCAGACCACGGCGCACTACTGGGATGCGCTGCGCGACGCAGGGGTCTGGGACATCTACTCGATGATCGGAGCAGAGGGCGCCGGCTGCATCTCCTCGCGTGTCGCCTACGCCCTCGACCTGCGCGGCCCCGCGGTCACGCTCGACGCATCCTGCTCCTCGTCGCTGTCTGCGGTGAATCTCGCCTGCGGCGCACTGCGTTCCGGCGAGATCGATCTGGCCCTGGTCGGCGGGACGAACCTGGTCAACCACCCCGCGGACAGCGTCATCCTCTCCCAGTCCGGGGTGCTCTCGCCGCGCGGACGCTGCCACTTCGGCGACGCCAGCGCGGACGGCTACGTCCGCAGCGAGGGCGTCGGGGTCGTCGTGCTCAAGCCGCTCGCGCGGGCCGAAGCGGACGGAGACCGGATCTACGCGGTGATCCTGGGCGGGGCGACCACGCATGACGGGGCCTCCAACGGCCTCTTCCTCACGCCGAGCGTCGCAGGCCAGGAACACTTGCTGCTGCGGGCAACCGCGGGGGCCGGCCTGACCCCGGCCGACGTGGACTACGTTGAAGCGCACGGCACCGGCACTGCGGAGGGCGACGCGGCCGAGCTGACCGCGCTCGGCCGGGTCTTCGGCGACGCACGACCAGCGGACCGGCCGCTGCTGGTCGGTTCAGTCAAGAGCAACATCGGCCATACCGAGGCCGCGGCCGGGATCGCCGGTCTGATCAAGGCGGCGCTCAGCCTCTGGCACAAGCGGATTCCCGCCACGCTGCACGCCAGCGCGCCCAACCCGCGGGTGCCGTGGACCGGGATCGAGCTGGCCGGCACCGCTCGACCGTGGCCGCAGACCGGCGGCCGTCCGGCGGTGGCCGGGGTGAGCGCCTTCGGACTTGCCGGCCAGAACGCGCACGTGGTTCTCGGCGAGGCTCCCGCGCCCGCGTCATCCGGGAACGCGAGCCGGCGACACGGGCCGTACCTGCTGCCGCTTTCCGCGCGCGATCCGCGTGCGCTGCGTGAGCTGGCGGCTCGTTACGAGCAGCTGCTGGCCAAGGGAGCACCGCCGACCGTCGCAGACATCTGCTACAGCGCGGGCAGCCGGCGCTCGCACCTGAGCCATCGGCTGGCCCTGGTCGCCGACTCGGGCGCCGCCCTACTGCGGGAGCTGCGGTCCGCGGCCACGTCGCAGGCCCCGGTGCGGCCCGCGCGGACCGAGCCGAAGGTGGTGTTCGTCTTCCCCGGGGCCGGTTCCCAGCGGGCCGGCATGGCCAGGCGGTTGCTGCACGAGTCCCCGGTTTTCCGTACCGAGTTCGAGCGCTGCGATGCGGCGATCCGGGCGGAGGTGGGCTGGTCGGCGCTGGAGCTGCTGCGTTCGGCCCGGGTCTTCGAAACGGCGGACCAGGTGCACCCGGTGCTGTGGGCCGTGGAGGTCGCTCTCGCCGCGGTCTGGAAGTCCTGGGGCGTGCGGCCCGACGCCGTCATCGGGCACAGCGTCGGCGAAATCGCCGCCGCGACCGTCGCCGGCGCGCTGAGCCTGGAGGACGCGGCGGCCGTCGTCTGTCGTCGCGGTGCCCTGATGCGGCGATACAGCGGACAGGGCGCGATGGGTTTGGTGCAGCTCGGCATGGCGCAGGTGCGCCGACGGATCGCCGAGCGAGGCGCCGACCTCGAAGTAGCCGCGACCAACGCGCCGCGCGCCACCGTGCTCTCCGGCGACGCCGACGACTTGGATCGGCTGCTGACCGATCTGTCCCTCGAAGGGGTGCACGTGCGCACCGTCAGGTCGGACGTCGCCTCGCACAGCGCCCGGATGGACCCGATCCTGGACGAGTTGCGCGCGGCGCTGGTCGACATCCGGCCCCGTGCGGGCCGGGTGCCGATCCGCTCCGCGGTCCACACCCGCCGCACCGACGGCGCCGATCTGAACGCGGATTACTGGGCGGCGAACCTGCGCTCGCGGGTGGCCTTCCACGAGGCGGTCGCCGCGGAACTCGCCGAGGAGCGGCGGCCCGTGCTCTTCGTCGAGCTGAGCCCGCATCCGATCCTGTCCGCCGCGCTCGCCGACTGCGCCGAAGAAGCCGGCGCCGACGCCCGGATCGTCGGCTCGCTGCGCCAGGGCCGCCGGGATGCGGCGAGCTTGTTCAGCGCTCTCGGCGACGCGTTCGAGTTCGGCTGCGCGGTGGATTGGGCCGCGGTCCACGGCGAAGGCGCCTTCGTGCCGTTGCCCACCTATCCGTGGCAGCGCAAGCGTTACTGGATCGACGACGCGCTCGCGACCGAGGCAGCCGCCCCGGGCGCGCCGATCGACGGCGTGGCTCCCGCGGCGGCCGGAAACGCGACCGCGGCCGGCCGGCCCGCCCGCGCCGATGCCCTGGCCGCGGCCGAGCCCGGAGCGACAGGCCAGGAACCGCTCTTCGCGCGCTCCGCGCCGGTCCGGCTCGGCGCGCGCGAATCCGAACCCGGACACGCCGCCAGCGCCGGGGATCCGGCGCTCACCGTTCCCGCCGGAGCGGACCTGCTCGATCACGTCGTCGAGCTGGTGGCAGGCATTCTGCGGCTGCCGCCCGGCGAGGTCGACACCGACCTGCCGATGATCCGGCTCGGCCTCGACTCGCTGATGGCGGTGGACCTCAGCCGCCGCGCTGAGCGCGCGCTCGGCGTGCGGCTTTCGGTCGGTGAGGCGCTCTCCGACGGCGGCACCCTGCGCGAATTGGTCGCCTCGGCGAACAACGAGCCGGAGCCCGCGGTAGCCGCTTGACGGATAAGCACGGTGAGATCGGGGGCGCCCTGCGGGGCGCCCCCGATCTCGTATCCGTCGATTTCAGTTCCGGCGCGGGGTCAGTCTCGATAGACCGTCAGCGTGCACTGATTCGCACCGTCAATGTACTTATAATCGAACTCGTCGACGCTGCGCATGGCCAGGAAGATGCCGAAGCCGCCGACCGGATCGCCGTCCCGTGTGCCCGACGCGGCAGGCGCGAGCGGGCGCCCGACGTGTGCCCTCGGGTCGAACCGCCGGCCCTCGTCCCGGATCCGCAGCCACACCCGGTCGCCGTCGATGCCGCCGCACACCTGAATCGGCCGTTGCGCTCGGCCGTGGCAGACCGCGTTGGTCACCAGCTCGTCGGCGGCGAGCCGCAATCGGTAGGCGAGCGCCTCGCCCAGACCCGCCGCGTCGGCGAGCTTCGCGACGAAGCCGGCGAGCGGGCCGAGGCCCGCGAGGCCCGGCGGCAGCCGCAGCTCGTCCACGGCGCAGCCGGGCCCGGTCGGTCGGGCACCGCTCACGGCAGCACCGGCTGGTACATCACCACGCTCTTGTCGAAGCCGGTCATGGTGATCACCTCCGCCACCTCGGGCCGCGCGCCGACCAGCACGATGTCCACCGCGGGCCCGAGCTTCTGGTGCGCGAACACCAGGCAGCGCAGGCCCGCGGAGGAAAGGTAGGTCAGGTCGTGCAGCAACAGCACCAGCCGGCCGACCCCGGCCTGAGCCGCGTCGGCGATCAGCTCCTGGAACGTGGACGCGGACTGCGCGTCGAGCTCTCCGGTGAGCCGGATGCTCGCGACGGCGCCGTCGATGTGGATGGTCGCTTGGAATCGCACGGTACTCACTCCCGTTGGTCAGATCCGCCGTGCCGTGAGCACGACGGTGGAACGCGGCCCGACTCGCAGCCGTCCCTGGTCCGGGATCTCCGGTTCGGTGCCGGGTGCGAAGGCGTCCTCGGGCGGCGCCGCCGCGGTGTCGGCGAACCGGTGCCAGCGCAGCCTGGGCGGTTTGAGCTCGGGCAGCCGCAGATCCAGCGGCTCCCAGAACGTGTTCACGGCGAGGTACACACAGTCGTGCCCTCCGTCCGGCAATCGGTCGTAGAACATCGCGGCCAGCAGCCGGTTGTGGTGCGACCAGTCGGGGCGCCACGGTTCGACGCCGTGCCAGCTCATGTCCGGGAACAGGTCGCCGCGGGTGCCGTTGGCCTGACCGATCGGGTGCCCGGCCCGGCGTAGCGCCGGGTGCGCCCGGCGGAAGGCCACCGCCCGGCGCACGAACCGCAGCAGGTCCGTCTCCTGCTCCACCAGGTCCCAGTCGAACCAGCTCAGCTCGCTGTCGTGGCAGTAGGCGTTGTTGTTGCCGTGCTGGGTGCGTGCCACCTCGTCCCCGGCGAGCAGCATCGGCACTCCGTGCGCGGTGAGTAGCACCAGCAGGGCGTTGCGCATCTGCCGGCGGCGCAGCGCGGCGATCTGCGGGTCGCCACTTGGGCCTTCGGCGCCGCAGTTCCAGCTCAGGTTGCGGCTCTCCCCGTCCCTGCCGTCCTCGCCGTTGGCGGCGTTGCGCTTGTGCTCGTAGGAGACCAGGTCGTGCAGGGTGAAGCCGCCGTGCGCGGTGATGAAGTTGACCGAGGCGGTCGCGCCGCGCCCGCCGTAAAGGTCGGGCGAGCCGACAAGCCGGGTGGCCATCTCCCTGGCCAGGCCCGGCTCGCCGCGCAGGAAACGCCGAGCCGCGTCGCGGTAGCGGCCGTTCCACTCGGCCCAACGGCAGTAGTCCGGGAAGTTGCCGACCTGATACAGCCCGGCCGCGTCCCAGGCCTCTGCGATCAGTTTGCAGTCACGCAGCACCGGGTCGTGCGCGAGCGCTTCGAGCAGCGGCGGGTTCTCCAGCGGCCGCCCGTCCGGTCCTCGGCCGAGGACCGCGGCCAGGTCGAAGCGGAAGCCGTCCACGTGGCACTCGGCGGCCCAGTAGCGCAGGCAGTCCAGCACGAAGCCGCGCACAACCGGGTGATTGCAGTTCACCGTGTTCCCGGTGCCGCTGTAGTTCTGGTAGCGGCCGTCGCCGTTGAGCATGTAGTACGTGCGGTTGTCCAGGCCGCGGAAGGAGATCGTCGGGCCCAGGTCGTTGCCCTCGGCGGTGTGGTTGAACACCACGTCGAGCAGCACCGCGATCCCGGCCTTGTGCAGCTGCTTGACCAGGTTCTTGAACTCGTCGACCTGCATGCCGAACCGGCCGGTGGCCGCGTAGGACGCCTTGGGCGCGAAGAACCCGACGGTGTTGTAGCCCCAGTAGTCGTGCAGCGGCTGCCCGGTCGCGGGATCGCTGCGCGGATTGCCGCTTTCGTCGAACTCGAAGACGGGCATCAGCTCGACGCAGTTGACGCCGAGATCGCGCAGGTACGGGATCTTCTCGGCGAACCCGGCGAAGGTGCCGGGGTGCCGCACGCCGGAGTTCGGGTGCCGGGTGAAGCCGCGCACGTGCGCCTCGTAGATCACCAGGTCGGCGTCTCTGATCCGCAGCGGCCTGTCGCCCTCCCAGTCGAAGTCGTCCGGCGGGACCAGCGCCCGGAACCGGTTCTGTGCGGGCGCCCGCACGCCCCATTCCTCCGCTCCGGTGATCGCCCGCGCGTACGGGTCGCACAGCACGACCCGCTCGTCGAAGCGGTCGTGCGGATCAGGCTGCTCGGGCGCCGTGGCGCGGTACCCGTATTCGAGGTCTTCTAAATCGAGCCCGAACACGGTCACCGCGAACACCCCGCCGATCCGGAACGCGTCCGGCAGCGGCAGTTCGGCGAACGGCGCCGGTTTGCCGCGCTGGTACAGCACGAGCGTCATCGCGGCGGCGCGGTTCGAGTACACCGAGAAGTTGACGCCGCCGTCTACCGGCGTCGCGCCGAAGGGCAGCGGCCGGCCCGGACAGACGTCCAGCCCGGCGATGCGGTGGGTGGGGTGCGCGTCGATACGCGGCCCCGAGGGGATCGTCGCGGTCACCGCGCGCTCACCTGCCGTTCAGAGCCTTGATTCCAGCGTCGATGTCGTCGAAGAGCTCGAAGAAACCCAGGAAGCCGGTCGCGGCCATCACGTCCGCGGGCCGGTCGGGCACCGCGGCCAGCGCGAGACGGCGCCCGGCCGCTTGCGCCCAGCGGTGTGCCAGCAGCAGCGTGCGCAGCCCCGCACTGGAGAGGTAGGTCAGCCCGGCCAGGTCCAGCAGCACGTTGCGGCCAGCGGCGCACAGTTCGACCAGCTGCGACTGCACGGCGGGCGCCGCGCGTCCGTCCAGTTCTCCGGCCAGCCTCACCACCAGGACTTCTCCGGCGGTGCGCTGCGTGAGGTTCACCTGGCGCCGCCGGGAACGAGATGCGCCCGGACGGTCAGCCTCGTGCGCGAGTCGGGCAGCTTGACGGTCATGGCTACCGGGTCGAAGGCCGGGTACGGGTCGCCGTCCACCTCCACCCACTCCAGCCGGGCCCGGCCCGGCGGCAGCGCGTCCGGCGCGACCCGCAGCAGCCGCTCCGCGCCGAAGCCGTCCGGCAGCGGCCGGAACCACAGGGTCAGCGGCTGGTCGTGAATCAGCAGCCTGCCGTAGACGGTGGCCAGGAAACACAGCTCGGAGGCGTGGTACATGCTCATCGCGTGGCTGCCCTTGAGCCGCTCGTCGCCGAGCAGGTAGGGGATGCCGTTGGCCAGCACGTTGAAATAGACCGCGCCCTCGTCGTGGTCGAGGAAGAAGGCGTTGTAGAAGGATTGCGCCTCGCGAGCGAGCCGCAGGAACTCAGCCCCCTGCGCGCTGCCCCGCCGCGCGCCGTCAGCCCGGGAGCCGTCCGGCTGCGCGTGGCCGGCCAGCACTAGGTACGCCAGGATCGCCTGCTCCTGCTGCCACCATGCCTTGCGGTCGTGCCAGGCGAAACGGTGCCTGCCGCCGAGCCGCGGGTCCGCCGTGCGGTCGACGACGTCGTACCAGCCGCCGCGCCGGGTGTCGCTGCCCACCTCAGGCATCCGCATCACGATACGCCGGGCCAGCTCCGGATAGCGCGGATCGGCTTCCAGCGCGTTCATCCGGGTCAGGTTCCAGGCGATCTTCAGGTTGTGGCCGATCACCGCGTGCCCGCGCTGCCAGCCCCAGTCCGGGTCCGGGGTGAAGTCGCGGTGGAAGCGCTCGCGCACGAACGGGCCGCCGTCGGGATCCGGGAAGTGCCGGGTGATCAGCTCGAAGCTCTCCCGCAGCATGGCCATGTGCCGCGGCTCGCCGGTGGCCAGGGCCAGGTTGATCAGATAGGCCGGCGCGTGGTCGCCGATAGAGTTCCAGTTCTTGCGGGCGCGGTTCGGGCCGAGCGACTCGTGGTGCGGGCTGAGCGTGATCGGGTCCACGTGCGAGTACCAGCCGCCGTGTTCCGCGTCGTGGAAGAAGCGTTCGAACAGCCGCAGCGTGCCCTCGATGTCGGCGAGGATCGCCGGATCGCCGCTGGCCCGGTACGTCATGGTCGGGCCGACCAGCGCATAGATCTGCTCGTAGCAGGGAATCGCGTCGTAGTCGTCGCCGAACTCCGAGGTGAAGAGCTTTCGTTCGTATTCGCCTTCGACGTCGATGCCGTGGTACCAGTACACGACGTCGTTCTCCCGGTCGACGAAGCGCATGTGCTCGCGCAGGTACTCGGTTCCGCGCTCGGCCACGTCGAGGTAGTCCTCGTTGCCCGTGAGCATGAACGCCGCGGCCATGCCGTAGACCAGGCGCGAGATGGTGTCGGTTTCCTGCACGTGGTGGTCGGTCTTGTGCCCGCTCAGCCGCAGGATGGTGCGGTAGTCGCGGAAGTCGACCGGGCCGGTGCCGAACTGCGCGCCTCGGTAGAACGCCGCGATCGCGTCGAGCTGCCTGGTCCACCAGCCCTGCTGTTCGAACACGTACTCCCCGGGCCTGGTCCCGGTGAACACCAGGTTCTTGCCCTCGAATACGGCGCCGCCCTGCCGCGGGTAGTAGATCCCGTACACGAACAGGGCGGCTCCGGGCACGAGCAGCTCGTCGAGCCGGCCGGACAGGTCGACGCGCGGATCACCCAGGTTGCGCACCAGTTCGGCGGTGATGTCCCCGACCAGATGCACCCGCACCGGGACGTCGTCGGCGGTGCGCAGGTCGAGCACGCCGCGCTCGGGTTCGTACCCGGTGACGTAACCCGCCACCAGGTCGGACCACGGATGGGCGGGCGGCGTGTCGATCATCGGCGTTCTCCGGAAGGTGCGGCGCCCCGGTGCGACGCGATGGCGTCCAGCAGGCGGCGGGCGAACAGGTGGCAGAGGTCTGCGCTGCGGGCGGTCACCAGATCGCCGTCGGTGACGACGTCGGCGTCCACGTAATCCGCGCCCATGTTCCGGGCATCCGAGTACAGGTTGTTGTGGCAGGTCAGCTTGCGTCCGCGCACCGTCTGCGGCACCGGTGCCGCGAGCCAGAGCGCGTGACAGTTCAGGCCCTTGACGAGACGTGGCAGGGCGAAGGCGCGGCGCAGCAGTTCGGCGGCCGGGGCCAGCCGGCCGGGCTTCTCGCTGTAGCGCAGCCGGTCGGCCACCATGCCGCCCGGAACGATCAGCGCGTCGTACTTGGACAGCGCCGTGTAATCGAGGGCCTCCAGATCCCCCTCGACCGTGATCGGCGCCTGGTACTCGTGGCCGGTGAAGGTCAGCGCGCGCTGTCCCCACAGCCGCGTGGCCAGATCGACGGCCACGCCTTCCTCGGCGAACCGGTGCTGGTAGTAGGAGATCTCCGGCTCGACGTAGTCGCTCTCCATCAGGATCACGACCCGGGCGCCGGCCAGCGGCCCGTCCTCCCGCAGCGCGATGTCCGACATCCCAGCCTCGCCTTCCTCAACGCGTGAGCAGATGGATTAGATAAGGACCCTCATGCCCGAGCAGCCGGGAGACCGCCTCCGGCACCTGCCCGGGTTCCTCGACGCGCATCCCCGGCACGCCGAGCGCGGCGGCCAGCCCGACGAAGCCGATCGGCGGCTGCGCCAGATCGAAGGCCTCAGGGGCGGGCCGCGGCAGGATGCCCCGCTCGGAGCGGTAGCGGGCCAGGTTGTCGTCCAGCAGCCGGTACCGCCGGTTGTCGCAGACCACGAACTTCGCGTCGATCCCGTAGCGGGCCGCGGTCCACAGCGCCTGGAACGTGTACATGCTGCCGCCGTCCCCGGTGAAGCCGACCACCGTCGCCTCGGGCCTGGCCAGCTTGATCCCGATCGCGCCCGGAATGCCGACGCCGAGCGATCCGCCGCGGGTCTGGTGGTAGGAGCCGACGGTGCGCGGCGGCAGCGCGGCGGTGATCGCGCCGGACGCGGTCAGCGCCTCGTCGAAGAGCACCAGCGGTTGTGCGGCCTGCACGCCGAGCTCGCGGGCGAACGTGGTGGCCAGTGGCTCGCCGTCCTGGTGAGCCGCGGGCTCGCGGTACGCGTACTGCCCGCCTTCGCTCGCGTCCGAGGGCCGCAGCCGTTCCAGCGCCTTGGCCAGCTCGCGCAGCGTCGCGCCCGGCTCGGCCACAAGGCCGAGGGTCACCGGGTGGTTCTTGCCGATCTCGTAGGAGTCCAGGTCGATGTGCACGATCGTGGCGTCCGGCCGCAACGGCGAGTCGATCAGCGGGAAGACCTCGGGGAACAGGTACGTTCCGACGACCAGCACCGCGTCGGCCGAGGCGACTGCGGGTGCACTCGACGTGCCGAACATGTGCCCGAGCTGGCCGCGGTGCAGCGGATGCGCGGTGTCCATGTTCACCGTTGACGAGTTCGCCTCCCATACCGGGGCGCCGAGCAGTTCCGCGACCCGGGTGAGCGCCTGCTGCGCGCCCGCTTCCGCCACTCCGTCGCCGATGACGATGACCGGCTCGCGGGCCGCGCTCAGCAGCGCGGCCGCGCGCGCGATCTCGGCGTCCGACGGCACGGTCGCCGTCGAGGGCACGTGCGTCGGCAGCACCGGCTCGGACGTCGACTCGTCGAGCACGTCCATCGGCAGCGCGACGAACACCGGCCCGCGCGGCGGGGTTAGCGCGAGGCGCACGGCGCGGCGCAGCACGCGCAACAGCGAGCCGGGGTGGACGACCCGCGTCGCGAATTTGGTGACCGGACGGGCCATGGCGACCAGATCGGCCGCCATTTGCCCGTCCAGCGCGTCATAGGCGATCCCCGCCTCTCCGGCCAGCACGACCAGCGGGGTGTGCCCGCGCATCGCCTGGTAGAGCATTCCGACGCCGTTGCCGAGACCGACCCCGGAATGCAACTGCACCAGCGCCGCGCCGCCCGATGCCCGCGCGTATCCGTCGGCGATGCCGACCGCGACGGTCTCCTGCAGCGTCAGCACGTATCGCAGCCCGGGGACCGATTCCAGCTCGTCGAGGAACCCCTGTTCCACGGTGCCCGGATTGCCGAACATGTAGCGCAACCCGTCGGCCGCGAGCTGTTCCAGCAGCGCGGTCTTGCCCGGCCGGGGGGTGGAGGTCACCGCGTTCACCACCCGTACCGGCGCAGACCGTGCTCAAGCATCTCGACCAGCTTCTCGCCGCCGAGGAAGGAATCCGGCGTGGAGCGCGCGGTGACGAACGGGTAGTCGACGATCACCGAGGTCTCCTTGCCCACGTTGCCGTGGAACCGGCCGTCGGGGGCGGTGGCGTCGCGCAGGATGTACTCGAGCGGATAGGGCACGGCGCCGATGTTGAAGTCGGTGCCGAGGAAGCCCGTGCCGGCCTTGTAGTCGTACTCCTTCGGGTGCCCGGTGACGTGCTTGCCACGCAGGATGCTGTCGCGCTGCTCCCACTCACGGGCGAACGCGAGCGGGGTGACCCCGTAGCAGAGCCCGAGGATGGGGCGGTCGGCGCGGTGGAAGGCGAGGACGATCTCGTGCAGCCGCCCGTTGTTGGCCATGTCCACGATCGGCCCGCTTCCGCCGACCAGCACGAGCGCGTCGTAGCGCTCGAGTAGCGAGCGTTGCGCGGTGTCCAGCTCCCGGTGGTAGGCCTCGATCCGGCGCAGGAAGTCCGGCTCGCTGAAGTAGGGCCGGTCCGGTATCAGTTCCTCGATGCTCAGCGGGTTGTCCAGCCGGTCCGACTCGTCCAGCTTGCGGGTCGCCTCCGCGACCTCCGGCGTGGTCACCGAGCGGCCGAGCGGCGGGTCGACGTACTCGGGGTCCATGCTCGGCGGCAGCGCGTGCGCCCGGCCGCCGGTCGGCGTGGCGAAGGTGACCTCGTAGCCCCGGCGGTCGAAGGCCGCCAGCGGCCCGACGAGCTCCTCGCCCCAGTATCCGTACTCGGAGAGCACGGTGAGGATGGACTTTGACATGTCGTCGTCTCTTTCCTGCAGACGGTGTGGCGGACTGCCTTTGCTCCTCCCAGTGAAGGCAGGGCCGCGCGCGGCGGACAACGACTTGACCAGAATGCGGGGACACTGCGGCGAGTGGACGTCCTGTCAGTAGACGAATGCGTCGGACGTGACGCAGTGTGCGCTCTTCCCTTCCGCTTCAGCAGTTCGCAGTGTTCTGTCGCCTACGCTGAAGGTCCGACCACACAAGCCGGCCAGCGCAGGGACGCGGACCGGCGCTCAACCAGCCGGAACGCAGGAGGGTCCACAGATGACAGTCGCGCTCGTGACCGGAGCGAATCAGGGCGTCGGTTTCGCCGTGGCTCGGCAACTGGTGCAGGCGCTCGGCCCCTCCGCGACCGTTTATCTGACCGGGCGCGACCCCGAGCGGGTCGAGCGCGCGGCCGCCGAGGCTCCGGGCACCGTTCCAGCCGTGATGGACGTGCGGCAAGACGACGCCGTGGCGAAGCTGGCAGCTGAACTGGCCGATCGGCACGGCGCAGTGGACGTGGTGGTCTCCAACGCGGCGGCGCGGCGCGCTCCCGGGCGCGCTGACGCGGAGACGGTGCGGGCGTTCGTGGACACCAACAACCTCGGCACCACCCGGATGATCAGGTCGTTCGGGCCGATCCTGCGGCCCGGGGGCCGCTTCCTCGTCGTGGCCAGCGCGTTCGGCTCGCTGCGCAACCTCGATCCGAAGCTGCGGCCGCTGTTCGACACCGAGGCGCTCACCTTGGACGAGGTCGACCGGCGCATGCTCGAGTTCGCCGACCTGGTCGAGGCCGGCCGGCATCGGCAGGAGGGCTGGCCGGAGTCGATCAACATCCCGTCGAAGATCGGACAGGTCGCCGCCGCCCGGGTGTTCGCCCGCGAGCAGGCGCGCCGCGACGGTGTGCACATCCTGGCGGTGTGCCCCGGCCTGGTGGACACGGACGCCTCACGGCCCTGGTTCGCCGACATGTCCCAGGCGCAGAGCCCGGACGAGGCGGCGCGGGATCTGGTGCGCCTGGCCCGCGGCGACGTCGAGCCCGAGTTCTACGGCCGGCTCGTCCAGCACCGCCACATCATCCCCTGGACCTGAGTCTCCCGTGAGCAGGGTTCGCGGGGCGGTCATCGCCCGCCCGGCCGCGAACCCGTGGATCAGGAGGTTTCGAAGTGTCTCAGACCTCTGATATAGCATGTTCGGTGGCGCCGGTCTTCGGAGCCCCCGCGGCCCCGCCCTTCGCGGTGCTGCTCGGACCGGACTTCGCCGGAAAGTCCACCGCGCTGGCGCGGCTGCGCGCGGGCAACCCGGCCCGGCGGATCCTGTCCACCGACGAGGACTTCCTCGCGGCCGAGCACCGCCCGATCGCCCAGCTGCGCCGAGTGGCCGGCGAGGTGATCGGCGCCCTCGGCACCGACTTCAGCCCGGACTTCCTGGTCGGGCTGCTGCAAACCGCCGTCGTGCACCTGCGCGACGAGCTGCTGCGCGAGGAGCCTGTGCACGAAGGCCCCCGCCGCGGCCCGCTGCTGGTCGACTCCTACTACTACAAGATCCTGGCGAAATGCACGCTAGCCGGCGCCGGCGACAACCCGATGCTCGCCTG
This sequence comes from Actinocrinis sp., assembly GCF_035605935.1. Taxonomy (GTDB): domain Bacteria; phylum Actinomycetota; class Actinomycetes; order Streptomycetales; family Catenulisporaceae; genus Actinocrinis. The sequence goes on along the minus strand of NZ_DATNGK010000216.1, from coordinate 53,946 downwards.
GTGGCGCTCGTTTCCGCAGCCGGTCCGGGTGGTCTACCTCGACGTCTCGCCCGCCGCCGCATGGCGCAGGTGCGGCCGCGGCCACGGGCTCAACCCGCTCGAACACTACGGGCGGCGCCCGGACTTCGAGCGGTTCGCGAGATACCAGGCCGACCTGTCCGCGCTGATGTTCGAGGAGATCCGGCACCTTCCGGTCACGGTCCTCGGCGAGCGCACGGACCCGGCGCAGACGGCCCGCGAGATCGAGGAGGCGCTGGCCGATGGCTGAGACGAAGAGTTCTGCGACCGGTAGGGAAGGCTCCGCCGCCGACACGTACGACGACTCGACCCGGATCTGGCACTCGCCCGGACATCTGGCGCGCTATCGCGAACGGGTGGCGGCTGAGCAAGCCCGGCTGCGCGCGGTCGCAGCCGACTGCGACGCCGCCCAACAGCGGACACTGACAGAGCTCGTGGAGGCGAACGCGCAGACCCTGTTCGGCCGCCAGCACGGCTTCGCCTCGATCCGCTCAGTGCGCGATCTGCGCGCCGCGGTACCGATCCGGGACTACGCCGGCCACGCGCCGTGGATCGAGCAGGCGGCCGCGGGCAGGACCGCGGTGCTGACCGCGGACGCCCCGCGCGTGTTCTTCACCAGCAGCGGAAGCACCGGAGCACGCAAGAAGGTCCCGGTGACCGCACGGTTCATGCACCGTTCCTTCTTCCCCTTCTACCTGGCCGCCTGGGCGCCGCTCGCCGAGCACTACCCGCAGGTGCTCGAACGGCCCGACGCGGCGCTCAACCTCAAGCACGATCCGCTGGCCGCACCCGACACGACGGCGTCGGGCCGTCCGTACGCCGGGGCGAGCCAAATCGACCTCGGGCGCATGTTCGGAGAACCGCTGTCCGCGGAACCGGGCAGCTCGGCGCCCTGGGCGACGCTGCCGGTGCCCGCGGCCCGTGACGATCACGAGCGGAAGATGTACCTGCGGCTGCGGATGGCGGTGGAGAGCGACGTCCGTCTCGTGATCGGCATCAATCCTGCGATGATCGCCGCGCTCCCCTATCAGCTCCGGGTGTGGTGGCCGCGCATCGTCAAGGACGTGCACGATGGCACGTTCGACGGCGCGGCCGGCGGCGAGCCCAACCCGGGGCGCGCCGCCGAGCTGGAACGGCTCGAAGCCCGCCACGGCACGGTGCTGCCGGCCCATGTCTGGCCGCGCATCTCGGCGCTGTTCTGCTGGACCACGGGCGCCGCTTCGCTTTACCTGCCGCGGCTGCGGGAAGAGTACGGCATCGGCGTCGCCGTGCTGCCCGCGCCGATCGCCGCCTCCGAAGGCCCCATCGCCGTGCCACTCGACCGGCACGCCACCGCGGGCAGCCTGATCGCGGACGCCGCAGTGTACGAATTCATCGACGCCGACGAGCCGATCGAGCCGGACAGCGCGACGCTCGCTGCCTACGAGCTCGAACCCGGACGCGACTATCACGTGGTGTTCAGCCACGTCGGAGGCTTCTACCGGTACTCGGGCGGCGACGTCGTGCGAGTCGTTGACCGGGTCGGCGGGGCTCCTCGGCTGGACTACGCGGGCCGGGCGACCGTGAGCGACGCGGCAGGGGAGCGGCTGCGCGATGCCCACGCGGTACGAGCCCTGATGGCGGCGTGCAGTTCCACCGGCCTGGGCCTGCGTTCGGCCGCGTGCCGGGTAGAGAAGGACCCTGTCAGCGACCTGCCTTACTACGAGTTCGCCGCAGCCGGCCGGCAGACGTGGAGCCCAGCCGAAATCACGGCGTTCGCCACCGCCCTCGACAGCGCCCTTGGCGCGCAGTCCTCCGGCTACCGCGCGGCCCGCACCGCCGGACGGCTTGGCGCCGCCGTCGTACAGACGACCGACCACGACGCGTTCCAGCGCGACTGGCTGGCCACCGTCGCCGCGGGCACCCGCCCCACCCAGGTCAAAGACCGCATCTTCCGGCAGCGGCCGGAGGACTGGCGGCGGCTGGCGCCCGGCGCGGCCGCCCGGCCCGAAGGAGGACTCGTCCCGTGAGCGAGACGCTTGCCGCACCCTCGCATGACACGCTCGACGCGGTCGAGCGCACCGCGCTGCTGACCGCCGCGTTGCGCGCCGCCGAATCCCGTCGGCCGGACCGGCTCTACGACGATCCGTTCGCGCAGCTGCTCAGCGGCGAGATCGGGCCCGAGCTACTGGCCGAGGTCCGGGCGGTCACGTTCCCCCGCGACGGCTCCCGCACGCTGCCGAGCACGCCGGATTACAACGCCATCCGCACCCGCTTCTTCGACGACTTCCTTCTCGACTCGACTCGTCCGCCCGGTCAGCACCAGGTCGTGCTGGCGCCCGCGGGCATGGATTCGCGTGCGTACCGTCTGCCGTGGGGCGACGGCGTACGGTATTTCGAGGTCGACCGGCCCGCGGTGCTCGCCTACAAGCGCGAGCGCCTCGCTGGCCGCAGCGCCCACACCGCGTACCACCGATTCGTCGCGGCGGATCTGGCGGCGGACGACTGGGAATCCCGCCTCACCGAAGCCGGCTACGACCCGGACTCGCCGTCCACCTGGCTGGTCGAAGGCCTGCTGTACTACATCGAAGAGAACCAGGCACACCGGATCCTGGAACGCATCGCCGCCATCGTCGCGCCGGGCAGCCGGATCGCCGCGGACATCGTCAACCGCGCCGCACTAACGCTGCCGAACATGCGCGGGCTGCTCGACGTGTTCGCCGGTTGGGGATGCCCGTGGCTATTCGGCCACGACGAGCCTGAGCGACTGTTCGCGCAATACGGATTCGACGTGCGCGCAGTGCAGCCTGGCGAACCCGAAGCAGACTACGGACGCTGGCCCGATCCGGTTCCGCCACGGGAGAAGACGGCGGTGCGTCGAGTGTTCTTCGTGCACGGCAGGCGGCGTTGACATGCGGCGGGCCCTGGTCGTCGGCGGAAGTGTGGCGGGCCTTGCGGCCGCGCTCGCCCTGAGCCGCGAGAGATACGAGGTACGGGTGCTCGACGCGGAGCCACCACCACCGCCGGGACCGCCGCGGCAGGCGGCGCCGAGGTGGGCGCGCCCTTCGGTGCCGCACGCGTTCCAGTCGCACACCATCACCTCGCTGGCGGTGCGCGAGCTTCGACGGCACGTCCCTGATCTGCTCGACTCGCTGCTGTCCGCCGGCGCGGTGCTGTTCGACCTCACTACCGCCATGCCTGCCGGACCGTTCGGCGCACAACGGGCACCGGGAGACGAAGACCTCGTGGCGCTGGGCTGCCGCCGTACAGTCTTCGAACTGATCCTTCGTCAGTACGCGCTGAGCCGCCCGAACATCGAGGTCAGCCACGCAGTCACCGTGCGCGCGCTGCGTCTCGGGCCGCGGCGCGAAGTGCGGGCCGTTGTCGCAGACGGTGCGGGCGAAGTCCCCGCGTCGCTCGTGGTCGATGCCACCGGCCGGCGCGCAGCATCGCGTGCGTGGCTGCGCGCCGCCGGTGTGCCCCTGCCCGCCGATGAGATCGCACCGTCTGGCCTCGCCGGCTACGCGCGGCACTATCGGCTGCGCGGCGGCGGCCTGCCTGGGCCGCTCAATCGCGGCCACGCCGCAGGTTACGTCGGCTCGCACTGCGCCGCCGTGCTGCATCCCGGTGACGGCGACGCCTTCGCCGTCGCGCTCGGCGTGCTGCCGGGCGACTGGTCACTGCGTGCGCTGCGCGATCCCGAATCCTTCACGTCGGCGGTGCGTACGTCGGCACTGCTGGCGCCGTGGCTCGAAACAGATGTCTGCGACGCCGTTTCGCCCGTCTACGCCATGACCGCCCCGCCGAACACCTTACGCATCAGCATCCTTCAATCAGGCGTGCGCGGGCTCTACCCCGTCGGCGATGCCGCATGCGTCACCAATCCGCTGTTCGGTCGCGGCATCGCCCTGGCACTGGCGCAGGCCTTCGCGCTCGGACCGCTGCTGTCCGGAAGCGGCGAAATGGAAGCGGGGCCCGCAGCAGCCGACCTCGCGCAGCAACTGTTGCGCCCATGGTTCGAGCATGCGGCCGAAGCCGACCGGGAACGCATCGGACGCTGGCGGGAAGCCCCAGACGTCCCGCTTCCTCCCGCGCCGATAGCTGCGGCCGCCGCCGCGGACCGGGACGTCTGGCGTGCATTGACCAGAATGCTGATGACGCTTCAGACGCCCGCGGAAGCCTTCGGTGCGCCGGGCTTCGCGCAGCGGGTCCGGCACGCCGCCGCGACAGGACTTCCGCCCGGCGACGCACCGCGGCGACCCGAGCTGCTCGAAGCGATCGCCGCGGCCCGCCGTCCGCAGGAGGTGCCGGCATGACCCGCACCGTCAGCGCCGCGCCCCGGCTCGTCTCGGAAACGCGCGAAAACCGTCCCCGGATCCTGCTCGCCCCGATCACGGTCACCCCGTCCAAACCGCTGACCCCGTCACATCTCAAAGGTCTGCTGTGGACGGACGTGATGTACCGCGCCTGCCTGCTGTTCGCCGATGTGGATTACCGGGCCGGCCACACCAGTTACCACCTGACCGAGCAGACGCTCGGCTTCTGGGAGTTCTTGGACCGCGAGGTCGGCGACGCCGAATACCAGCAACTCGACGAGCAGCAGATCGGCGCGCTCTACATGCGCTTTCGCGCGGCCAAGCGGCAGCCTTCGAGCGAGGCGGTGCGTCCCTACGCCGCCGCAGTCGAACAAGGCTGGGTGCACCCCGCGGCCACCCGGGTGCTCGATCTATGGCGCGGACACTACGCGAAGCTCGGCCTGCACGATCCAGGACTCGCGCAGCACCAGCCGCCCGGATACAGCCTGGCCGAAACGATCAACCGGCTGGCCTGGGCGGGCATCCTTCTCGATCACAGCGCGATCGGCGGCCCTATCTTCCTCGACCTGACCGCCGAAGGCCGGCCGCTGCGCCAAATCATCGGCGCGGACGGCCGGCCCAACCTGATGGCCTGCGCCCTGCGCGACCTGCTACCGCTGGCCTCCCACTACGACGAAGTAGTCCTGCTGCATGATCCGGAGCTGGCCGCGGATTACCGTTTGCTGGCGCGAGCCCTCGACCGATGCGGGGCAGTGACGCGCACCGTCGCGGTGGGACGCGTCCCGATCGAGGGACGGATCGCCGCCACCCGAGAGGGCGGTTGGCAGGACGTCACCGCAGACCGGCTGCTGCCGCGGCTGGCTGAGCGCTTCGACGGTCCGGCATTGCGCCTCGGCGCCCGGCTCTATTTCATAGCCACACTCGGTCCGGGCGATCGGCAGTCGTTCCGCGAAGACGTGCTCGTACATACCGTCGCCCGCGCGGCGCGCATCCTCGACGCGGCCGCCGAGCGCGGTCCGCACAGCCCGGCTGATCTGACCGTCCGCCACCGGCATCGCGGCGCGCATCACTTCACGGATCCCTATCGGCTGACCGCAGGACTTTTCACGCGACATGGACCGCGGCCGGCGATGGACCTATTGCGGGCGGTGTTCCTATGACGCTTACGCAGCAACAGTTGCGTGAACACGCGGCCCGACGATTGCGGCGCGCGCGACCTGATCTGGCCGACCGGCACGCGACCGATGATCCGGCCGCCTTACTCGGCCGACGCTCGACGCTGGTCGCCGAGTCCGCAGCAGCGGGCGGCGACGGCATATACGCCGTCGTAGTCCTGCGCGATCTGTTCATTCCGGCCTTCGTCCAGCACTCTTGGAGCTTCGCCGCCGCGCTCGATCCGCGGGTCGTGGCGGATTGGCGCACGGCCTTCACTCGCACGATCTTCCTCGCGGGCAATCCGCTCGCCCTGCGTGAGCGCTTCGCATTCGAGCACCTGGCCGCGGACGGAACGGCCGCTTGGTTCGGGCCCTGCGACGCCGGTCGCTGCCTACCGTTGCGGCGGCTGCTGAAACCCTTCGCCACGACGACACCCGCGGCCGCACTTCTGCCCGCCCGCCCTATCACGCTCGCTCTGCCGGGCGCGCCTGCCGACACCGGCTCGCACGCGGAACTGTATGTGGCCACGGCCGGCCTGACCGCGGCCCAGATGCTGATTCACCTCAACCACCTGATCGCAGAGGCCGCACTCGATGGACTGCTCGTGCCCGGTGACAGCGTGACGCTGCGTCAGGTCCCGCGTCTGGTCGGCTTCTGCGCGCGACCGGTCGCGCTGCGCGTCGACCTCGATCCCGCCGATCCCGCCCGCCTTCAGGCCTTTGCCGCGCTGACCAGGGAGGCTTCCGATGCCTGACTTGCTGCACACCGCGCCGTTTCGGCTCGGAACACATGGCGCCGCCGACCTGCCCCGCTCGATCGTGGAAGGAACCGGTCGCACCGGACGCGACGTTCGATGGGTCCGGTACGGCCTCGAAGATCCGTTCCGCGGCCTGCGCGACGGCGACATGGACTTGATGATCGCCAAGTACGAACTTCGCGAGCCTGATCTGCGCAGCAGCGGCCCGGTCGCCTGGGACGCAAGAGCCGTGGTTCTCGGCGAAGGCCACCCGCTCGCCGGGCGCGATCAGGTCGGGCTCGAAGAGCTCGCCGAGTTCGACGCGTTCTGCTGTCCGGAGGGTTTCCCTGCTTACGTGTGGGACCGCGTCGTGCCGCCGCGCACCCCGAAAGGGACGGCGATCCGCCGAGTGCACCGGATGAAGAGTGTGTCAGACATGGTCGAACTACTGCGCACGACGAACACCGTGCACCTGTCATTCGCCTCTCTGGCTTGCGCTGTGCCGTCTGATGTGCGCGTCGTACCCATCGCAGACCTGTCACCGGCACCGGTCGTGCTGTGCTGGAGCGCGAAGCGTGCCCTTCCTGAGGCAGCCGCGGCATTCGTCGTCGACGCCGAACTGGCGGTACTCGCTCATGCACGCTGATGGCCGCACACCATTCGTGCTGCTGCACGCATTGGCTCAGGACTCGACGATGTGGAAGGCCCAGCAGCAGGCGCTGACCGCCGCGGGCCACCGGGTGCTGGCTCCCGATCAGCGCGGCTTCGGGCGGACCCCGCTCGGGGACGATCCGCCGAGCCTGGACCTCGTCGCGGATGACGTGGCCCGGCTCATGGACCAGAACGGTATCGAGCGAGCTGCGATCGCCGGGGCGTCCATGGGCGGCTACGTAGCCATGGCCTTCGTGCGCCGCCACCCCTCCCGTGTCGCCGCGCTGGGTCTGTTCGCTGCACGCGCCGCGGCCGACACCCTCGATCAGCGAGCGCAGCGCGAGGCGTTCGCCACCGCGATCATCGATCCGGGCCGGCGGGCCGCGCTGATCGACGCTACCGCGCCGCAGCTGCTCGGTGCCGTCACGCGAGCCGGCAATCCGGAGTTGGTCCGCCGAGTACGCGCCAGCGCAGAAGCCTGCGACCCGCACGCGCTGGCTTGGGCGCAACGCGCGATCGCGCAGCGGCCGGATGCCCTTGAAGTTTTGCGCGAGGTGCGGGTCCCGGCTGTAGTCGTCGCGGGGGAGCAGGACGAACTCGTCTCGTTCCACGAAGCCGCGAACACCGCCGCGGCCCTGCCCGGCGCGCTCCTCGTCGTGCTCGCGCACTGCGGTCATCTCGCCCCGATCGAGGCCCCGGAAGCAGTGACGGCGTCGCTCTGCCGCCTGGTCGATCATGCGGCGGTGGCCCGATGAGCCCGCGAACGGCAACCAGCGGGGCGTGGGGGCTGGCCGCGTCCACCGGTCAGGACTTCACGCATCACAGCATCGTCGACGCCCACTTCGAGGCGTGCGTCGAGACCTACCGGAAAGCGCTCGATCTGGTCGGGTTGCGCCCTGGCTGGCGGGTGCTCGACGCGGGCTGCGGCCCCGGCGATTTCCTCCCCTGGATTTGCGATCTGGTCGGACCCGCCGGGGCGGTCAGCGCCATCGATCTGGCGCCGGAGAACGCGGATTTAGCGGCGCGGCGAGTGAGCGAATCAGTACCCGGAGTCGCGGCCGACGTGCGCACCGGCGATATCCGGGAACTGCCTTACCCTGACGACGCGTTCGACGCGGTCTGGTGCTCGAACACCGTCCAATACCTCGACGACGACTCGCTGCTGCGAGCGCTCGCGGAATTTCGCCGGGTCACCCGACCAGGCGGCCTCGTCGCGGTCAAGGACCTGGATGCGCGGCTGATCACCGTCCAGCCCGGCGACCCCGACCTGTTCGCGGACTTCTTCCGCGCCGCGGCCGCCAACCCCGGCTACGCCCGACAACTGCGCCGAAGCGGCGCGCTCTACCGCTATCTGCGCGCCGCCGGTCTCGAGTCGGTGCGTCAACGCACGCTTCTGGCCGAGCACTTCGCCCCCCTCACCGAGGCCGCCCAGGAGTTCTACAGCCGTGCATGCGCCCAACTGGCCGCGCAAATCCCACACGGCTCGCGCACCGACGCATGGCGGGTGCTCGCAGACCCGGATCACCCGGACCATCCGCTGCGGTCGGCCGACGGCTACGTCCGCGAGGGTGTGGTGCTGTGCGTCGGGACCGTGCCAGCGGCGCAATGAGACTTGAGACTAAGGAGCCGTATGTCATGAAGACCGAAGGCGGTAACTGCCCGGACGCTCCAGGTCGCAGGCTACTGCTTGGACACCTCCCGGCCGCGATGCTGGACCCGGTGGGCTTCTTCGAGTCCACCCGCACCGCCGATCCGCTGGTGCGCGTGCGACTCGGATCGCTCAACCTCTATCTCGCCAACGAGCCGGAAACCGTGCACCGCCTCCAAATCGACGGCGAGGCGTTCGAGCGAGGCCGCTTCTTCGACCAGCTCGCCGGGCACTTCGGCCGCCCGCCGATCGCGCTGGACGGCGCACCGCATGCTGCGCAACGCCGCATGCTCAAGCCCGCGTTCAACAAGGGAAGTGTGCTTTCGCATTCTGAGATGTTGCGCCGCAATGCCGCCGGGCTGGCCGAATCCTGGCGGGCGGGCCCGATGCCCGACGTCAAGCAGCAGGTGGCGGATTACACCGCCTCGTGCGTTCTGCACGGTCTTTTCGGTGGTGACCTGTCGCAGGGGGAGATCCATGACATCCAGCGCACGATTCACTTGGTCGCACTGCGGCTGCTGCCGGGCACGCTGCTGCCCGCCGCGCTCGGCGCGCTACCCGTCCCAGGCAAGCGGGAGCTCAACAGCGCACTGCTGCGATTCCGGAGCCTGGTCGCGCGAATGATCGCCGAGCGCGAACGCCAGCAGTCCGCTGCGGGTCACGACGTACTCGACGCGCTGCTGCGTGCGGGCGTCGGCGACGACGGCGCGAGGCTCAGCCCGGCTGAGATCCAGGGCGAGTTGCTGATCCTGTTGTTCGCGGCGCTGGAGACGACCAGCACAACGCTGAGTTGGGCGCTGGTGGAACTGGCCTCTCACCCGCGCACCGCGCACCCCCTCTACGCCGAGGCCGACAGACTCGCAACGCAGCGCGCCGCGCAGCCGTCTTATGCTCGCCGTGTGCTGCAGGAGACGATGCGCCTGCACTCGCCGATCCTCTTTACCCGGCGCGCCCGGCACGCCGTCGAGCTGGACGGTGTCCGCCTCCCTGCTGGAGCCGAGGTGGGCTACAGCCCGCGCGCGATGCACCGGAATGCGGCTTTCCATCCAGATCCCCTCAGCTTCGATCCGTATCGCCCCAGCCTCGATTCAGCTCACGGACCCCGAGGCGCCTTCATCCCCTTCGGCATCGGCCCGCATCGGTGTATCGCAGAACACTTCGCCATGGCCGTCATGGCCGCCGCCCTCACGGCCATCGCCTCGCGTTGGGAGCTCGCTCTGCCCGCGAATGCCGAGATCGTGGAGTCTCCCAGTTCTCTGCCGGAACCGAAGACGGTGCCGCTGCTGCTGACGCCCAGGCGCCGCGAATCGCTCGAGAATCAGCGCGCAGCACGTGGCCTTGCAGCACAGCCGGAAGATGCCCACCAACCGATCGGCGCGGCGTGGCGCGGCTGAATGCTTGCATATCGTGTGGAAGGTCCGGCTGTCTGGGAACTGGACAGCGCCGAGCAGGCGATCGTCGGTGAGCGCGCGCCAGCCCAGCCCGTCCGCGTCCGGCTTTCAAGACGCGTGGGCTTTTCGGCGCAGCGGTGCGCCGATGGCGTGCAGGTGGCGCAGCACTTGGGCGTATGAGCCGATGGCGCTGGTCTGGGTGTAGGGGATGGCACTGAGGTCGCAGAACTGTTGGACGAGCGGTTGGGCGTGGCGCAGGTTGGCCCGTGGCATGCTCGGGAACAGGTGGTGCTCGATCTGATAGTTCAGCCCGCCGAGGAGGAAGTCGACGATCCTGCCGCCGCGCACGTTGCGCGAGGTGAGGACCTGCTTGCGCAGATAGTCCAGCTTCTGGCCGGCCGACAGGGTGGCCATGCCCTTGTGGTTGGGCGCGAACGAGCATCCCATGTAAAGGCCCCACAGACCTTGGTGCACCGCGATGAACGCGATCGCCTGCAGCGGGGAGAGCACCCAGAACACGGCGGTGAGGTAGCCGGTTATGTGGATCGTCAGCAGGGCGGCCTCCAGCCCGGTGGCTTTGACCTCGCGCCGCCGAACGGCGTTGATGCCCGACATGTGCAGGCTCAGGCCCTCCAGTGCCAGCAGCGGGAAGAAGAACACTGCCTGGTGCTTGGCCACCCAGCGCGGCACGCCGCGTTTCGCGGCAGCCTGCATGCTGGTGAAGGCCAGCAACGGGATGGCGATGTCGGGGTCTTCGTCCTCGTGGTTGGGGTTGGCGTGGTGGCGGTTGTGTTTGCTGATCCACCAGTCGTAGCTCATGCCGACCAGGCCGGCATGCAGGTAGCCGACAACGTCGTTGGCGCGTTTGCCGGCGAAGATCTGCTTGTGGCCGGCGTCATGGCCGACGAACGCGAGTTGGGTGAAGACGACCGCGAGAAACGCGGCGGTGACCAGTTGCCACCAGGACGAGCCCAGCAGCGCGAATGCCATCCACCCGCCGGCCAGTAGCGCGGCGTTGATCGCGAACTTCAGGATGTAACTGCCTTGGCGGCGCTGGAGCAGCCCGTGTTGCTTGACCGTGCGGGACAGTTGCGCAAAGTCGCTGCCGCGTTGAGCGGTGTCGATGGACGTGATGAGTCTCCTGGATGTTCGTATGGCCACAGGCCTGGGCCGTCTGCGATGCGCAGCCTGTGCCCCCGCTGGCCCGCGGGTTCAAGACGGGCTCCTGCAGCTACTGCGAAGACAAGCAACACACCCGCACCACGATGAATCCGCGAAGCGCGGCAAACACGAAAAAAAGCGCGACCATATTGGCTAACGCCTCGGGAGCCCCGAATGTTCCGGAGCCAGTTCAACAGTCTCCTGTTTCCCACTGAACTGGCCGTTCAGAAGGATCCGGCCGAGGCCTTAGCTGGCGAACGGCCGCGATGATGCGGCGGTGACGATTTCGTTCCGCGCAGGGCTGCGTGTTTCGGGCGCGGCGCGCGGGGCACTGCGACCGGGTCCGGATCTGGTGGATCTGCTACTCGGGCGGGCCGTACGACACCACCACGATCACCTGACTGACTCGGCGCAGCGGCGAATCGAAAGAGATACACGGATCAATGGACAGTTCGAACCACGGGGACCCGCGATCGCGGGTCCCCCGCCCAGCGCAATTACTGGCGCGTTTCCCGGGCCCCGTCGCGATTGCCGCCGGGCCGGTGGAAGGCGCGGCGGCGGTCCTCGGTGCGGAGGAGATCGACGGACGGCCATGGGCCATCGAGGTCGGATACACGACTGCGGGGTGCCACCTGCTGACCGTCAGGACCGTGCGCTCTGCGGCCGGCCTTGATCCTCGCGGTCTCACCGTCGAGAGCCTGGCCAGCGCAGTTGTCAACTTCGTCGCGCGGGACGAGGCCGCCCGAACGCCCGCGGTCGACCGGCGGCATCGGCCTCAGAGCCAGGGAAATCAGGACACGCATCCAGCCCCGGCACTCTTCGCGGATAAACTTCCGACCACGGATCAACCAGTGGCCTTACACCGTCAAATGCTGTCATAGCAGGTGCTTTTCCGTCAATTCAGGGATCTGTTTCGCTGAAACGGCCTGGGCTCTACGGATCGCCGCTTATGCTCCGGTCCATGGGACTGCAGTGGGGCGACGTACCCAGCGAGATATCCGCGATGGCCACCGTATTCGCGTTGGGCTTCGCCTCAGTCGCGGCTGTCGCCGCGCGGCGTACCTACCGGATCGAGTCGGAACGCGACCGCGTCAACAGCGCCGCACGGCAAGCGCAAGAGGGCTTCGTTCGCCGAACCCAGGCTGCCAGAGTCTCGGCGTGGTGGGAGAAATCCGCTGACGACGGCAGTTGGGGAGCCTTCGTCCGCAATGCCTCGGAGGCACCCATCTACCAGGTGTACTTGACCATTCTCAGCCCTGACGACCACACCGATGCTGTGAAACTTCACTTCTCGTCGATCCCGCCGAGCGAACAGGCCCGATTTCTTCCCGTCGAACTTCCCTCCGGGGAGCACGAGTCACGTCCGGCGGACCGCAGGGTGAAACTCACGTTCACCGACTCGGTGGGCGTGCGCTGGACTCGCAACCAATACGGGCGGCTTTCCGAGATGGAACCGAGCCTGCGGATTCGGGCGGATGGGCAGCGCGCCGCCGTGTTCGCCCAGTTCAGAGAGGATTTTCTGGCAACCTACGGCGTCTCGGTCGCGTTCGAGACGGACTTCGACGGATACCCGCAGCGCCAGTTTATCGCTGCGGTACAGGGCGAATCGCCCTGCGTCGACGCCCTCGTCTCTCCACACGACTGGATCGGAGACCTCGTGCGGCACGACATGATCGCGCCGACCCTGCTTTCCGCCGATCAAGCGCAGATGTTTCCCACTTGGGCGCGCAAGGCGCTCACCTTTGACGGCTTGCTCTACGGCCTTCCGGTGACAGCCGACGCCGTGGCGCTCATCCGCAACACGAACCTGGCGCCGCAGATTCCCGCGACCTTCGAAGACCTGATCTCCTCCGGACAGACGCTGCGCGACGCCGAGCGCGTGGCTGAAGTGCTCGCCCTGCGCGTCGGCGACCAAGGAGATCCGTTCCAGGTCTGGCCCTTGTTCGCCAGCGCCGGCGGGTGGTTGTTCGGCCGCGCACCGGACGGGAACTGGGACACGTCCTGCATCGGAATAGACTCGCCAGAGTCGATCGCGGCCTTCGAACGGCTGCGGAGCCTCGGCGAAGCCGGCATCGGTGTCCTGCGCAGATCTATCGACCGCACAGCCGCGTTCGACTTGTTCACCTCCGGGCGCACCGCATACCTAATCACAACCTCGGACGGGCTCTGGCATGCCAGGCGCGCTGGACTGCCCATCGCCGTGAGCGCCGTGCCGCCCTTTGCCGATGGCGGACCGGCCACCGGATTCTCTCTGGTCCATGGCCTGCTCATGGTCAAACAGGGGGCTAACAGCGCCATCGCGCAGGACTTGTTCGCCGACTATCTCACCCACGATCACGTGGTCACCGCCCTGTCCGTCAGCATCGACTCCGCGGTCGCACTACGCAGTGTGGTCGCGCAGGATCCCGCGATCCGCCTGTACCAGCAGCAATGCGAGAACGGCCAGCTGATGCCCGCGTTCCCGCAGATGGAGCAAATCTGGCGTGCCCTGAGCGCTGCTGAGGTCGCGGTCGTCTCCGGCGCCGACGCCGAGGTGACGGCTCGGCAGGCAGCTGAAAGACTCAGGGCAATCTTCGCCGGATAGGAGAATCCGACTGTGGCCTCTGATCGGAACTGGTGGCGCGACTGCGTCATCTATCAGGTCTACGTCAAGTCGTTCGCGGACAGTGACGGCGACGGCATCGGCGACCTGGACGGGTTGACAGCGCGACTCGGTCATCTGGCGGATCTCGCGGTCGACGGCCTGTGGCTCAATCCCTGCTATCCGTCCCCCGGAAGCGACGGCGGCTATGACGTGGTCGACTATCTGACCATCGACCCGGTTTACGGCGGCACCGCGGCGCTCGAGCGGCTGATCGAGGCAGCGCACGGGCACGGAATCCGAGTCCTGCTCGACGTGGTCCCCAACCACTGCTCGAGTCGCCATCCTTGGTTTCAGCAAGCCCTCGCCGAGGGCCGCGACGCGGCGTCGCGTCAAAGGTTTCTGTTTCGTGACGGCCGCGGGACCGACGGTCAGGAGCCGCCTAACAACTGGCGTTCGGTGTTCGGTGGGCCGGCCTGGACCAGGGTCAAGGACACCGACGGCGCACCCGGCCAGTGGTACCTGCACCTGTTCGACCCGAGCCAACCCGATTTCAACTGGAGGCACCCCGAGGTCCGCTCATCCTTCGTCCAGGTGTTGCGGCATTGGTTCGACCGCGGGGTGGACGGATTTCGCATTGACGTGGCTTCGCTGCTAGTCAAAGCACCAGACCTACCGGACTACGATCCCGGCGGCACACGACCCGCCCCGGACTCTAATCAGCCGGAGGTCCACGAGATCTACCGGCAATGGCGCGCCGTGGCCAATGAATACGGTGCGGACCGCGATCTCGTGCTCGTGGGCGAGGTATGGGTGCCTACCGCAGACGACGTGGCGGCTTACGTCCGCGCCGACGAATTGCACGCCGCCTTCTACTTCGACCTGCTGGTCCAGCCCTGGGACGCCCGCGCGTTCCGCAGCAGCACGCAGCGCGGCCTCACGGCGCTGAACGCCATCTCCTCGCAGGACACTGCGACACAGCGCGCCGGAGTTCTCGCGTGGACGCTCAACAACCACGACGCGCATCGGGCTGTCTCGCGCTACGGCCTGATCTCGGAGGACGGCTCCGGGACGGCCGGCGTGATGGGACCGCAACTGCGTCGGCGCGGCCAGGTTGATGTCCGGCTCGGCCAGGCCAGAGCCCGCGCGGCGCTGCTCTTCCTGCTCGGCTTACCCGGATCGATTTACCTGTACCAGGGCGAGGAACTTGGTCTGCCCGAGGTCCTCGACCTGCCCGATGACGCGCGCCGCGACCCGATCTGGAACCGCTCGGGCGGCACCGAACACGGTCGCGACGGCAGCCGCGTCCCGTTGCCATGGCAGTCTAAGCATCCTACCTTCGGCTTCAGCCCTGATACCGCGGGCGAAGCGCCCTGGCTTCCCCAACCGGCGTACTTCGGCGACCTGGCTGCCGACGTACAGGCGACGGACAGCTCCTCGGCACTGTCCCTGTACCGCGCAGCGCTCTCGGCCCGCCGACGGTTGATCGCCGATTTGACGCCTCAAGTGCGCTGGCTGCCCGCAGTCCAGGGGCGAGAGGATGTGGTGGCATATACGCGCGGCAAGGTGACGGTCGTGACCATCTTTGGCGGCACGCCGTTCGACCTGCCCGCAGCCTGGGGCGAGATTGTTCTGGCCAGCGCAACCTTGGATGGACGGAGCCTGGCTGGCCCGGGCTCAGCGTGGCTGAGCCTTTAGGCCCTGGTGGTCAGTTCGCCCGGCTGGACGTATCCGACGACACCAGCCGGTTTACCTCCTGCTGCATAGACGGCCCGGTGCACTGGACAATCGGGCGGCCCTGCATTGTCCAGAAAAGTATGCGGAGGGCTGGGTCGAGCTGTACGTGGACGGGTGCGGACACGCGAACGCACAAGTCCACGGCCCGAGCTTCGAGAGCTACTACATCGAGCTCTACGGCGCGACCAAGGTCTACGACTCCTACTACAACCCTCACGGATCGGGCGCCTACACCACAACCTTCACCGTAGGCAGCGACATAGTCGCGGCCTACGGTGCTCTGTACAACTTCCAGACCGGCAACCTGATCGATGAGGGCGTGACGGGCTACCACTCGGCGCAGTAGGCCGCCGGCGCCCAGCCGTCCCGGCAACCGCGTTCAGGGCTCGATCAGGAGCCGACATTGGTGACGTAGAACCACTGGTTGTCCCCGCCGTTCCAGTACCACAGGTCCAGGTTCGTGCCGGCCGCGTAGCTGTAGCCGGACACGTCCAGGTACAGGCCGGTGTAGCGGTTGTAGAACCAGTTGTCCGGGGACGAGCCGCCGCGGGTGAACCACTCGGTGAGCAGGCCCGGGTTGCACGCCTCCTGGAACAGCGTGTCGCCGGCCTGGCCGTCGGTCGAGAGGCACTGGCCGCTGTTCTCGTTGCGCAGCAGATAGCCCTCGAAGCCGGAGCTGGAGTCGTAGACGGCGTCGAAGTACCACTTCTGCTCCGCGCCGCCGTCGTTGTACCACTGGATGACGCGGTGGAAGGCCGCGGTGCTGTTGTCGGCGACCGAGACGTTCATCCCGGAGAACTCCGGCGTGATCCAGTGCGCCTGCGTGTCCAGGTAAACGGTGTACCCGCCTTCCGAGTAGGAACCGCCGCTCGACGCGTTGGCCGCGGTAGTGGTCGCGCCGAACACGGCGGCGGCGGTGAGTGCGGCGGCACTGGCGCGCAGTGCGGCACGGCGGGTGAGGATGTTCCTCATGGTTCTTCGGCCCCCTTGATAGCTTTGCGGATAAGTGACGCGCGCCGTGGTCCCCGCCGCGGCGCGGTCCGCATCGCGCGAACATCGAAAAGAGGCGGCGCAGCGGGCTGTCGTACAGATAAGTGCGCGCTTATGAATGCTCGCGTGCGCATCTGTCGCAGCGGTCTGTCACGCGTTAGCTTGCGAGTATGCTCGCCACCATCGACACGGCCCGGTTCCGGGCGTTCCTCGCGGTCGCGGAATGCGGCTCCTTCACCGCGGCGGCCGTAGCGTTGAACATCACCCAACCCGCGGTATCGCAGCATGTAGCGAAACTGGAGCGGGAGGTGGGCGCGACGCTCCTGGAGCGCTCCGCGCGGCGGGTGGCGCTCACCCCGGCCGGCGAGGTGCTGCTGCGGCACGCGCGTCGGCTGCTCACCGGCCTGGACGACGCACGGCGTGAACTTGCGGCGGTCGCCCGCTCGGACGCTGGCGGGTTGCGCGTCGCCGTCTTCCCGAGCGCGGCTGCCACCTTCGTGCCTGCGGTGATCGCCCGGCTGCTCGCCGCGTTCCCGAAGGTCAACGTGGCGATGTCCGAGCTGGATCCACCGGCGGCGGTGCCGCGGGTGCTGGGTGGCGACGCGGAGCTCGCGGTGGTCTACAGCTATCCGCTGGTCAGTGGTCCGCCGGATCCGCGACTGGTGTGCGAGCAGATCGGCGTGGACCGGATGGCGGTCGCTGTTCCCGCGGATAGTGTGCTCGCGGCGCGACCCGAGATCGAGCTGGCGGACCTGGCCGTGCACACGTGGATCGCTCCCGGGGCGTCGGCGTGCCGTGACGCGCTCGCGGAGGCGTGCCGTCGCGCGGGATTCGCGCCCGATGTCGCCGCGGAGACCAACGACTACCAGGCGATGCTGCGGATGGTCGGTGCCGGCGTCGGGGTCGCGGTCGTGCCGCGCCTGGTGGCCTCGATGGCCCCGGCGGGAAGTGTGGTGCTGCGTCCGCTCGCGCGTAGCCGGCTGGAACGTGTCGCGTCGGTCGCTTACCGTGCACAAGCCGCGCTGACGCCGGCGATGCAGCTCATGAACACGTTGCTGGCCGAAGCCGCCCAGGAGACGGCTGGGCCGTTGACGTCGGCCGCCCGGAGTCCGAATCTTCATGATCGGCAATGTGTCCAACGACACGCTGAGCAGACCCAATGAAGATCGACCGCTGGAGGATGCGGACCTGCTCGTCGTCGGCGACCTCAGTACGCCCTCGACGCCGGTGGCCCGGGCGTTCGGAAGCGCCCTCTTAGCGGCGGGCCTGCGCGACGATGTACCGGCTCGTGGCTCGAAACGCCTGCGGGTCCTCGTTGCCCTCACGAAGGATCTCCAGGAGACGTTCGCGCAGCGCCGCCGCGCCTCCGGTCTTCTCGAGGATCGACAATCCCATGACCGCGAGCGGGTGGTTACGCGCCTGGTTGTCGAGGAAGGCCTCCGGCGATTCCCCGGTGAACGCCAGCGAATGCTCGGTGAGGTGGACGCTGAATCCATGCGGGGCGAGCAGCCCGGTCAGCGCCTCGCGATCCTCCCACCGGAACGGAGCTGACGGCGGCGGTGCCGCGAGTACGCGCCGGACCGTCTCCTCCGCGAGCGATGTGTAGCGGAAGATCGTCCCGCTGGGGAGCCAGGCGGTCATGACGATGCGTCCGTGCGGCGTCAGCACCCGTGACAGCTCCGCCGCGGCGGCCTTGGCGTCGTTGGCGAAGATGAGGCTGAACACCGCGAGTGCGACGTCGATGTCCGCATCGCCGAGCGGCAGGTCTTCGGCGCGCCCTTCGAGGAAGCGCGTGGTGCCGTCGCCATCGGCCGTCGCGCGGGCCCGGGCGACCTCCAGTAGCCGGGTCGCCGGGTCGATCCCGATGACCTGCGACGAGTGGGCCGCGGCGAGCCGGGCCACGTTCCCGGTGCCGCAGCCGAGGTCCAACACGCGCTCGGCCGGCTGGATCGCGGCTGTGTCCACCACGACGCGGGACGCGGGGAGTAAGGCCGCCGCGACGTTCTCGTACCGGCCGACACCCCAGTTCGGTGCGTCGGCCCGGGCCGCTGCCCCGTCCGGGGATCGATTGGTGTTCGCGGACATTTGACTGGTCATGGTTCTGCCTTCCTGAATCGGTGTCGGACGTGCTCTCGTCCAGGAGGTGTAAATCCGCGGCGAACAACCCGTACGGTGACCTCCCGCGCGGATCCGGCCCGTCACACGTCCCAACCGGGCGGTCCGCCTGGGACGGGTTCGTAGCAGCAGCTCTGCCCCGTATGGACGGACGCGTCCAGGTAGGCCCCAGTCTTCGGCGCGACCCGGCTGATCCGGTCGAGCGCCAAGCGCAGCGTGCGCGTGGCGTTGACGCGGGCGCGCTCGGCCTCGGGCGAGGCGAACCGGCTCCTGCCGCCCAGCCCGGTCGCCCGGCGCAGCTCATCGAGCAGGGCGCGCCGCTCGCGCGCCAACCGCTCCGCCCCAGTGACGTCGCCGCCGCGGTCGGCTGCGTCGAGTTCCGCGGCGAGCGCGTCGAGTCGGCGCCGGTACTGGGACCGCGCTTGGGCGTCGAGGACCGGGCCGGTCGAGGTCGCTGTCACTCCGGGGCCGCCGGCCACCAGGTCGAGCGCCGGGATCTGCCGACCCGGCGCGGCCAGCAGCGCACGAAGGTAGTGCAGGCCACGGCTGTCGCGCAGACGGGCGTGCTCGCCGTCGGCATCGAGCTGCCAGTCCTCGCCCTCCTGCCGCAGCCGCCAGCAATCTGCCGCGGGCGGATGCGACGCGAGGAACACAGCCATGCCCAACCGTTGCGCCGCGTTCAGCGCCTGCCGCCGCAGGTCTTGCGCCCTGTCGCGATCACCTGGCCCGGCTCGGGAAGCGAGCGCGTCGGCGAGCGCGGCCCGCGCATGGGCCAGTGCGGGCAGCGCCCCGATGCGCTCGCACAGCGCCGCCGCGTCCGTCTGTAGTGCGACAGCCTCGTCCCACCGACCGGCCTCGGCCGCAAGCAGCCCCAGGTAGTAGGCGGCCGGTCCTACGACGACGGCGGCGCCGCCCTGGACCACCAGCAGTCCTCGGTACGGCGCCAGGACCTCGTAAAGCCGCGCTGCCGCCTCCTGCTCGTGCGCCGCCGCGGCAGCCAGGGCCAGCCCGCAGACTGATCCCAGCCAACGCGGCCCCGAGCCCGCCAGCACCTCCGGCAGCGCACGCTGCAACTCGGTCGCGGCAGCCCGAGGCTGCCCGAAGGCCGCCAGCGCCGCGGCGGCAGTGGCTTCGAACTGGTGGCCGGGCCGGGATCGGGCGATCGCGAGCAGCTCATCCGCTATCGCGACCCCCTGCTCGGGCGTTCCCCGCTCGAGCATGATCACGCCGTGGAGCGTCTTGACCAGCGCCTCGGCGTCCGGCATCGCGGCAGCGCGCGCGGCGTCGCCGACTTGTTGGGTAAGGCGCCAGCCGAGGTCGAAGCGCCCGCGCAAGACGGCGATCATCGCGTGGCGGGCCGAGGCCATGACGACCGCTCGGGCGTCGCCGGCCAGTTCTGCCGCCCGGGCGAAGACCGCGAGCACCGCCTCAGCCTCGGTCACCCGACCCAGCTCCATCAGGGCCATGAACCGCCAGAACAGACCGTGCCGCTCCCGCTCCTCGTCGCCCGCGGCCCGGGCCAGCTCGATGATCTCCGAAGCCGCAGCCAGCCGATCTTCTGCGGCGGCCGGATCCCAGAGCGCGTGCAGCCGGGCATCGAGCACCTCGGCGAGCGTTCTCGGCTCACCAGCGGTCCGGGCCAACGCAAGTGCCTCTTCGACCAACGCTCGGCGGCGCGCACCCGCACCCGGCTCGGCGAGCAGTTCCCCGGCAAGCCTGGCCAGCACTCGGGCCCGCAACGTGGCCGGCAGTTTCCGCGCGGCAGCGCACTCCAGCAGCCGCACCAGGGGTGGATCACCGACAAGGAATGCCGCTTGGGAGGGGGCGTGCAAAGCCAGCAGGGCGACGGGGTCCAGGTCGGTCGATGGAGCACCGCCGCCCTCCGCATCCGCGAGCGTCGCCGCCAGCTGGAGGGCCGGGCCGGGCATTCCCGAAGCTGCCAGCCACAGCGCCCGCCGCACCTCCGGGCGCCGCTCCCCGGTGAGCGTCCCGAGGTCCGCCTCGCTCAGCGGTCCGAGCTGCAGCGTCGATCCCGTCTCTACCGGTGTGCCGGTAGTGACCACCACCGCTGTAGCGCTCCCCGCCAGCCGGGAGGCCAGAAGCGACAGCACCTCGACCGCCTCCGGCCCTGCGCGGTCCAGGTCGTCGATGACGATCAGACGCGGGACCGATGACACCAGCCCCCGCAGCGCCTCATCCACATCAAGCGGCCCAGCCGGCTCCAATAACCGCCGCGCCTGCTCCGGCGCGCCACCCGAATCGCTCAGCAACTGCGCCCACAACAACCGCCCGGACCCGACCGGACCGGCCGCGATCCGCACCACCTCGAAGCCCAGCCTCCGGGCATCCTGCGCGACGGCGTCCGCCAACGCCGTTTTTCCCGAGCCGGCCGGGCCCCGCACGACAAGCACCCCGCCAGAAGCCTGTTTGGCTCGACCCAACAAGCCGCGCAGCGCCGCAATCTCACGGTCGCGCCCGACGAGGTTCACGACTTCAGCGTATGCCGCCGGACCGACCCGCGGACGGCTGCCACAGCATTGCATCAACCCCGCGGCGTCACAGCCAGCCGCGTTTGGCCGCCTTCAGTCCTGCCTCGAACCGGCTCGTGGCACCGAGTCGCGCCATCAGATCGGCCATCATCCGGCGCACCGTGCGCAGCGAAACCCCGAGCCGATTGGCGGAGGCCTCGTCGGTGAAGCCGGTCGCCAGCATCCGCAGCAGTTCCCGTTCCCCGGGGGACAGTGCCTCGTCGGAGTCTGCGGACCGCGTTTCCAGTGGACGCGCCTCAGCCCAGACCAGCTCGAAGAGTGTGGTGAGCTGCCCGACCATCCCCGGCGCGGTCGTGCTCAGCGCGCCTTCGCGGGGATTGTCCGGATTGAGCGGCACCAGCGCTACCCGGCGGTCGATCACCAGCAGCCGCATCGGCAGCACGGCCGCGGTGCGGATCTCGCTGCCACGCTCCGCCAGCCACCTGCCGTACGCCACCGTGGCCGGGTCGGTGCGAACAGAGTCCTGATACAGGATCTTGCACTTCACGCCGCGGTGCATCAGCAGGTCGTCGGTCACGCTCGCGGCGGCCAGCGCCCCTTGCGGTATGGCGCGCCCCGGAACCAGGGAAAGCACCTCGGACTCGGCCGAGGAGACGATCTCCTCAAGCCGGGTCTGGACGGCGTCCGCACCGAGGACGCGTTCGAGGTCGGGATCGGCGTCGGTGTCGTCCGCGGTCCCGCCGGCGGCGCGCGCGGTGCCGCGAACCGCCCTGGCCGCGGCCCGCCCGGCCTCTAGCGCCCGCCGCCGCATCGCCAGGTACTCCTCCTGGCGGCGCAGCATCGTCTCGAGGCCCACCGCGGGACTGACCGGGATCATCCGGCCGGTGGTGGTGAGCGACGGGCGCAGCAGCGCCAGGTCCGCCAGCACGTCAAGCGCTTGACGGATCTGCGGCTCCGTGCGGCCGAGCCGCTCGGCGAGGACGGCCACGGTGGCGTGCGGTTCCTCGAGCAGCTTGCGGTACACCGATTCGATCTCGACGTCGATTCCAAAGCTACTCAGCACGGCATCTTCGCCCACTGCGGTTCTCCCCGTTACAGGGCTCATGATCGCACGAATGCTCGGTCCTGTGCGGCCATCGTGACATGGCAATCACCCGGACGTAAAGAGCAGGCGCGCCATCTTGTGATCTTCGGTGGACCGGTTCACTCCTGTGACCTGTGGGATCCGTACAACCCGTGGCAGCAAGGTGTCGTGCACCTTGGTGCCGCCGCTGGGCCCTTCACTCGCGCGGCGCCCGATGGAAGTCTCGGACCGGCAGCCCGAAGGCTCCGCAGATGCTCGCCTCAGCTGAGTATTCGCCAGCTGAGTTGCCACGAGGGAAACAGCGTCTGTTCTGTTCCGAAGGACGGTCATGTCGAAAAGCGTCAAAATCCGAATCATCGCGGCTCTGCTAGCGGTCGGCGCCATGTGCGCCGGCCCGGCGGCCGCCTCGTCCGCCAGCGCCGCCGCGAAGGCCAGCCCGGTCGCCGCCAGCGATCCGGGCTGCGTCGCCTGTTGGCCTCACTCCTAACTTCTAGAGGGACGCCGAGTGGACATGGTTCTCGTGTCGCTCCTTCCGCCCGCCGGAAGCGTGCGCTATCCGAACCCTGAGGCCGTCGTCGGGGTGCTCTGGGCCTATGCCCGGCCCGACGACGGGCTCGAACACGTACGGGCGGCGCCCGGCGAGCATGACGGCCGGCTGCGGTTCGCGCTCTTCCTCGCGCCGTCGGGCGCACCGCCGGCCGCCGCCGCCTCGGCGCTGTTCCGGCGCGCGATCCAGTCCTCGCCGCTGCTGGCCGGATTCGGGTTCGACGTCGTGAACGGCGCCTTGGGCGGCTTGTCCGAGCGATTCGGACCCGGGAACTAGGCGCGCTCGGTGTCCGCGTGATCCAGCGCCGGCGAAACGGCCGGCGGACTCTTGATCCTCCGGAGGCACGGGGCCGATGACGATCTCATCAGTGCTGAACCAATACCCCGATCCCGATTCCGACTCCGATCCCTGCTCCGAATCCGCTGCCGGTTCCGAATCAGACCACGCATTCGACGGCGATCCCGATGACGCGCGGCTGGCCGTGCACGGCGAGATCGTCCTGCTGCGCATCACGGACCTGGTGGACGCCGATTCGCCGCGCAGCGCGGGCGTCGACCATGATCACATCCGCACCATCGCCGCCGTGGAGGAACAACTGCCGCCGATCCTGGTCCACGCGCAGACGATGCGCGTCATCGACGGGATGCACCGGCTCGCCGCGGCCCGCGGCAAGGGCCAGACCGAGATCCGAGCGCGGCTGTTCTACGGCGGCGTCCATGACGCCTTCCGCCTGGGCGTGCGCGCGAACGTGGTGCACGGTCTGCCACTGACCACGGCGGATCGGCACGCCGCGGCCACACGCATCCTGCGGGCTCAGCCGAGCCTTTCCGACCGCTCGATCGCCGGCGCGACGGGCCTGGCCACCCGAACCGTGGCGGGCTTGCGGCGGCAGGTGACGAACGGCGCTGACGGGCGTATCCGCGTCGGCCGCGACGGGAGAGTACGGCCGCTGAACGCCACCGAGGGGCGATTGACGGCCAGCCGGATCATCGCTGCCCAGCCCGAGGCGTCGCTGCGGGAGATCGCCCGCGCGGCGGGCATCTCGGTAGGAACCGCCAGGGACGTCCGGTTGAAGCTAATGGCGGGCGAGGACCCGGCACCCGTTCAGCGCGACGGCGTGGCCGCCGCGCCCGCCACAAGTGACGGCCCGCCGCACAGCGCGGCGGAAGTAGACATCGGCAAGGCGATGGACAGCCTGCGGCGTGATCCGTCGGTACGGTACTCGGATTCAGGGCGCGCGCTGGTGCGCTGGCTCGAGGCGCGCATCGTGACCATGGGACAGTGGCGGGGCGCGTCAGACCACATCCCGGTGCACTCCCGCGGCTCGGTGGAGCGCATCGCCCGCGAGTGCGCACGCGCGTGGACTCAGTTCGCGGACGAGATCAGGCAATCAGACACCTGAATAACTGAGCGGGTTGTGGCGAGGGGGCCCGGTGCCTGCCGGGCCGCCTCGCCACAACCCGCGTACCTACTCGGTATCGGGATCCTCGATCGACGGCTCGCCGCGCTGCCAGAGCGTCCCTTCGCTCCAGACGTACCGCGTGCGGCCCCATTCGAGCGCTGACTCGACGTCCGGGAAGAAGCCGCGGCCGTCATAGTTCGCGCTCGTGTTGCACAGGACCGGCACGCCGCTGAGCTTCTCGTAAGCAGTCAGCAGTTCGCTGATGACCGGGTTCTGCCGGGCGTTGACCGTCTGCAGTCGGGCCGAGCCGTCGAGGTGGACTACGGCCGGGATGCGATCGAGCCAGTCGGGCCGAGTCTGGTGGTCGAAGAGCATGTAGGGGTCGGGCGTGCCGGGATCGAAGATCTCCGGCGCGCGCTGTTCGAGGCAGATGGGAGAGACCGGTCGATAGTCCTCGCGGCGCTTGATCGTGTTCAGAATGCCCTTCATCGCCGCGTCGGTGGCCGGCGCCAGGATGCTGCGGTTCCCGAGGGCGCGGGGTCCGAGTTCGGCGCGGCCGTGCAGGACGACGATCGGCTCGTCGAACCGATAGAGCAGGTCGGCCAGTTCGGGGATGGTGCACCGGCGGCTGATGTAGCCCTCGCCCTCGTTGCTGCGGCGCAGCGACGGACCCGCGTAGCTGGACCACTCCAGCGCGGTGCGGCCGGTCGCCGTCACCATGGCGGCGCAGGCCGCGCCGATGGCCGAGCCCGAGTCGTTGGGAAACGGCGGGACGAAGACGTGCTCGAACACGCCGCTGCGCCGGATCGCCGAGTTCCATTTGATGTTCAGCGCGCAGCCGCCGGCGAAGCACAGGTTGCCGGCGCGGCCAGGGTGTTGCTCCCGCAGCCGCCGCAGGCTCTCGACGAGGCGTTCGCCGATCCACTGCTGGAGCGTGGCGAGCATGTCGGCCGAGGTGGGTTTGAGCGCCGCGCTCTCGTCGAGGATGCGGGTGACGAACTCCTTGACGAACGGGCGCGGCCGGTCCATGACGTCGTTTGGGCGGCCGGCGTAGATCCGGTCCATGATCCCTGCCAGGTCGGGCCGGGCCTGGCCCAGCGCCGTGTAAGCCATCACCTTGCCCGGCACTGCCAGGCGGCGCGCGTTGTACGCGCTGCGCTCGGCGGGCCCGCCCGGCGCCTCGATCATGAACGGGTCGTCCATCGTGAATGGCTCCATGTGCATGGCGAAAACCGCGTACACATTGCCGAGAAGGCCGAAGACAGGACCCAGATTCTCGATATACGGCTGCTGCGGCCGGATGTAGTAGGCGCGCGGCAGCACGCCGCCGTCCCACACTACGACGAACGACTCCTGCCCGGCTCCGGCGAACGGGCTGGCGCAGTACGCGGACATGATGTGGCCGGTCGTGTGGTGGAAGCTCTGGTAGTCGAACGCCGTGTCCCCACCGAGCCGCAGGCCGCCGAACGTGTGCGGCGTCAGGCTGTCGTCGCCGAGCCGGGCCTCGCGGTACGGAGCCACCGGCAGGCTCAGCCGCTCGCCTTTCCACGCCGTCGGCAGATCGCCGTAGCCCCAGCCGTCGACCGCCACCCGGTCGATGTCGGCCAGATCGATTTCCTCGTCGGCGAGCAGGCCGCGCACCAGGTCCAGGTCGCCGAGTTCGCTATAGCGCGACCCGTTGCCGATCTTCTCCATTTCCAGGCTGAACAGCAGCCGATCGCCGTCGATCACGGCGACGCCGCCGTCATGCGTGGCCTTCACTCCGAGCAGCAGCATGGCGTGGTCCCTTCCGCGGGGCGGGTCGTGACAGGGTGGCGGCCGGCGAGCAGGGCCGGCAGCGCGGACCAGGTCTCGCCGGTGTAGAAGTGGCCGCCGGGCAGTTCGAGGATCCGCAGGTCACCGCTCGTGGTCAGCGGGCGCCAGGCGGCCGCGGCCGCCTGGCCGAGGTCCGGGTCGTCCCGGCCGAATAGGACTGTGATCGGTGCGCTGGTCACGGTGCCCGAGACGTAGCGGTATCCGGCGGCGGCGGTCAGGTCCGCGCGCAGGAACGCCATCGCCATCTCCACGAGTTCCGGTTCCGCGGCGACTTCCTCGGGCACCTGGCCTGCGGCCAGCAGCCAGGAGAGCAGCTGTTCGTCGCAGTCGTCGGCGGTCGGCGGCCTGCGAAGCAGCTCGCGGTACCGCGCAGGCGTGCCCATCGCCGAGACCACGAGCCGCGCCGGCGGGCGCAGCCCCCGTCGTTCCAGGGCCGCGGCGACCTCGAAGGCCACCCAGGCCCCGAGGCTGTGGCCGAATAGGGTGTACGGGCGGTCGGCGAGCCCTGCGATCGCTCCGGTCGCGTCGGCCAGCAGCGCGTCCCAGTCGTGCGTCAGCGCTTCCCCGGAGCGGATGTCGCGGCCCGGGTAGCAGTACAGCGCGAGCTGGGTGTCCGCTGCGATATGCGACGCCCATGGCCGGAACACGGTGGTGCCGCCTCCGCTGAAGCCGATGCATGCCAGGGTTCTGCGAGCCGCCGGGCGGGCGGCCGGCCAGAGCGAGACCGCGGCGGACGCGGTCCGGTCAGCGAGCATGGGTTCTCCCCGGGCAATCAGAAGGCTGAAGCAGGCCGCGGCGCAGGCCTTCGACGGCGCCGGCGCTCAATCCGGCGGCGTGCGCGTACCCGGCGGCGCCGCCGTATCGGCTGTCCAGGTCGGCAAGGAACAGCCGCATGGCCTGCTCCGGAGTAGCCACCAGATGCGCCGGATCGGGTACCGCGTGCGGATCCCGGGCCCGCTGCCAGGCGGCGAACCGCAGTTCCGCCTCGGCGCTCATCGCGTAGTCCGCGGCGATTTCGTCGTGGCCGACGCCGAGCAGCGCGAGCACGAGCGCGGCCAGCACGCCGGTCCGGTCCCGGCCCACCTGGCAGTGAAAGACCGCGGGCAGCCGCTGTGCATCGGCCAGGGTTTCCAGTGCCCGCGCGAAGTGAGTCGCGCCTTCCACGGCCATGTCCAGATAGCGATCGGCGATGAAGCGCGCAAGATCCATGCCGTCGCGGTACTCCTCCCACCCATAGCGCAAGTTCCGCGGCTGCACGTTGACATACAGCTGGCCGGCGAACGCGGGGACACGGCCGTGCTTGCGCACCGTTTCGGAGTCACGCAAGTCAAGCACGGTGCGAAACCCCAAACTCACAAACGTCCGCAGGTCCGCGCCGTCGAGCCGGGCGAGCGAATCGGCGCGGTACAGAACGCCGCACCGAACGTGCCTGCCGCCGATGCCTCGATAACCGCCCAGGTCGCGAAAGTTGAAGACCTCTTGCATCGGCACGAAGCGGGTGTCAGACGAGAGCATCAGAACTCTCCCATCGCACGCCCGACTCCCACCACCGGTCGACCGCCGCCAGTTCGGCCGCCACGTCCGGGCCGTCGAGCCGGAAGACGATCTCGCCGACCACGTCCCCGATCGAGGACGGCTCCGCATAGCCGGCGCCCGGGACGGCGAGCGGCCGGTAGTGGCAAGCCGCGGGCAGCGGGCAGCTTTCCGGGATCGCCAGCAGCCGGCCCCGGCGTCGCATGAACCAGCCGTTGCCGTACCGGTCGGGCGCGGCACGCCAGCTGATCTCGCCGAACCTTCCCGCTTGGCCCTTGAGCCCCGCCTCATACAGGTTGATCCCGAAGCCGTGCTCGAAGGCGTCGACGATCAGCGCGCCACCGGCCCGGCAGGCGATCTCGCACAGCACGACCTCGTCGGCGGGTGTGTGGAAGAACTCCGCGTGAAACGGCAGCGGCACGGCCGACTGCGGCAACGCCGCCACCACCCTGCGCGCGGCGTCGCGCAGTCGCGGCGTCAGCGGATCGCCGGCAGAGAGCATGCCGGTCAGGAGGCTTAGCGACTCGGCGCGAGAGCGCCAATTCGTGTACAGATACCGCGACGGCCAGTCGAACAGCACGCGGCCGTCGTGCATGACCCCGTCGACGTGGTAGAGATCTCCGTCGATCCACGACTCGGCCAACATCGGGCGTGGCGGGTGGCCACCGTTCCACGAGGCGGTCAGATCGCGCAACTGTGCCGGGCCCGCAGCCACACCCATCCCCGCGGCGGCCGCGCCGTCGATCCGCTTCAGGACGACGGGGAAGCCGTGCCGGGCCGCGAATTCATCGAGGTCTGCGACGGATTCTACGCGCCGCATCGCAGCCACCTGCAGGCCCGCGTCCGCGGCGTGCTGCTTCATCACGTCCTTGTCGCGGTACGCCGTGGCGCTGGCCACGCTCTGCCCCGGCAGGCCGAGCTTCGCGCCGATCCGGGCCGCGCGCAGGATGTCGATCTCAGCGGTGTGCAGGATCGCGGTCACCCGATGCCTGCGGCAGAGTTCTTCGATGCGGTCTTCGGTGGCCGCGGACTCGTAGTCCCGCGCGATTTCCAGGTGCCGGAACTTCTCGCGCAGCTGTTCGCCGGCGGCGGGTACCGGACCCGGCGCCGTGACGACGACGAGTTGCTCGGCGGCGTCGGGGAACCACTTCGGGAGCCGGTCGAGAATCCGCCGGCGGTTGAGCACCAGGAAGGTCATGACTGTTCGCCTTCCGCTGCGGCGCGTTCAGCGGCAGCTGCCTCGGCCAGCTCCTCGAAGGTCACTTCGGCCAGGAAGTCCAGCGACTCCTCCGAAGGAACCCACGGACGCATGAATGCCGCTGCGCGCACGTCCCGGTACAACCGGCCGAGCGGATGGCCGTGGACGAAGCTGCGTCCGCCGCACAACTGCATCGCCAGATCGACTATCTCGAATGCGGCGCGCTCCACGATGAGTCCGCCGACGACGCACTCCTTGAGTAGGCGCCGCCCCTCATCGGCCGGCCTGGTGCGCGGCGCGGTGTCGGTGATCGCGGCGTCGAGGGTGCGCAACGCGGTGTGCAGCGCTGCGCGCGCGCCGGCGATCTTCAGCTCCATCTCAGCCACGAGCGCGCAGACACCGAGCGACTTGCGGCGCTGTCGCCCGTCACCGGAGGAAAGGCTTTCCAGCCCGTGGCGACGCGCGGCCTCGGCGATGCCCAGGTAGACCGAAACGGTGGGTATCGCCTGCGCGGCCCGTCCGTCGTACGCATTGAGCTGGACGCCCCAGGGGCCGCGCAACGCGACAGCCTCCTGTGGCAGATGTACCTCCTCGAACAGGACCGTTCCGCTCCCGGAACCGCGCAGTCCCAGACCGTTCCAGGTTTCCTGCACCGTGACACCGGGCAGGTCCGCGGGGATCATCACCGAGGCCATGCGCGGGCCGTGCGCGGTCTCCGCTTTGAACCGGCCGTAGAAATGAGTGGCCGCGGGCGAGATCGACGCCATCACCTTGCGGCCGTCCGCCCGCCAGCCGTCGCCGGATTTCCGTACGGTGCTGCCCACCTGCCACGGCTGTAGCCCGGGCTCGGCGACGGCCGAGCACACGACCATGTCCCGCCTTCCCAGGGTCCTGACCCAGTCCCGCATCGCCATGCCGTCGCGTTCGTGCGCCGCCGCCTTGCGCACAGAGCGGGCGAAGTAAGAGGTCAGCTGGAAGTGCATGGTCGCGGCGACGGCGACCGACGCGTCGGCCTCGGCCAACCGGGCGACGACGAGACCGAGGTCGTACAGCGATTCCAGGCCGAAGCCGCCGTCCGCTACCGGCGCGCAGGCGGCGAGAACACCGGTCTGCCGCAGCCGCTCCACGCTCGCGCGCGCGAACTGCCCGGCGAGGTCATTGGGGCCGGCCTGCCGCGTCATGAACTCGCTCAGCTCGTCGACGACCGCGCATACCGCACGACCGGGTTCCGTCTCGGGGACAAGACCGGCGATCATGCTGCTCGCTGTATGTCCGAATTGCGCTGTGGGTTCACACTGCGCTGTGGGTTCACACTGCGCTGCGCGTTCGAATTGCGCTACGCCGCCCGACTGCGCTGTGTTCGCTGCCTTCGCTACCTCGGCCAGGGACATCGTTCGCACCTCCGTTTCGGTTCTTCGGGCCTCATTGCCTGGCGAGGACGCCGACCTGGTCGTCGCGGAAGCTGGTCAGCCCGGTGGCACCCAGCTCGCGCGCCAGCGCCGCGGCGGCCGGTCCAACGGTGCCGTCGGGCAGCGCCGGTTCGACCGACACGAGCGCCGCTGCACCCGCACGGGCGCGATAGCGAATCGCCTGCCGCCACGTAGCAGGCTTGTCCGCGACGGCGATCTCCAGCGTGTCCTCGATCGCCACGCGACCCGGGACGCTGGGCGCGGGCACGCGCACCGACAGGGAAGGATGCGCGCGGATCACCGGGCGCAGCGCGAGCTCCAGATCATCGGGCCGCACATCGGCGACCGAGGCGTCGCCTTCCTGCACGGCGCGCTGGAACATGTACGCCGGGAAGCGTGGCCAAGCCGTCCGCAGGCCCAGGCCTGAAGCATGGCGCGGATTGAGTTCGGTGGCCGAGAAGCCGTGCCCGCCCCAGATCCCGTCCACGCTGAAGAAGCCGCGGAATCCTACGTCCTCGCCGAGGGCGAGTCCGGCCCCGTGCACATGCCGGCGCATCTCCTCGATTGCCTCGAACCCTGGACGCCAGGCGGTCGAGCTGCCGCAGAAGACCAGCGCGCCGGCCGCCGCGTCGCGCAGCGTCACGATCTCGATGGGGTCGAAGACCGCCACCCCGCGCTCCAGGACCATGCCGAGGATGCTGCACGGGACGCCCGGGACGAACGATGCGAGCCGGATCCGGTCGGTGCTGCCGCGGCAGGCGTCCACGGCGGTGGCCAGTTCGGCGACTGATCGCACCCAGCGCAGACCCTCGGCGTTTCCGACATAAGTACGCGTCGAGTCCATCGCCAGGATCGCGCCCAGCGGACCGCGCAACTCGTCGAAGTGGTCTGCGATATCCGGCGAGTCGACCGGCAGCACCGCGTGCGGTGGCGCGGGCACCGCGGCGGACTGCCAGAACGCGTCGATCGCCGTCTTGTCCTCCAGCGCCGCCCACTGCGGCCGGCGCCAGCCGTAGACGCGGCGGCCGAGCACCTCGGGCACATGGGTGAAAGGGTTGCCGAGCACGGTGAGATCGCCCGCGGGATCCACGGTGCGCAGCCAGTCGGCGAACTCCTGCGGCGGATCAGCAAGGTAGGCGTCGAACTCCATGTTGTTCAGCCGCCGCGGCGCGCACGTCCACAAGCGCTCGACCACCGGGGCGCCCGGCTCCGGCGGACCGGCGTTGACCACGGCGGCGACCCGCGCGCCGAGCGCCTCGAGCTCGTCGATCAGGCCTTGATCACCGCGTCCGAACTTCTGTGTGAGCGCCAGAACCGCGCGCCCTGCCCAGCGCGCCCGCAGTTCGTCCAGCACCGGGACCAGCCTCGCGATCTTCACGGCGACTCCCATCGTCCGGCGGCCAGGGCCGCGACCGCGTCCACGAGGATCTGTACGTCGGCCTGCGTCGTGTAAGCGGCGATGCCCGCGCGCACGGCCTCGGGGTTGTCTCGCGAGACCGCGCGCATCGCGCTGCCTGCGTAGAACGTCCCGTGCCACACCGAGATCCCGCGCTGACCCAACAGCGCCGCGGCCCGTTCGGCAGGCAGGCCGCGGATTTGGAACGTGACGACGGGGGAGCGGACCGGCGACGGACCGGGACCGAGCACGCGCACTTCGGGGATCGTGTCCAGTCCCGCCAGTAGTTGCGCGGTCAGCTGCTGCTCGGCGACGGCGATACCGTCCCGGTCCCAGCGGGTGAGCAGTTCCGCCGCGACCCCCGTGCCCAAGACCGCCTCGAAGTTCGTCGTGCCGAGGCTGAGCTGGCCGGGCGGCAGCGTGCCGGCCGAGGGCACCTGCTCCGGAAGGTGCGCACCGTCTGCGATCTCGTCACTGATCCAGAGCACTCCGCAATGTGGGCCATACCACTTGTACGCCGCGGTGACGAACGCGTCACAGCCGAGCGCCGCAATGTCAATGCACTGATGCGCCACCGCCTGTACGGCGTCGACGAACACGCGGGCGCCGGCCCGATGCGCGCCCTTGATGATCGCGGCGAGGTCTGGAACGGTACCGAGCGCATTGGACGCGGCGGTGACCGCCACCCACTTAGTACGTGCGCTGATCCGATCAAGGACGGCTTCGGCCGGCAGCAGTCCGGACGGCGACATCGGCGCTTCGCGGACGGTCAGTCCGCGCGCCGCGGCCAGCGCCTGCCACGGCGCGCGGTCGGCCTCGTGATCGAGCTCGGTGATGACCAGCTCGTCACGGGCGCCGAGCGTCGATGTCAGGGAACGCACGAACGTTGTCGTTAGCGTGGTCATGCCCTGGCCGAACACGAAGCAGCCGTCCCGGGCGCCGAACAGGGCCCGCAACCGACGGCAGGTCCCTGCGACGATCGCGTCGGACTCGTGGCTGGCCGGGAAGGCACCGTGGTCGTTGGCGACGTCCGGCCCACCCAGGTAGGACGCCATCACGTCGCGCACGGCGGCATGGACGAGCGTGCCGCCCGGTCCGTCGAACCGGTGTGAGCCGGCGCGCCAGCCGGGGAACTGCTGCGGCAGCGGCTTGGCCAGTTCACGGTCGAGCGAGCGGGAGCCGAGCGCCGGCCAGAGGCCGCCCGCGCCGCCCGCGCCAGACTCGCCGCCCGAGCTGTCCGCGCGAGCCGAGTCAACCTCCCCGGCGGGGGCCTGGTCGCCGGTGACGACAGCGTCCTTGCCCGGCTCCTCGTCAGTCAGGGTGCTCATCGAGCCCCCTCGGCGGGCTGCGGCTCGATCAGCCGCTGGCCGAACCCGCCCTTGCCGCTCTCCGGACGCTGCCGCGGCAGCCGGACCATGGTCCGCTTGAGCCAGCGGTCGGTGCCGTCGTAACGCGGCTTGAACGGCAGCCGCCCATGCACGGCCACGTCGTTGTCGATCAGCAGCACGTCGCCCTGGCCGAGCGCGACGGTCTCGGCGCAGCGGTCCAGCTCCTCGCCGAGGCGGCGGTAGGCGGCGGCGAGTTCGGCGCTCGGCTCGGGGAAGCGGGTGTAGGCCGGGTCGTACCGGATGCACAGCCCGTCAGGCGAGGCCCAGACGGTCGCGGTGCGCACGTCGTCGCCCGCCCAATCGGCGGGATACGAGTCGTCGGGCACGATCACCGCGCTCGGAGCGGACAGCAGCGCGATCTCCGGCTCGCTCAGCTCGGCGCGGCGCACGCTGGAGACGCGGCTGCCCAGCTCGTCGTCATCGCGTACGCAGACCAGCAGCAGCAATTCGGCGCGGCGCGGGTGGAACGAGTCCTCGCAGTGCCAGGCCAGCTCGGTGAGGCTGCTCGAACCGACCTGCAGGTTCTCGTCGCCGGGACTCGGCACGATGTTGTGCACCAGCCGGCCGTCCTGCTGGCCGGCCCAGCCGAACACCCGGCCGAGGCTCGCGGCGATCAGCGCGATCGCGATGTCGAGCTGCGCGGTGTCGTGCGCCCCGGCCTTACGCCAGCTCTCCGGCGTGGGGCCGGGATCGGGGAACCCGGCCAGCAGGCCGCAGGACACCGACCAGCCGGCCGTCGGGTCCGGCCGGGCGATCGCCGCGCGCACCGCCGCGGCGAGGTCGGCCGGCACGGCGGTCAGGTGGCGCGGGAAGAGGTCGTCCGCGCTCGCCCCGCGGTCCGCGAGATCGCGGGCCGCCGCCGAAAGCAATGCGGCGGCGCGGCGTCGTGTGAAGTCACTGCCGGCATCCTCAGTAGTTGGCATCGCAGGCTCCTCAGCGTCGCCGCGCCGCCGCCGCCACGGTCGCGTCCGGGGACGCGGCCGAGTCTCCGGGCAGCGGTGCAGGAAAGGTCAGGGGACTGATGTCGGCGCGCCGCCGGGGAGCGCGGGTCGCCGGCAACCGGTCCAGGACGGCCGCGCACACGGTCGCGTCCACAGGATGGATGTCGTGGTCAGGGTTCTGCCATCGGGCGGGCAGCAACGCCCGCCCCTCGCGCAGGCAGCTGTTGCTCAGGGTGAAGTCCTCGAGGATCTGCGCGCGCCGGATCCCGAGCCGGTGCAGCGTGATCGCGGTGACCATCCCGGTGCGGTCCTTGCCGGCCGCGCAGGCGACCACGACGGGGCGCGGCCCCAGCGAGGCGGCGACGCGTTCGGCCGCCGCCAGGTACTTCGGAATCGCCGCGATTGACCGACGCGCGATGTCCGCCGCCGATCCACCACCGCTGTTCCCGTCGTCGATGGAGACCCGCTCCCATCGCCACCCTGCGTCGATGAGCGCGCCCGGGCTCCCGTCGCGCTCGATCTCCGCGTCAGTGCGCAGGTCGAAGTAGGTCCCGGTGCCGACGGTGTCGAGGAAAGCGGTCAGCGTCGCCGTCGGCAGCCCGACCAGCGCGGCCGACCGCAGGAGGCAGCGGCTGCGCAGTACCCGGCCGTCCTCGGTGCCCAGTCCGCCGCAGTCGCGGAGGTTGGGCAGCAGGCCCGCCAGCAGCTGCCGCGGCGACGCGCTCATCGCGCGCTTGCCAGGATCGGCGCGGCGGCCTCGTCGCGCGTCGTGCGGCCGGATTCCGCGTCGTCCTCGCCCGGCGCGGTCACGATCGAGCCGACCCGCTGCGGCGACGGCGTGACGTATCCGCTGCCCCCGAACACGTGCTGCAAGAAGTCTCCCGGCGCGAATCCGGCGGCGCGGATCTCGTCCGGATCGACGAAGGTCTGCCGGTTGAAGCCGCTGATCTCGCGCTCGGTCATCTCAGGGCGCATCAGGTGGTACGGCGTGTACACGGTCGGCCGAACTCGCGCGCCCGCGGCGTCGATGGCCTCGATGGTGCGCGCGGTCCCGGCC
This sequence comes from Actinocrinis sp., assembly GCF_035605935.1. Lineage (GTDB taxonomy): Bacteria > Actinomycetota > Actinomycetes > Streptomycetales > Catenulisporaceae > Actinocrinis. The sequence continues at coordinate 19,209 of NZ_DATNGK010000216.1, read as the reverse complement.
GGCGTCGTGCCGGGCAGGCCGACGATGACGAAGCAGTTCAGCTCGATTCCCGCGGACCGGCACCAGCCGAGCACCTGCTCGAAGCGGGTCTGGCCCTGGCGTTTCACGCGTGGCAGCTGCCCGGCGGCGTCCACGTCGAAGGTCTCCACGCCGACGCTGATCCGCACGCAGCCGCCGGCCGCCATCGTGCGCACCAGGTCCTCGTCCAGGTGATGCAGCGTGGTGGCGCACTTCCACGGATAGCGACGCGGTTCGGCACTCAGCAGTCGGCACAGCTCGCGCACCCAGCGCCGGTCCAAGGTGAAGGTCGGGGCGTAGAAGGCCACGTATTCGAAGGGGTGATCCGCGAAGCTGTCCCGGATGTAGTCCACGGCCCGCTGTGCGGTCATGCGCCGCTCACGCAGCCCCTGCATCGGCGGCACGTCGCAGAAGTCGCAGCCCACCGGGCATCCGCGGGCGACCGGCACCACCAGCTCGCGGCGCTGTGGAATCCCGCAGAACCGGTTGTCGTCGTTCTTGTAAAGGCTCTCATATGCCGCATAGGGGATCTCGCCGACGTCCGGAAGCACCCACGATTCGGCAGGCAGCCAGATCCCCGGGCCGCCGGGCTCGGACCAGCCGTCGGCACCGCGCAGCCATACGCCGGGAGCGCGCGCCCCATCCGGCCGGCCGCGTTCGGCCCACTCCAGCGCGGCCTGAACGCCGGCCTCGTAGTCGCCGCCGGCGACGACGGCGTCAAGCTCCAGCGTCCGAAAGAATCCAGGGTTCTGATAGCTGAGCCGCCCGACCGTCACGGTCAGCGCGTCGGGCGCCAGTTGCCGGCAGTAGTCCGCGGCCCGCCGCACCCCTTCGACCGCGTCGTACTCGTTGACCAGCACGACGGCCTGGTAGCCGCCCTGGAACACCTGGTCCGCGAACTCCTTCCAGCTGCAATTGAGCGCGCCGGCGTCCAGGGCGTCCACGGTATGGCCCTTGGCGCGCAGGTAGGCGGCGATGCTGAAGACAGGCAGGTGGTGCCCCGCGTTGAAGTAGCTGGGCACCTGGGGAGGCCAGGTCACCAGTATGCGCATCATCGAGTCCTTTCGAGAGCACCGCCGAACAGCGGCGCAACGGCGGCGAGCGGAAGCACCGAGGCCGCGATGCCGCGCGCTCGCAGGCCCCTGCGAAGAGCGGCGCGGTGGCCTGGCAGGAATCCGCGGCCCACGGCGACGAACAGAGCGCAGGACGGGTTGGTCCGCGCCGCGGCCATTACCGACCACCAGTCCCGCCGCCGGAATCGCAGGATCTTGCGCACGAGGGCGCCGAAGTCCTTGGTCGCGCGGACCTTGATCCCGGCGGCGGCCTGCGCCCGCACTCGCTCGGGAAGTGCCGCGTAGCCGCCACGGCGGATGCGTGCTACGCGTGCGACGGCGCGATACAGACAGCGGTGTGTAGGGGCGTCGACGAGCACCACGGCGTCGGCGCGGTCGGCTCGCACTGGAATCGAGTCGAGGTAGTTGCCTTCGATGATCCAGGCCGGGCCCGCGGCCAATTCGCGCTGGCGAAGCAGCCACTGCGCGGAGCCGAGCCGGGCCCAGTCCTCGCCCCAATACGCGTCGTCGAGATGGTGCAGTGGCAGCCCTGTGCAGGCGGCGAGCGTGCGGGCGAGTGTGGTCTTCCCTGAGCCAGGGCAGCCCAGCACCAGCAGTCGGCTCGGCGTGACAGGCGTCATCAGACACGCCCGTGGATGAGCAGCGAGATCCGGTCACTCGGTGCGGCGGCGGCGACCGCGCTCACCTGGTGCCAGGAGTAGTCGGTGCGTTCAAAGAGGGCTGAGACGCCAAGCCGGGGCACAACCTGCGCCACGACGTCGGCGGGGTCGGCGCTGGCGAGGATCTGCAGACAGCCGCCCCACTCTTCGTGCCACTGCGGATTCAGGTATATGAGATGGCTGAAGGCCTTGTCGGGGCGGTCGGTGTGCGGGCTGAGCCAGTCGGTGCGACCGTGCCGCGCCAGGCGGATCTCCAGCTGCGCGGCGGGCGGCTGCCCGAGAATCTTCGCCACCGCGTCGCGATAGCCGTCGTCGAGCAGCTCCGCGACAAGACGCTGCCAGATCTCCGGCAGCGGCGGTGCGCCGGCCGGCACGTCGGGTCCGACCAGGGTGCGGGAGTAGTTCCGGTACGTCTTGGCCGAACCCGGAGTGTCGACCTCGCGGCGCACGAAGGACCGGGTGGGGAACTCGCGGGACAGCCGGGCGGCGTTCGCCTCGTCGAACAGCACGCCGGGCTCGATTCGCAGCCAGCGAAACGGCCGGTCGCTCGCGGCGGCCCGGGTCCAGGCCGGGTTGATCAGCGGCATGTCGGTGCCTCCTTGATCCGGGTCACGGCACGCTCGAGCGCGTCGAGGAAGGCGTCGGCGGTCTCGGGGTCGGCGACGGTGAAGCGCACGCAGCCGCCGAGACCGGGCAATGGCGACAGATCCCTGATTCGGTATCCGGCTTCCGAGACCAGCTGCACCACCGCGGCCGCCTGTGCCTCGGTGCCGACCGGAACGGACACGAAGTTGGCCGAGGACGGCAGCGGGGACAGCCCCGCGCGGCGCAGGCGCTCTGCGCAGTGCTCGCGGGTGCGGCAGGTCTCGGCCCAGATAGCGGCCAACGCGTCGTGGTGGTCCAGCGCGGTGTGCGCGGCCAGGAAAGCCGCCCCGGATACCGCGTTCTCCAGCGGGCCCGCCTCGAGGCGGGCGATCAGCGCGGCGTCGCCGCCGAGCACCGCGATGCGCGCTCCGGCCAGACCGTGCGACTTCGACAGCGATTGGACGACGAGCACCGGCCCGCCGCGCCGGGCGAACTGAGCGGTCAGCGGGCCGTTGAACGCCTGATAGCAGGCATCGATGACCAGGAGGTGACCCCGCTCGGCGGCGATGGCGGCCAGCTCGTCCAGGTCCGCATCCTCGACGCAGCCGCCGGAGAACCCGTTGGGCACACTCACCGCGATCAGCGCGCCCGACGTTGATTCGGCCAGCCGCTTGAGGTCCTTGCCCTGCACCGCCGGATCGGCCCGGTCGGCTCGGGCCGGCCGCAGCGTCAGGCCCAGCGAACCGGCCGCCTGGTCCCAGGCCGCGTAGTTCGGGTCCTGCGACAGGATGGTCGTGCCGCCGCCCCGGGCGTGGAAGGCGCAGATGTGCCGCAGCGCGGCGTCCGACCCTGGGGTCATCAGCAGTTCATCCGGGCCGGCGCCGAAGTACTCGGCTAGCCGTGAAGCCGTCTCGGTGCTGACCGGGTACCGGCTCAGCAGCGCCGAGGTGAGCCCGGCCGCCGCGGCGGCGTGAACCGCGGGCAGCGACCGGCTCAGCAGCTCGTTGCTGCTGAGATTGACGCGATGGTCGACGGCGCGGCGGGTGGCGTGAATGAGCGTGGGCATTGCGAATCCGCTCCCCGAGAAGTCGGAATGAAGCACGGCGACGTGCTCACATCCGGCAGGTTAGGGAAATGGCGGCGGGGAGAACAACCGTTGCCCGTCATCGGTTGAACACGCCAGGTGAGAACCGGGGTTCCGGATTCTCTGAAGTGTTCAAACCGGGTATTTGACCGCCCCACGAGGCGTTGCCAACCTTGCTGGGAATCCCGCTTAAAGCAGCGCCCATAGCGCGGACAAGCATCACAGCGGTGATTTCTCCGATGCCTTTCTCGACCTTTCTGAGGATATTCAGTGGTCAATCTGGAAATGACGGCGCAGCGGCCCGCCGCGCCGCGGGAGCGGGCGGACGACGCCGAACTCGTGGTCCGCGGCGGCCGCAGGCTGCGCGGCACGACCGCCGTTTCCGGTTTCAAGCACTGCCTGGTCACCCTCGTGGCCGCGGCGGCGGCCGGCACCGGAACGGTCCGGATCGCCGGCTGCCCGGACATCGTCGAGACCCGGGTCCTGACCGAGCTGCTGCGCGGCTTCGGCGCGCGCGCCGAGCGGGACGGCGACGTGCTGACCATCGACGCCGGCGGCTTGGCCTGCTCGTCGATCGCCACGCTCGACGCGGGCCGGATCCACGGTTCCGTGTATCTGGCTCCCGCGCTGCTGGCCAAGACCGGCCGGGCCGTGATCCCGGCCGGCGGCGGCTGCCGGATCGGCGACGGACCCGCGCAGCACCGGCCGGTGGCGCAATATGTCAGTGTCCTGGAACGCTTCGGCGCCGACGCCCGCGCGCTGCCGGGCGGTGACCTGGAGGTAGCCGCCGGCACGCTGCGCGGCACCGAGATCGACCTGCTCGACTACGCCGCCGACCGCGCCGCGATGACCGGGCCGCTGTACTCCGGCGCCGCCAAGATGGCGCTGCTGGCCGCGGCGGTCGCCGAGGGCGTCAGCGTCCTGCGGCACCCGTACCCGAAGCCTGACTTCACCGACCTGGCCGACATGCTGCGCGACTTCGGCGCGGACGTCGAGAGGTCGCGGGGCGGGAGCGTGATCGTGCGCGGGCGCGGCAGCGCGGCGCTGGACCGGGACACGACGCAGACCCTGATCCCCGACCTCATCGAGGTAGTCACCTGGCTGTGCGCGGGCGCGCTCTACGGCGACGGTCCGCTGACCGCGACCGGCGCCGGGATGCACCGGGCCGTCAGGGCACTGGCTCCCGAACTGGACGTGCTTACCACGATGGGGCTGCACATCGACACCACCGACCGGTCGGTCACGGTACACCCGGCCGATCACCTCGAGCCGGTCGATTGCGTCATCGCCTCGCACGGCGTCTACAGCGACAGCCAGCCGTTCATCGCGTTGCTGGCCGCGCACGCCCAGGGCCAGTCGCGTATCACCGAGACCGTCTGGGGCCAGCGGTTCGGGTACGCCGGGGGCCTCGCGGAACTCGGCATGACAGCGCAGGTGAGCGGCAACACGCTGACCGTCCACGGTGTGCGGCCGCCATATCGTGTCGGCCGCAGTCTCGTGGCCGGCGACCTGCGCGCGGCGGCGGTCCTGCTGCTGGCCGCCCTCGGCGTGCCGGGCACCACCTCGCTGCGCGGCACCGGGCACTTGGCCCGCGGCTACGCCGACCTGCCGGGCGCGCTGCGCCGCCTGGGCGCCGATCTCACCGTCCGCCCCGTCTGAGGGAGTAACCGTGGCCGAGAACACCCTGCTCAGCATGGACCGGACGACCGTGGCAGAACCCGTACTCAAGCACGTGCCCGGGGACTTCCTGGTACGCGAGAACGTCGTGGTCGACCTCGTCGACGAGAAGGCGGCGACCCATCAGTACTCGTTGTTGCGCAAGTCCGGCTACACCACCATGGAGGCCGTGCGGCTGCTGGCCGACCGCCTGGCGTTGGCCGCGCGGGACATCACGTACGCCGGTTTGAAGGACGAGGACGGCATCACCGAACAACTCGTCGCCCTTCCCGCCGGCCACCTCCCGGCACGGCGCTTCTGGCGGGACGCGGAACGCTGGCTCGAACTCCTGCCGTACGGACTTGGGGACGGGCCGCTGGAGATCGGCCGACTTGAGGGAAACGGCTTCCGGGTCACTTTGCGCGACCTCTCGCCGGCCGAGGCCGCGACCCTGTCCGCCGCCCGCAAGATCAACCTGCTCTTCCTCAACTTTTACGACACGCAGCGCTTCGGCGTCCCCGGCGGCCCGAAACTCACGCACGTCCTGGGCGGCGCACTGCTCGACGAGGACTGGCACACCGCACTGAGCGTCCTGATCGGCCTCGACGCGCCCGAGAGCGGGCTCGCCGCCGACTGGCGCGGCACCGCGCGCGACTTCTTCGCGGCGCTCGATCCCAGGACCACCTCGTTCTACCTCGCCGCGCACGCGTCCGCGCAGTGGAACGCCGACTTGGCGGACGTGGTCGCGCATGCCTGCCCGCAGCAGCACATTGACATCGAGCTGGACGGCATGGACTACCGCTATGTCGATTCCGACGACGCGGCCGCGGCGGTGCTGGGCGCCGCGCGGGAATTGCCGTTCACCAAGTACGCCTTCCGCGACGGCGCCGTCACCAGCCGCCTCTCCCCGCGCCCGACCGTCGTGCAGACCACGGTCGAGGTAGGGGCCGACACGCCGGATCCGTACTTCCCCGGCCGATGCGCCGTCCCGCTGAGCTTCTTCCTGCCGTCCGGCAGCTACGCGACGGGCGCGATCCGCCAACTCGCCCTCCGGTTCCGCGCGGGTGAGCGGTGATGCGGCGGCTGGAGAACTTCATCGGCGCAGCCGCGGCCGCACCCGAGGGATCGCAATACTCGACGATCCTCGATCCGGCGACCGAGGAGCCCATCGCGCTGGCGCCGCGGTCCAGGGAAACCGAGGTCGACCGGGCGGTGCGCGCCGCGAAGGACGCCGCGCCGATCTGGCGGCAGAGCACTCCCGCCGACCGCGCCCAGGCGCTGCTGCGGATCGCCGACGACGTGGAGCGCGCGGCGCAGGAGTTCGCTGACCTCGAAGTCGCGAACACCGGCAAGCCACGCGAGCTCACCCTGAACGAGGAGATCGCGCCGGCGGTGGATCAGCTGCGGTTCTTCGCCGGCGCGGCCCGCACCATGGCCGGCCGTCCGGAAGGGGAGTACCTCGCCGGGTACACCTCCTCGGTCAGCCGCGAGCCCGTCGGCGTGTGCGCGCAGATCACGCCGTGGAACTACCCGCTGCAGATGGCGGTCTGGAAGCTGGGGCCGGCGATCGCGACCGGCAACACCGTCGTGCTCAAACCCGCCGAGACGACGCCGCTGACCACGCTGCGGCTGGCCGCCGTCGCCGCACGCCACCTGCCGCCGGGAACGCTGAACGTCATCTGCGGCGACCGGGACACCGGCGCGCTGCTCGCCGCGCACCCCGAGGTGGAGATGGTCTCGCTGACCGGCAGCGTCCGGGCCGGCCGTGAGGTGGCCGCCGCGGCGGGGCCGGCCCTCAAGCGGCTGCACCTGGAATTGGGTGGCAACGCGCCCGCGATCGTCTTCCCCGACGCGCGACTCGACGCCGCGGCCGAAGGCATCACGCAGGCGGGGTTCTTCAACGCCGGACAGGACTGCGTCGCCGCGAGCAGGGTGCTGATACACGAGGACATCCTCGACGACTTGCTCGGCCGGCTGGTCGAGCGCGCCAAGGCGACGCGAACCGGACCGCCGTCCGACCCGGCGGCCGACTACGGGCCGCTCAACAACGCCGCGCAACTGGCCCGGATGGCCGGCCTGATCGCCCGCGCCCCGGCATACGCCAAGGTGCTGACAGGCGGGGAGCGCGTCAAGCGCAGCGGCTACTTCTTCGCGCCGACCGTGATCACCGGCCTGCGCCAGGACGACGAACTCGTGCAGGAAGAGATCTTCGGGCCGGTATTGACCGTGCAGAGCTTCGCCTCGGCTGATGAGGCCCTCGCTCTTGCCAACGGCGTGCCGCAAGGGCTGGCCGCGAGCGTCTGGACCACGCACCGGCCGACGGCCAAACGGTTCGCCCGCGACCTGGCCGCCGGCTGCGTGTGGATCAACACCCATCTGCGCTTCGCGGCGGAGATGCCGCACGGCGGCTGCAAGGAATCCGGCTACGGCAAGGACCTGTCCGGCTACGCGCTGGAGGACCACACCCGGATCAAGCACGTCATGGAAGCCGACTGACTCTCCCGGCCGAGACAACCAGGCTCGGCCGCACCGACGAGGGAAGGGACCAGAAAGTTGCTGACCACGACCGCGATCGACCACGTCGAGGAACCGTTCACCATCCACCTCGCCCACGGGCTGCTGACACCGCAACAGGCGGACGCTCTGTACGCGACCGCTCCGCTGCTCAACGCCGAGCAGATCGCCCAGGTCGACCCGAACCACGAGAAGCAGTACCGGATGAACCTGGTCTACCTCGTGCGCGACGGCGAGAGCTCGGACGCCGCGACCGCGCTGTCCCCAGAGTGGGCCGAATTGCTGCGTGACCTGCGCAGCGAGCAGTTCATGGACTGGCTCGAAGCCGGCACCGGGCTCCAGTTGCGCGGGCTGCCGCTGGACATCGGCGTGTACACGCACGTCGACGGTGACTTCATCTCCTGCCACAAGGACAAACCGAACAAGGCGATCACCGCGATCCTGTACCTCAACAGCGACTGGCCGGCCGGCAGCGGCGGAGAGTACGAGGTCCGCGTCAGCGGCGACCCCTCCGTCGAACCGGTGCGCCGCATCGCCCCGCGCGCCGGCCAGTTTCTGGCCTTCCCGCCTGGGGACCAGTCCTGGCACTCGGTCTCCCGGGTCGACACCGGCGGCGCGGTCATCCGGCTGACCGTTCAACTGGAGTTCTGGTTCGAGGACTGGCAGACACGCTACCGCCGGCGGCCTGCGGAGACGGAGATCACCAGTAAAGTCGTGAACTGACAAACCGGCTGTCTACGCACCCCACCCGAACGGACCAAGAGCCATGCAGACGCAAACCGAAGGGCGGCCGGAAGCCGTCGACGAACCGGCCCGGCCGCGCGGCTCCCGGCCGTATCTCATCGGCGTCGCGATCGACGCGCTGGGCAGCGGCCTGTGGATGCCGTTCGGCCTGATCTTCTTCACCAGGGGCCAGCACCTGGCCGTGGCGCAGGTCGGTCTGGCGCTCACCCTCGGCGGCGTCATCGGCCTGGCGTTCGGGCCGTTCACCGGGACGCTCGTGGACCGCAGCGGCTGCGCGCCGGCGCTCGGCGCGAGCAATGTGCTGCGCACCGCCACCTTCGTGCTATACCCGCTCGTGAACGCGGCATGGCAGGTGGCGTTGCTGGCCATGGTCACGGCGGCGGCCGACCGGATGTTCTGGACCGCTAACTCGCCACTGCTCGGCCGGATCGCCTCCGGCCGGCAACTGGACCGCCTGCTCGGGACGCAGAGCGTCATCCGCATCGTGGGACTCGGCGTCGGCGCCGCGCTGGCCACGCCGCTCGCCGGAAGCGTACGCGGGCTGCACGCGGTGTCCTATCTCAATGCCCTAACCTTCGCGGTCACCGCGCTCATCGTCTTCCCGGTGGCCCGCAGGCTTGAGGCCAGGCCGGCCGGCGGCGGCGAGGACGACGCGACCCCCGCGCAGCCGGCCACCTGGGGACGAGTCCTGCGCGACCGCGGCTACGTATTGCTGTGCGTCGCGCAACTCCTGCTCGCGCTCGCGGCTTCCAGCTTCGTCGTCATCCTTCCCCTGGTGGCGCTGTCGGTGCTGCACGGTCCGCTGTGGCTGCCCGGCGGCTCGATCGTGGTCGGCAACGTGGTGCTCGCGGCGGTGCAGAATCCGGCGGTCCGGCTCGGCGAGCGCACGGCGCGCTGGCGGGTGATCGCCGTGTCCGCGGTGGTGTTCACGGCGGCTTTCGTCCTGATGCTCCCGGGGCAAGGCCTGTCCAAGCCCTGGGTGATCGTGATCGTGCTGGCCTCGTCGATCGTCGGAGTGATCGCCGAAGCGCTGTTCGCGCCGCTGATGACGGCCGCCGCCAACCAGGCCGCGCCAAAAGGGCTGGCCGGCCGCTACAGCGCCCTGTTCCAGACCTCGTGGGGCGCCGCGAACGTGCTGGCGCCGGCCGTGTGCACCGGCCTGCTCGCGGCCGGCTACGGCTTCCTGTGGCTGGGGCTGTCCGCCCTGGTCCTGCTTACCATCCCGATCCTGATCTACGTGACACCGCGGCTGCCGGCGGGAGCATTGCGCGCCTGACGGCCGGCCGCCCCGGATGCCCGGAGGCACGAGAGATGAGCCACATCCAAGTAACGCAGGCAGCGGCCGCGTCGACGCTCAAACGATTCCCGGCCTCCTGGACCCAGGAGCAGTGGTGGTTCCTGGACCAGTGGCGCGACCGCGCCGCGGCCGGCTCCGCGACGACAGGCCGCGCCGCGACTAACTCGGCGGCGACGCAATGTCCGGCTGCTGACCGCGCCGCGCTGGCCGCCGCCCATCTCGTCGCGCTGCGGATCAAAGGCGTCATCGACCTCGCGGCGCTGCGCGCGGCGGTCGCCGACCTGGTGGCGCGGCACGAGGCGCTGCGCACGGTGTTCGTCCTCGCCGAAGGGCGGCTCGAACAGGAGATCGCCGCGCCGCCTGCGGATCCGCTCCTGGTCGTGAACGCCTCCGAAGACGCCGCGCAGGATCCGGAAAGCCGGGTGGCGCGCATCGTCGCCGAGCAAACCCGGCACGCCTTCGACGAGTCGGCCCCCTTGTTCCATGCTCGTCTGGACCTCCTCGGCCCCGACGATCACCTGCTGAGTCTGACGGCGCATCCGTCGATCGCGGATCAGCGGTCGATGACCATCCTGGTCCGTGATCTGAACGCGTTGTACGCGTCGCGGCGTGCGGGGGAGAGCCCTCGGCTCGCGGCTCTCGACTCCTCCTATGCCGAATACGCCGCCCAACAGCGCGCCCTGCTCGACGGACCGTACGGCAACCGGCTCGACAGTTACTGGCGTGAATGCGTCGCCGCCGCAGCGAGCGCGGAACTTCCGGTCGACCACACCCGGCCGGCGACGATGTCCTTCCGCAGCGACCGGGTCGAGGCCGTGATTGAGCAGCGCGCCGTGCAGCGGCTTGAACGCGCCGCCGACGACGCCGGCACCGACCTCGAAACCGCGTTGCTGGCCGCGACCGCAGTAGTGGTCGCGCGGCATGCCGCGAGCGACCAGGTGACCCTCGGCCTGGCGCACGACGGACGGCCCGCGCCGGAACTCGAGCACGTCGTGGGGCCCTTCTGCGACCTTGTTCCGGTGACCCTCGAGATATCCGGCGCCGCCGAGGTCCCGGCGCTGCTCGCGGCGGTCCGCGCCGAGCGGGACAACGCCCTGGCGCACGCCGCCACGCCGTTCCCGCGGATCGCGCAGCAGGCGACCGGACCGCGCGACAGCAGCCGGCATCCGGTCTTCCAGATCGGGGTCGAAGTCACGGCGCAGGATGGCGCCGGGATCGACGGCGCGCTCGGTTGCCACGCGGCGGCAGCCATCGAGGCGGCCGGCGTTGACCAGCGGCTCGACCTGTGGGTGCGGTGTGCGCGGTCGGCCGTCGGCGACCTGTGGATCCGCCTCGACTACGCGACCGACCTTTATGACAGTGCTCGCATGCACTACCTGGCCGGGCATGTGGCCGAAGTGCTCCGCGCGATCGCGGACGGGGCGTCAGGTCCGGTGGCGCAGTTGCCGATGATGACCGAGCACGAGCGCGGCCTGCTGGAGCGCGACTGGCAGGGCGAGTCGCGGCCCGCGCCGACGGCGATGGTGCACGACTTGTTCGCCCGCCAGGCCGTCCGGACCCCGCATGCCGTCGCGGTCGAGGAGCCCGGCAGACGGGTCACCTACGCGCAGTTGGATCTCGCGTCGACCCGCCTCGCGAATCATCTGCGCGACCTTGGCGTCGGGCCCGACGTCCCGGTCGGCATGTCCCTGGAGCGCGGCATCGAGGCCGTGACGGCGATCCTGGCCATCCTCAAGGCCGGGGGCGCGTACCTGCCGCTGGATCCGACCTACCCGGCCGAACGCCTCACGTACGTGCTCGAAGACTCCGGGGCGCCCGTTCTCATCACGCGCGAGGGGCTGCTGCCGCTGTTCGGCGCGACGCATGCGGCGCGCGCGGTGCTCGTCGATCGTGACGCCGACGAGCTCGCGCGGGTCTCCGAAGCGCCCGTACCGCCCGCCGCCGGGCCGGACAACCTCGTCTACGTCATGTACACGTCTGGATCGACCGGACGTCCCAAGGGTGTGCGGACCCTGCACCGGAACCTGAGCTGGTACCTCGACTGGTTCATCGAGGCGATCGGCGCGGACGCGTTCCGCCGCGTGTTCGGGACCATCGCCTTCTCCTTCGACGTCTCGGCCATGGACATCTGGCCGCCGCTGCTGTCCGGCGGCCGGCTGCGCCTGACCGAGGGCCTGCTGGCCGTGCCCGAGGACTGCGCCGAGTTCGACGGCGTCACGTTGATGAACCTCGTGCCGTCGGTCCTCGCCGAGTTCCTGCGGCACAACCGGCTGCCGAAGGGGCTGCGCACCATCACGGTCGGCGGCGAGCACCTGAGCGACCAGCTCCTGGCCGACATCTTCCGGCGCTCAGACGTGACAGACGTCTGGCACCTCTACGGCCCGACCGAGACGACCGTCTTCGTCACCGCGCAGCACCTGCGCCGGGACCACCCCGAGCCGATCACCATCGGCCGCCCCGTCTTCAGCACCCGCGTCGATATCCTCGACCGGCACGGCCGGATCGCCCCGATCGGCGTGCCAGGCGAGCTGCACGTCTCAGGGCCCTGCGTCGCGGATGGCTATCTGGACCGCCCGGAACTGACCGCGCAGCGCTTCCTGCCGAACCCGCACGCGCCCGGCGCGGTGATGTACCGCACCGGCGACATGGCGCGCTGGGGCTTTGACGGCCAGATCGAATTCCTCGGCCGGGTCGACAACCAGGTGAAGATCCGCGGAGTGCGCATCGAGCTCGGCGAGATCGAAGCAGCTCTGGAGCGCCACCCCGACGTGGCCTCGGCCGTCGTCGCGGTGAAGGAGAACGTCGCCGGGGCACCGGAACTGGTCGGATACCTCGTCGCCGGGCCCGCGGGCGCCGACCTCGATGCGGTGCGCTCGTTCGTGCAGGAGCGGCTGCCCAGCTTCCTCGTCCCGACCGCGCTGCTCGCCATCGCCGAGATCCCGCGCTCGCCGGTTGGCAAGGTGGATCGCAAAGCCCTGCCGACGCCTGCGCAGCTGCGTTCGGGCGGCCCGCACGCGGCCCCGTCGACCCCGGCAGAGCGGCTGCTGGCCGACGTCTGGAAGCAGCTGCTCGACCGCCCGCAGGTCGGCATCGACGACAACTTCTTCCAAATCGGCGGACACTCGCTGCTCGCCATCCGGGCGATGCGGGAGGTAGAGCGGCACACCGGAGTCAAGCTGCCGGTCCGCACTCTGTTCCGTGCGCCGGTACTCGGGGCGTTCGCGGTGGCCGTCACCCAAGGGCTCACCGAGGCCGGCCGGCCGTTGGCGGCGCTGGAAAGCAGCGCCGGCCCGAGCCGCAGCTGATCGGGCGGCCGACCCGGCGCCCTGCAACGCGGAAAGTGGGAGACAACCGTGGACTTCAGCCTGTTCTACTTCGCGGACCACAGCGGGTCCGGGCTCGATCGCTACCGTCTGCTGCTGCAGGGCGCCCGATTCGCCGACGACGCGGGGTTCGCCGCGGTGTGGACCCCCGAGCGGCACTTCCACGAGTTCGGCGGCCTATATCCGAACCCTGCGGTAACCGGAGCGGCGGTCGCGGCGGTCACCCGGCGGATCGGCGTGCGAGCGGGCAGCGTGGTGGCGCCACTGCATCACCCGGCCCGTATCGCCGAGGAATGGTCGGTGATTGACAACCTCTCCGGCGGCCGCGCGGGCATTTCCTTCGCATCCGGGTGGCACGCGACCGACTTCGCCCTGCGGCCGGAGAACTTCGCCGACCGCCGCGATGTCGTGGCGCGCACGATCGAGCAGGTGCGGCGGCTGTGGCGGGGTGAACCCGCGCAGGTCGCGGACGGCAGGGGCGAACCGGCGACGGTCCGCACGTTTCCGACGCCGGTCCAGCCAAACCTGCCCGCTTGGCTCACCAGCTCGGGGAATATCGAGACCTTCCGCGCCGCCGGCCGGCTGGGCACCGGCGTGCTCACGCACCTGCTGGGACAGGACCTCGACGACCTGCCGGCCAAGATCGGCGAATACCGCCGACTGCACGCCGAGGCGCACGGCGGTCCGGGTCATGTGGTGCTCATGCTGCACACCTTCCTCGGTACGGATCGCGCGTCGGTGCGCGAGACGGTGTACGAACCCTTCAGCGCCTACCTTCGCAGTTCCCTGGGTCTGTGGGTGGCCGCCGCGGGCGACCTGCTGGGAACGGTCGACCCGGCCGAGCTGGGCGACGAGGACGTCGACTTCCTCATCGAGCACTCATTCGACCGCTTCTTCGACGCCGGAGGACTGTTCGGCACCGTGGACGGCGTCACACCGCTGGTCCGCAAGCTCGCCGGGCTGGGCGTGGACGAACTGGCCTGTCTCATCGACTTCGTGCCGGACCCTGACGCCGTGCTCGGCAGCCTGAAGCACCTGGCGGCTCTCAAGGACGCCTGCCGGGACTTTCGTACCGAACAACACGTCACGCCGCTTGCCTCGGCATCCGGAGCCGCGCGATGAGCACGAGCACCAGCACCAGCACCAGCACCAGTATGAGCGACGCTCTGTGCCCGCCGCTGAACACCACTGCGCAGCTAGATCCCACTGCGAAGCTGGATCCCACTGCGAAGCTGGACACCAAGGCCCTGCGTGCCGCGTTCGCCCAGTTCGCCACCGGCGTCACTGTGATGACCTCGCAGACCCACGCGCCCTGCGGTATGACGGCGAACGCCTTCACCTCGCTGTCGATGGACCCGCCGCTCGCGCTCGTCTGCGTCGCGCAGAGTGCTGCCATGCACGCGGCCGTGCTGCGAGCGCGGGTCTTCGGCGTCAGCGTGCTGGCCGCCGACCAGGAAGGGCACGCGTGCTACTTCGCTGACCGCACCCGCCCGCGCGGCGCCGCCGAGTTCGACGGCATAGCCTGGCACCCGGGCCCGCAGACCGGCGTCCCCCTGCTCGCCGGGGCCCTCGCCCGGCTCGAATGCCGGCTGACCGATGTGCACCGCGGCGGCGACCACTCGATCTTCGTGGGCGAGGTCGTCGGCTTTACGCACGGCGCGCCGACCGCGGCGGAGGCGCTGATCTTCCACCGCGGCGGGTTCCACCGGCTGCCCACACGCCGTCCTGCCTAAATACCCTCTCCCGTTGCGCAATCGCGCAACGATTTCCTCCTCGAATAACGCATCGGTCGCCATCGGCAAGATCAAGCGCGTCGCTACGTTGAGGATCACGAGGTCAGGGCGTGGTGATCGCCGGTGCGAGGGCTACGGAGCCGCTGCCTAGTTCTTCCAGTACTCGACCATGATGTTGATCCGGTCCTTCGCGGTACCGGTCGTGATCTTCCCGATGTTGTGCCATGTCACCTCGCTGGGCGACATCACCGCCGCGGTTCCGCCGACGGGAACGATGGACACGGCTGGCTCCATGGCGTCCTTGGCCGCCCACAGGTGCATGTGGCCGCCCTCTGCATCGATCCACGAATCGTTCAAGTAGAACGCGAAGTGCACGACCTTCGTCGACTTGCCCACGGACACGGTGGTGTAGTCGCCGTCTATGTATCGGTAGATGCCCAGCGTCAGCCCGAGGCCGGCCAGATCCACGCCAAGGCCCCGCTCGAGGGCGGCGGCGAACTGCGGCGACAGCAGGTCGTCGAGCAACTCGGCCCAGGCGGCCGGCAGCTTCTCGGTCCCGGCGGCGCGCCCTTGCTCGTCGTAGAGGTCCATCAGCCACATGCGGTAGTGCTTGTCGTACTCGGGCCCTTCTTTCACCAGGCGCCGGAACAGATCCCAGGGCGGCAACTCGGCGTTGAGCCTCGACAGGTCCTCGGCCGAGAGCAGTCCGCTGACCAGGGAATATGAGTACGGGTGTTCGAAGCGCTCGAAGACGGCCTCGGTGTTGATCATGGCGTTCCCCTCCGTCCAGGCGGTGTACCGGAGCCGTGGCCCCGCTATCGCACCAGCATGGACAGCGCCGCGAGCGTTCGAACAGAGCGGCCGGACAGCAGTTGAACGCCGGCCCGGAGGGTCACGAGTGCGCCGACGACCGCCACAGGACCGGGGACCAACGCTCGCATCGCACAAGAGCTGCCGGACGATTCGCCGGATCGGGAGCGTGTCAGCCGCCTGATGTCAGGTGTCGTCGGTTGTCGCCTGTCTGTGGTCGGGTACGTGGTCGAGCGTGATGCCGAAGTGTGAGCGGTACGCGGCGAGCACCTGCGCGTCGGTTTCCAGGGTTTCTTCTCTGCGCTCGGCGCCTCGCGTGGTAGTGATCAGCCTGCGGCCCGCCAAGGTGATCATGCCGGTGTCTGTGAGGATGGTGCAGAACGGCGAGTGCGTGAAATGGGACGCGGGGGCGTACCGCTGGAACCCGTGCGCGATGGTGAAATCCGCGAGCTCGCGCGGACGCTGCTCGATGCGGTACTGCGCCGTGCCGTCTCGGTAGACGTCGAGGTCGCCGTCGGCTGTCGTCTGGATGCGGAAGACGCCGCCGGGATCTTTCTGCTCCTCGCGGTCATCCAGGCGCAGCGGGAACTCGGTGTGCCGGCCGAAGCCGACGTCCACCAGCCACGGCTCGGCGAGGTCGACGCACAGCGCGAGGTGGTCGAACGGCGGGCCGAAGCCGTGCTCGCCGTGTACGCGCACGGCCAGCAGGCTCACCCGATAGCCCAGCGCGCGCAGCAGCGCCGCAAGCAGCCCGTTCAGCTCATAGCAGTAGCCGCCGCGCCGCCGCGTGACGATCTTGTCGAAGAGCGCGTCCTCCTCTAAGGGCACGTCCTCACCAAGGTGGATGCTCAGATTTTCGAACGGCACCGTGTGCAGGTGCTGACCATGTAGGCGGCGCAGGTACTCCGCGTCGGGACGG
Organism: Actinocrinis sp.; assembly: GCF_035605935.1. Taxonomy (GTDB): domain Bacteria; phylum Actinomycetota; class Actinomycetes; order Streptomycetales; family Catenulisporaceae; genus Actinocrinis. Next base: position 2,794 of record NZ_DATNGK010000216.1, on the reverse strand, counting down.
TCGGGACGCGGCAGGCCGATGCGCTCGAGGTATGCGGTGACGGACGCTTCGTTCATGTGATCGGTTATCCCAGGTTAGAGGCGACTTACCGCGCCGCATGCGCGCCCGGCGGTGCCGTCCGTGACTCTCCGCGAGATCAGGCGGTGGCGCCTACTTGCGCGGGTGTGTCGGTGTCGGTGAGGAAACCGCCTGACTGGTGTTGCCAGAGTTTCGCATAGGCGCCCTCGGCGGCGAGCAGTTCGTGGTGGGTGCCCTGCTCGATGATCCGGCCGCGGTCGAGCACGATGAGCCGGTCCATGTCGGCGACGGTGCTGAGGCGGTGTGCCACCACCAGCGCGGTGCGCCCTTGCATCAGCCGCCACAGCGCCTCTTGGACGAGGCTCTCGCTCTCGGAATCCAGGGCGCTGGTTGCCTCGTCCAGCAGCAGGATCGGGGCATCGCGCAGGATGGCTCGGGCCAGGGCGACGCGCTGGCGTTGCCCACCGGAGAGTTTCACCCCGCGTTCGCCCACCATCGTGTCGTAACCGTCCGGGAGGCTGTTGACGAACTCGGCGACGTGCGCGGCCTCGGCTGCGCGGTGGATCTCGGCCTCGGTGGCATCCGGCCGGGCGAACGCGATGTTCTCGCGCAGCGAGCGGTGGAACATCGCAGGATCCTGGGGCACATAGGCGATCTGGCTGCGCAGGTCGGCTTGGCGCAGGTCGCGGATGTCTTGGCCGCCGATTAGGATGCTGCCGCCGTCGATGTCGGTCATCCGCAGCAGCAGTCTGGTCAGCGTGCTCTTGCCGCCGCCGGAGCGGCCTACCAGCCCGATTCTGGTGCCGGCGGGCACGGTCAGGTCGAGCTCGTCGAAGAGCGGCTCGCCGCTGCCGTAGCCGAAAGTCACCCGCTCGAATCGGATCTCGGCGGGCCGGGAGCGCAGCGGCACGGGCACCGGTGGGTCGAGCACGGTCGCCGGTGTGCGCAGCAGGGCGGTGAACTGCGCGGCCTCGGTCATCGCGCTTTCCAGATTGCGATAGATCCGGGTGAAGTCGAACATGACCCGCGTCGCGCCCGAGTAGTAGGCGAAGACGACCACGATCGCCGCCACCCCCTGGCCTCGCGCGGCAAGCGTGACCGCCAGCTGGCAGGCCGCGCGTCACAGGGATTCGAGGAACGCCTGGACGCCCCCTTCGCGCCGAATGGCACGCGCCGCCGCGTCCAGGTCGGCCTCCAGGTGTGCGATCAGCGCGTCGGGTGCCGTGGTGCGCGGATCGTGTCGCACGCTCCAGAGCATCATCTGCAGCAGCAGCGGGATCAGGTCCTGGCCCTTCGCGGTGGCGAGGTAGGCCTGTTTGCCGCTGCGCGGGTCCTCGCCGGTCCTCTCGATCAGACCCGCCGCCTCAAGCCGGGCGAGGCGGTCGGCCAGGATGTTGGTCGCGATGCCCTCCTCGGAGGCCAGGAACTCGCGGTAGTGCGCCTTGTTGCGAAACAGCAGATCGCGCATGACCAGCAGCGACCACTTGTCACCGAAGATGTCCAGCGCCGAACTGATCGGGCAGTGCGAGCGCGGCTCGGGCCGCTTCATCCCGCGACGAACGAGCGCGCCTGCTCGGCCAGGTGCGGCCACTGCTCGCCCGCGTCGGCGAAGACGGCCGCCCAGGTCGCGCTGGTACGTCCGTGGCCGGGGTCGAAGCGCTCGGCGTGCCCGGCGGCGATCAGCTCCTCGACCCGCGCCGCCGGGATCTTGACCACCAGCGTGCCGCGCCAGGGGAACATGAAGACCTTGCCGCCGACGCACAGCGCCGTGGTGCCGAACATCTTCTTCTGCGTGATCGACGCGTCGCCGAGCCGCGCTGTGCGCTGGGACTGGTAGAAGCGCTCGGCGGCGCTGTCGGGGACCTCGGCGGGCATCAACTCAGCGCTCCGCGTACTGCTTGAGCCCGCCCAGGATCGCGCGCTGGGTCTGGTGGAACTTGCGCCGGATTATCGGCATCATCAGCCGCGTGGGCAACCGTGGGGTGAACAGGCTGCGCGCGGTCACCAGCGTCGCGCCGGAGCCCTGCGGTTCGAGACTGAAGCCGGTGCGCCAGTCCGACACCATGCGCGAGAACCCGCTGCTGTCCTGCTCGACGCTCCATGTGATCGCGCGCGCCTCCTCGTAGGTGGAGCAGCGCTCCCGGGTTGTACCCGGCTTTCCCCCGACCAGAACGCTGCATTCGCGCGTATCGCCCAGCGTGTGTGCGCCCTCGATGCGTGTGGCGAACGGATGCCACGTCACGTGCTTGCCGGGGTCCTGGATAGCCGCCCAGACCTGCTCGACCGGGGCCTGCACGGTCACCTGGTCCGTGATCTCCACCATGAACGACGCACCTTGCCTTAGAGGTATACGGTTCCCGCGCAGTATGACCTGTCTACTTGCAAATCACAAGCACGCGGCGCGAGACGGGCATCGGGCCGACGCCCTCGCAGCTGCGCTCCCCGGGCCCGATAGCCACGCCCACCGGACTTGGTGAGTGTGAAGGTCACGGCGGCGGCGGCGGCCCGGGAGCCGCGACCGCGGCGACGGCGGGCCGCAGCCACGCCCCTAACTCGGCATCGTCGGGCACGCCGGCAGGGTCGAGGTAGATGAAGTTGCGCATCACCCGACCGGTGAAGTCCATCGGCTCGGCGGCGCGATCGCTCATCGGCACAAGTCGAAGGGCCGTGAAGACGTTGCTCACCGCGAGATAGGCCGGAGGCAGCGGCACGAGCGGTCATCCTGCCGCGACTTCGACCTCGACCCGCGGGAATCGCGGCAAAGCCGTCGGCCAGC